>NZ_JBVBEF010000014.1:0-120398 GCF_055456055.1 Bradyrhizobium sp. LeoB3
AAGCCGGAATGCTTCGGTTGAACCTGTGGTCCTACCCCCGTGCTTTTTGTTGCACGGGACCCACGGGTGCAACCAGCGCCCGGCTTTCCCTGCGCCCTCTGATCTCGAGGAGGGTGAAAGTTGATGCAAAGCTCGGGCAATCCATGCCGCGAGAACGCGGACTCATATCCTCTCCGCACACTCCACCGTCATGCCCGCCAACGGGTCGGCGCGTACGCCGCCCGATGACAGGCTCCGGCGGGCATCCAGTACCCCCGCGGCGTCTCGGCTCAAGCACGACCGCCTCTGGAATACTGGATCGTCCGGTCAAGCCGGACGATGACAGCGGAGAGCTGTTTGACATTCAAATCAGACCTCTCTCCCGTCGTCCCGGGCTTGCGTGCCACGGCGAAGCCCCTTGGTGTAGCCGGGACCCATAACCACAGGCCGTTGTGATGTGCTCCGCTACCACCGCTTGCTCGCGCCACAACACCTCCCTGTGGTTATGGGTCCCGCCTTCGCGGGGACGACGGCGGTGTGAGGCTCTACCCATCCTACGGGAGAGAGTCGCAAGTCATTTCGCGGGACAAGCTGCGCCGCTCTTCGCCCATGCTTCGACGAGCGCGCCCGCCTGTTTTTGTGTGCCCGGCGCGGGAGAACGGCCGAAGCCAGGGTGCCATGCCCAGCCGACCAGCGTATCTTCGCCGATGTGGTGGATCAGCTCTTCGACCTTGCGGCCGCCATTGCGGGCGGGGTCCTTGATCTGGGCACAGATCTCGGCGAGCGATTTGCCTTCCCAACCCATCTCCCGCGGCGCGAGGTGCCATTCCGGGTGGCCCGGTATACGGCCAGGCTCGAAATTGGCGTTGCCGTGACACGCCGAGCACCGTAGCGCCGCCACCCCGTGGCCGTCGGCGCCGCGTGTGACCGGCGGCTGATGCAGCCGGCCCTCGTCGCCCTGGCGCGGCCGGTCGCCGGCGGGATGGCAGTTGACGCAGCGCGGATGCGTCAGCACCTTGCCGAGTTCGGTGAACATCGCCGCCGATCGCGCGTCGCTGTCAGCGATGCCGGCAAAGCTCTCAGGCGAAGCCAGGCCGTGTGATGCGGTCTGCGAGGCCGCATAACCCGTGACCATGCTCAGGCCGAGCGCCACGACCACAACGACAATCCGAAAGCGCGTTTCTGAGATCATGGTCAGGCCAGATAACGCTGGGGATCGGCGAGGATCACGTCGCGGACGGCCTCGTGATATTTGATGTAGCCGGTGCAGCGGCAGATATGTCCGTCGAGCGCGTCTTCGATGGTCTTCTCAAGTTCGGTGCGCGCGACCGGCTTCTTCGCGAGACGTTCCAGGAGGACCTGGGCTTCGTTCAGGAAGCCGGCGGTGCAGTAGCCACACTGGAAGGCGAAGTGATCGATGAACGCTTTCTGAAGCGCGGTAAGCTGGCCATTTCTCGCATGGCCCTCGACGGTCCGGATCGCCTTGCCGTTGAAGTTTGCGGCCGGCACAATGCAGGTCGGACTGGTTTCGCTGGTGCCATCGGGGTTGTCGACGATGATCGTGCAGCTCAGGCACTGTGCGGCGCCGCAGCCGAACTTGGTGCCGGTCATGCCCAGATATTCGCGCAGGAAGTCGTTCATCGAGAGATCGTCGCGCACCTCAATCGGATCGATCGCGCGGCCGTTGATCGTGATGGCAAGCCTTGTCACGCGAGCGCTCCCTTGAGCATGGCCTGGGTGACCGGCAACGAATTGAAGCGGTGGCCGGTGGCGTCGAAGATGGCGTTGAGAAGGGCAGGTACGACGGGGACCATCACGACTTCGGCCATGCCTTTCGGCGGCTCGTCCGGCGACAGTGGCGGCAGCATCTCGATCTCGAGATCGCGCAGCGGCAGATCCGATCCCCGCGCTACCAGATATTGCCCGAGGTTCCATTGCCCGTTGCCGGGACCGCCTTCGTGAGGCGGCAGCGATTCCAGCAAGGCGTAACCGACGCCCATGGCAAAGCCGCCCTGTGACTGGCCGAGCACGACTTCCGGCACCAGCGGCTGGCCGCATTCGAGCACGCTGTAGGCCTTGGCGATGCGCAGCGCGCCGGTCGTGCGCTCGATCTCGACGCGAACCAGCGTGCCGCACATCGAGGCGTAGGCCGTGCCGATCCTGTTGTTGTCGGTTGGCGGAAACCACGCGCTGACGCGATTGAGCGCGGTGAATTTTCCGCCGCCTTTGCGCACCGCGAGCGCGTCGATCTCCGCCTGGTGCAGCTCGCGGCCAAACCGGAAACCCGCGCGCGACCAGGCCCAGCGCGAGAAGCTGTGGGTGATCGCGCCGGTCACGAGGTTGCGCGCATGCGCGGCTGCGGCGAGCGCCGGCAGCGCGAGCGGCGGAAGGCCGGGCAGGATGAGCTGCCCATCCTTCCAGCGCGCTTTGGCGAAATCCTTCGCCCGCGGATCGGAGGGCGGGATGCGCCAGAGTTCGAGCGCCGCCGGCCACAGGCCGTAGCGGAAGATGACGCGCGCGGCCTCGGCAGCCGCATGTGTCCCGACATGCGCGCCGATCGAGGCGCTGGTGGCCGAACTGATCGCAGGCACCCAGCGTAGATTCCTCGCAGCCGCGTCCTGGGTCTTTTGATCCATGGTGTAGGGATCGCCGGAGGTGACGAGACCCAGCGCATCATAGGTATCGATGCGGGCCACCGACACTTCGTCGGCCACCGCGCCAAGATGGATCGCGACGCGGCTCGCGAGTGCGGTTCCGATGCCATTGCCCATCTCGACATGATCGCAATGGATCGAGATCCTGCCGTCGGCTGCGATCTCGACGCGTCCGAGCGAGCAGTCCGCGCCGGTGCCGTAGTCCTTGGTGACGCAGGCGACGCCGGTGCCGACCAAGACGCCGCTGCTTGCAAGCCGCGCCTTCTCCTCGGCGCGTTGCCGCCAGATCGGATGTGTCTCGAGCTTGTCCAGGATCTCGGGCGTGCGGACCGACACGATGTACGGATTTCCCGTCATGGTCCGGCCGTTCTGCTTGAGCGCATTGCGCCGCCGGAACTCGATCGGATCGAGCAGCAAGGCGTCTGCGGCCTCGTCGATCAGCACTTCGAGCGCGGTCATGGTCTGTATGGTCCCGTAGCCGCGCATCGAGCCCGCGGTCACGCCGCGCGAATGCACGGCCACCGTAGTGACGTCGACCTTCGGCACGTCATAGATGCCGATCGCCGCCGTGGCGCCGACGACGGCCACGCTCGACGAGAAGTTCGCAAGGCCGCCGCCGTCGAGCACGTGATCGGCCGCGAAAGCCTGGATCTTGCCGGTTGCGCGGTCGATCCCGATCCGGGATCGTATCTTGAACGGATGGCGTTTGATGCCGCCCTGAAACTGCTGATAACGGTCGTGCGCAAGCCGGACCGGCCGCCCCGGAAAGAACATTGCGGCCAGCGCGACATAGAGCACGAAGGGCGTGTGGTCGCGGCCGCCGAAGCCGCCGCCGATATAGGTGAACTGCGTGTTGATCTGCGCGGGCTTGAAGGGAGCGCGCGTCTGTCCGAGCAGGTACGCGATCGACTCGGTGGCTTCATAGGGCGACTGGACGCCAAGCACGAGTTCGAGATTGCTGCCCCTGTTGTCGTACCAGCCGAGGCCGCATTCCGGCTCGAGGAACATTGGATCGACCGACTGGGTCTCGAAGCTGCGGTCGAGCACCACTATTGCGGGGTTCTTCGCATCCAGCTCGGCGCGGATCTGCTCGCCGTACCGCGCCGCCTTGCCGTAGGGTGCCTGCGTCTCCTTCGCGAAGGAGGACCAGACCGGAAGCGTGGTGTCCTGCAGCCGCCTCGGCGTCACCCAGCCGGCCTGGATCGGCGAATACACGTCGGGCGACTCGGGCGTTGGGCCGGCCACGCGCGTGAAGCGGAAGGCGGCGTAATTGGGCAGGGAGACCGGGCCGGTCTCTTCGCCTGACTTCACGAAGGTGCCGTCGCGCAGCGCCAGCCGCGCACGATCGAAGGCGTCGAACTGCTCGAAGATCAATAGCGCGACCGGCTGTCCCATATAAAGCGGCGTCTTGCCGACGGGGCAGAACAGATCGCCCGCGTAGAATTCAGGGACGCGGGCGCCGATCTTCGCAAGCTCCTCGGCCGTTACCACGACCGACGGCTTCAGCGCGCCGCTCAGGCGTGCGAGGTCCATGCCGAGATAGACGCGCGTCGCATCGCTCGCGCGGACCAGGATCGCGTGCGACGTCGTGGCCGGCCATCCCGGCAGGTCGGCAGCGCGAAAATCGGAGGCGTAGAGCTTGGCGCCGGTGACCTTGGCGACGCCGTCGATGCGACCGCGGCCATCGGCCGCCGGATTCCAGTTTTGCCGGCCGGGCAACACCGCGCGCGCCGGAAAGCCCGCCGGCTCGGCCGCTCCCAATCGTGACAGGCTGAGCGCTATCCCGCTCGCCGTGACCCACTTCACGAACTCCCTTCGCGAAGGCCGCATGCCCCTTACCCCCCTCGGTCAACGCTGTCAGGCGTGCCCGATCTCAAATTATCGTTGCGCCCGAATCACGCACCGATACGAAAAACACTATCGCAAGTCCGCGATCGATGCGGGGCCGGGACCGGGCGTGACCAAGGTCGGCCATTGCTTCGAACCGAATGGCACGGCCGGCGGCAGAAACGTCGTCATGCCGCGCTTCTTGGTCTCGGTAGCAATCGCGACACGCGCATCGCCGCCCATCAATTCATAGTCCATGAGATGATAGTTGCCGAAGAACAGCGAACCGACCGAGCGATCCGCGATGATCCGCGTCAGCGATTCCAGCATGTCCGCGGGCGTCGTTGTGAACGAGATGGTTTCGATCAGGAGCAGGCGGTCATTGATGGCATCGGGACCAAAGAACTGCGCGAGCACGCTGAACAGCACGTTGTTCTGGCGCGCCACATAGATGGTGTTGCTCGCGGCATAGGTCTTGTCCCAGTCGGCGCCGAGCTGGGCTTTCCAGTCCGCCAGCACGCCGATCCAGTGCGCAACCTGGGTCTCTGCCGCCCATGCAACGTTCTTGGCGAGGTGTGGCGCCTGCTTCTTGCCGAAAGCCTCAAGCGTTGCAAATGGGATGACGTCCTTGGCGAGGCATTCGTCCATGAAGGCGAGGTTGTTCTGCAGGATGGCGCGGTTGTTGTCGCGCCAGCCGGCTTCCGTCGGCGTGCGGTCCAGCCCATCGAGCGCCGACTGCATGCGGCTGCGATAGGCGAGCATCGAGCCGCGCCAGGATTTGTCGTCGGGATTGTCGACATAGGGGCCGGCCACTTCGGCCAAGGCCATCGTGCTGTGACCCACCGACTTCAGGAGCTGATAGACCATCGCCACCTGCGGCGCCTCTGTCGGCGCCATTCCCGGACGGTAAAGGATCATCCTGCCGCCGGCACCGGAAAACAGCGCAAGGATGACCGGATGCTTGCTCAGGATGTTCTTCTGGAAGATCTTTGCCGCGTCGCCATACAGCTCAAACATCGCGGTGTTGAGCGCGAGCACGTCCTTGGTCGCGGTGTCGGCGGGTGTGGTGCTCGTCTTGCCGGAGATCGGCGCCATGTAGGATGGAAGGCCCTGGGCCTCCGCGCCCGCACCGTTACCGCACAACAATAAAGCCGCCACCGCCAAGCCGACGTAGCGCTGCATGCCGATTCCCCCGCCCGTGATTCGCACCGATTCCTCGCCGGGCGGCAGTATTCGGCCATTCGCGTGACGCGCAAGCGACACTTGCCGTGATCAACAGCGTTGGTTGTGGGATGATTGATGCGGTCCGTAAAATAGTGCGTTCATCGAGGAGCGGCGGACCAGTCGCTTGGTCGTCCCGGGTCAAGCCCGGAACGACTCGCTTGTCAGGTCGTGAACCACAACGTCCTTACGCGAAGCTGATGTTCTGCTGCCGTAGCGGTACCGAGCGGATGCGTTTTCCGGTCGCCGCGAAGTAGGCATTCAGCACCGCGGGCGCGGCGACGCCGATGGTCGGCTCGCCGACGCCGCCCCAGAAGCCGCCGCTCGGCATCAGGATCGTCTCCACCTTCGGCATCTCGCTGATGCGCATCGAGTTGTAGGTGTCGAAGTTGGTCTGCTCGATGCGGCCGTCCTTTACGGTGCAGCCGCCATAGAACAAAGCGGAGAGGCCGTAGACGAAGGAACCCGCGACCTGCCGTTCCACCTGCGCCGGATTGACGACGTAGCCAGGATCGGTGGCAGCGACGATGCGATGCACCTTGATCTTGCTGCCGTCGGTCACCGAGATCTCGGCGGCGCCGGCGACATAGCTGCCATAGCCCATCACCTGTGCGAGGCCGCGATAGACGCCCTGCGGCGCCGGCTTGTCCCAGCCGATCCGTTCGGCGACTGCGTTCAGCACCGCCAGATGCTTCGGATGACCCGCCATCAATTTGCGACGGAACGCGAGCGGATCCTGGCCGACCGCATGCGCGAGTTCGTCCATGAAGCTCTCGAGATAGATCGTGTTCGGATTGATGTTGACGCCACGCCAGAAGCCCGGCGGCACATGCGGATTGCGCATCGAATGTTCGATCAACAGGTTCGGGATCGAATAGCCGATCGCCGCTTCGCCGCTGGGCGCGAGCCCCTGGAATGTCGCGGGATCCATGCCGTTGATCATCGCTTCGGGCCGCAGCCGCGCCAGGATCGACTGGCCGGAAATCCGCATGCGCAGCGCGGTCAGGTTGTTGTCGGCATCGAAGGCGCCGACCATCCGGCACTGGGTGACCGGATGATAGAAGCCGTGCTGCATGTCCTCTTCGCGCGACCACAACAGCTTGATCGGCGTGCCCTGCATCTCCTTGGCGATCAACACCGCCTGCCGCACGTAATCGCTCTGGCCGCGACGGCCGAAGCCGCCGCCGAGGATCAGCTTGTGGACGTCGCATTTCTCAGGCGGAAGGCCTGAGGCTTGCACCGCGGTGGCGAAGGCAGCTTCGCCGTTCTGCGTGCCGCACCAGACATCGAGCTTGTCGCCGGTATGAAGCGCGGTCGCGTTCATCGGCTCCATCGTGGCCTGGTTCTGGTAAGGATAGTTGTAGACGGCCTCGACCACCTTTGCGGCACGCGCGATCTCCGCCGTCGCATTGCCGTTCTGGTTGCCGACGAACGCCGCCTGCGACGGCTCGAGTCCTTCGGCCAGCCATTTGCTGATCGTCTCGCTCGAGGTCTTTGCGTTCGGGCCTTCGTCCCACTCGATCGGCAGCGCATCGAGTGCAGTCTTGGCGTGCCACCAGGTGTCGGCGACGACGGCAACCCCGCTGTCGCCGACGCGCACCACCTTCTTGACGCCTTTCATGTTGGCGATCTTGGCCTCGTCAAAGCTCTTCAGCTTGCCGCCGAACACCGGGCAATCCTTGATCGCGGCGTTCAACATGCCTGGCAATTTGAAGTCGATGCCATACACCATCGCGCCGGTGGTCTTGTCGGCGGTGTCGAGGCGCTTCAGGCCCTTGCCCGCGATCTTCCAGTCCTTCGAGTCTTTCAGCTTCACATCGGACGGCGGAGAGAGCTTGCTAGCTGCTTCCGCCACCTTGCCGTAGGTCGTGGTTCGGCCCGTCGGCAGATGGGTGATGACGCTGCTCGCGGCCGAGCATTCGGACGCAGGCACCTTCCATTCGTTCGCGGCGGCCTGGATCAGCATCAGCCGCGCGGTGGCGCCGCCCTTGCGGACGTATTCATGCGAGCCGCGGATGCCACGGCTGCCACCGGTCGAGAAATCGCCCCAGGGCCGGCCGCGCGCGGCGCTCTGGCCCGGTGTCGGATATTCGGTCGTGACCTTCGACCAGTCGCATTCGAGTTCTTCGGCAACGAGCTGCGCGAGACCGGTGAGCGAACCCTGGCCCATCTCCGAACGCGCGATGCGGATCACCACCGTATCATCCGGACGGATCACCACCCAGGCGTTGACTTCGGGCGAGCCATCGGCGGCGCGCGCCACCGCCCCGCCAAACGGAAGATTGAAGCCGAGTGCAAGGCCGGCACCTGCTGCGGCGGTGCCAATCACAAATGCGCGGCGGTTGAGCTTGACGTGCTGATTCATGACGGCACCTCACGCGTTCGCGACGGCGTGAATCGCTTCGCGCACCTGCGCGAAGGTGCCGCAGCGGCAGATATTGGTGATGGCCTCGTCGATGTCCTGGTCGGTCGGTTTCGGGTTGTCTTTCAGGAGCGCCGCCACCGCCATGATCATGCCGGTCTGGCAATAGCCGCATTGCGGCACGTCGTGCTCGATCCAGGCCTGCTGCACCTTGTGCAGCTTGCCCTCGGCGGCAAGGCCCTCGATCGTCGTGATTTCCTTGCCATCAACTTCGCTGACGAGCACGCCGCAGGATCGCATCGCCACGCCGTCGACATGAACGGTGCAGGCGCCGCATTGTGCGATGCCGCAGCCATATTTGGTGCCGGTCAGTCCAATGTTTTCGCGAATCGCCCAGAGCAGCGGCGTATCCGGCTCGACATCGACCTCGATTTTCTTGCCGTTAATTGTGAGGTTAGCCATCGCAATCCCCTTTTGATCCAGTTCCATCAACTAGACCTCGGGGCGAGTGTGACCCGGCCACTAGAACGATTCAAATCAAGAAAATGCGTATGCGAGGAAGCAGGAACAAACCCGAGGGCGCGGTGTTCTTGATCTCTTGCGCCTCGCGCAGATCATGCGCCCTTGCGTGCGACAGCCAGCCGCAGGAAACTCATCGCGCTTCCGAGCACCGCAAATCCGGCGCCTAGCGCGAGTGCGTAGGTGGCGCCTTCGTGGCCAGCGATGGCAAAGCAGAAAGCGGCGAGCGCGGCGCCGATGGTTTGCCCGGTCAGGCGCGCGGTCGCTACGATGCCGCTGGCGCTACCGCTGCGATGCGGCGGCGCACTGCTCATCAGTGCCTTCATATTGGGCGTCTGGAAGAAGCCGAATCCGATCCCGCAGATCACCATGCGCCAGACGATATCGGGGATGCTGGGGGAGGCGGGTAGTGTTGCCAAGAGCGTCATGCCGAGGCCGAGCAGGATCAACCCGATACCGCCAAGGATGCCGACCGGGTAACGGTCGGACAGGCGGCCGCCGATCGGCGCCATTATTCCAACAACCAGCGGCCAAGGTGTCATGAAGAAGCCGGTCTCGACCTGCGAGCGCATCAGCACGGCTTCGAAATAGAACGGCAGCGAGACGAAGGCGAGGCCCTGGATTGCGAACGAGCAGACCGCGGTTGCCGCTGATAAGGCGAACATTGGGCGGCGGAACAGGTCGATCGGCAGCATTGGCGCCGGATGATCCCGATGCCGGTGCGTCAGCAGCCAGCCCAGCACCACCGCTCCAGCAACCTCGACCAGCACCAATCCCGGCGAGGTCTTGTGCGCGGCGCTGCCGATGCCGATGATGAAGAGACCGAGGCAGCCTGAGGCCAGCACTGCGCCGGGGAGGTCGAAGGCATGCACGGCGCGCGGCGTCTGCGGCAAAGTCTTCATGCCGATGAACAGTGCGGTCAGGCCGAACGGGATGTTGATCGCAAACAGCCACGGCCAGGTTCCGAACGCCAGGATGGCGGAGGCAATCGTCGGCCCGAGGGTGAAGGCGGTCGCGACCACCAGCGCGTTGTGGCCGAAGCCGCGACCGTGCATCCTGCTCGGGTAGACGTAGCGGACCAGCGCGGTGTTGACGCTCATCAGCCCGCTGGCGCCGAGCCCTTGCAGCGTTCGTGCAATGAGAAGGCTGTCGAGGGACCACGCCATCGCGCAGCCGAGCGAGGCGAGCGTGAACAACAGGAGGCCGCCGAGATAGATGCGCTCGTGGCCGACGATTTCCCCGAGCGCACCAAGCGGCAACAGCGTTGCGACCAGCGCGATCTGGTAGACGTTGACGACCCAGACGACATCCGCCGGGCTGACCTTAAGATCGGCCGCGATCGCGGGCAGGGCGATATTGGCGATCGCGGTGTCAAGCGAAGCCATCGCGAGCGCGGTGAAGATCGCGGCCACCGCCCAGCGCCGCCGCTCCGGCGGCAAGCCGTCCATGACGGGCGCGACTGGCGCCTTCGCCGCGAGCATGTCCATTGTGGTCAGATTCTCCGGAAGGACAGGATCCCGTCCTCTCGGTCATCTACTACGCGCGCGCGGGTTGCCACAGGTATGCGGTTGCATGATGCGTATGCGCAATTCTGCGTTCCGGCTTGGCGTCAGCCGTCCACGCGCGGCGGATCAGGCGTTGGTGCTGAGGCCGAGCCGGGCATAGATGCGCCGGGCGTAGGCGCCGAATTCGTCCGTAGTCTTGATCGGAAGCGCGCGGGGGAGGGGCAATTCGATCGGGAAATATTCCGCCATCCGAGCGGGCCCGGCGGTGAGCACGGCGCAATGGGAGCCCAGGAACACGGCCTCCTGGATGCTGTGGGTGACGAAGATGATGGTCTTGCCGCTTTCGCGCCAGATCCGCAGCATTTCCAGGTTCATCTGCTCGCGCGTCAGCGCGTCCAGCGCGCCGAACGGCTCGTCCATCAGGATCAGTTTCGGATCATGGATGAACGCGCGGGCGATTGCGGTGCGCTGCTGCATGCCGCCTGAGAGCTGCTGCGGATATTTGTCCTCATAGCCGGCGAGGCCGACCATCTTGAGCAGGTCGCGGGCGCGCTCCCGCGCCGCCTTGATCGGTAGGCCGACGATCTCGGCCGGCAGCAGCACATTGTCCAGTATGGTGCGCCACTTCAACAGCAGCGCCTGCTGGAACACCATGCCGATATCGCGCGCCGGGTCGAACGGCGTCTTCGCGTTGCCGATCTCGATCGTGCCGCCATCGGCGCTGTGCAGGCCGGCAAGGATCTTCAGCACGGTGGTCTTGCCGCAGCCGGATGGTCCGACCAGCGCCACCAGCTCGCCCTCGGCGATGTCCATGGTGACGTCGGAGACGGCAAGGAACTCGGCTCCCTTGGACCGATAGACCTTGCGGACGTTGCGCAGGCTGATGAAAGGCTCGGCCGTCATGCCGACCATTTCTGCAGGTTCGCGGCGACGAAGGCGTCGTCTGAGAGATCGGCATGCTCGCGGCAGACGCGGTCGATCTCCAGCATCTGGCCCGGGCTGAGACCTTCGTTTGGATCGAGGCACCAGATGCCTTCCAGCAAGCCCTGGCGGCGGAGGATCTCGTGACAGCCTGCGATGCAGCCGTGGAAATTGTTGGCGACGTCGAAGAATGCGCTGTTGCAATCGGTGACGCGGGCATCGAGCGCCAGCAGATCGGCAGGCACCGTATCCTTGTGGCGCGCCGCCTTGCACATCTCGAATTGCCTGATTGCCGTTTGCGTCCACACCGACCAGTGACCGAGCAGGCCGCCTTTGAAGTAGGTGCGAGTGGTAACGCCATTCTCGCGCAGATCGAACGGCAAGGTGAGGTCGAGCAGGATATGGTCGTCATTGCCGGTATAGAGGGCGACGCGATCGAGGGCACCAGCCGCGGCGACGCCGCGCAGCACGTCGAGGGTGCGATAGCGGTTGAATGGTGCGGTCTTGATCGCGATCACATTGTCGATCGCCGCAAAGCGCCGCCAGAAGTCCGCGCTCAGGACGACGCCGCCGACCGCGGGCTGCAGGTAGAAGCCGACCAGCGGGATCTCGCGCGCCACTGTCTGGCAATGCGCGATGATGTCGTCTTCCGACGCGGCCTTCATCGCCGCGAGGCTGAGAAGGCCGGCGTGATAGCCGATATCGCGTGCGGTGCGTGCTTCCGAGATCGCCTGCTGCGTCGGGCCGGCGAGGCCTGCGACCATCGCCAGTGGCCGCTTGGTCCAGTTCGCTGCCGTCTCGGCGGCAAGCTCCAGCACCGGCCGATAGAGGCCGACCTCGCGGATTGCGAATTGCGTGGTGTGGACCCCAACTGCGAGGCCGCCGGCGCCGGCGTCGATATAATAGCGCGTCAGCGCGCGCTGATGCGTCCTGTCGAGCGCGCGATTGGCGTCAAGCGCGAGCGGATGCGCGGGCAGCACGGTGCCGTCGGCGATCAGCTTGCGTATCTCGGATTTGATCTCGCTGTGGTGCATGGCCAATCCTATCCAAATTCCGGGCCGGCGACGGCGAAGGGAAGCTCTTCGCCTTGCGTGGCGGCGCGGCCGAACCGCATGCGCTGAAACGGCCGTTCGATGTTCCAGCCGGCGCCGGTCAATCCGGCGATGAATGATTCCTGCGACGCGATCGCGTCGATTAGGAGGGGGCCGGTTTCGGTTCGGCCGATCGCGTCGACCAGCGCCAGCGCGTCCGCCGCGCTGTCCGCGAACAGTGGTCCGATCTGCCGCGCGGTGCGGCCGTCGCGCGCCAGCGCCATCGCGTTGCCGTGAGATAGAATGCGCGAGCCTGTACGCGCGCCGAATTCGGCGAGCAGGGCGTTGCGCTCAAATCCCATGGCGCGCCGGTCGCGTGCGGTGAACGTGTCGATATCGGAGGCCGCGAGCGTCACGGGCGCCTCTTGCGCCGGATGTTCGAGCCGCAAGCGCCGGAGCTGCAATGTCGGCGTGAAGCCAAGTGGGCCGTACACGGTGGCGCCCGCCGGCGTCGCATCGAGCCAGGTGGTGAGGCCGCGCTGTCTTGCCGCGTCGAGACAGGCATCGACCAGCCGGGTCGCGATGCCGCGGCGGCGCCAGCGTTCGGTCACCAGCACCATGCTGATCCAGGCATTGCCGGCCGAATACGGCAGCAGCGCCGCTGTTGCGACCAGATGCGTTCCGTCGCGGACGCCGAACACGAGGCCATTCGTGAGAAAGAAGCGCCAGTCGGCCTCGTTCTGATTCCAGTGTGCTTCGGTCGACAGCGCAAGCCCGGCCACTGCGTCGTTGACGCCGAGTTCGACGATGGCGACGGGCTCAGTATCGGCCATCGCGCACCTCATATTTGGTCGGCTTGCCGAGGCTCGGCATCGCGCGCGCCACCCAGTCCGCGGTCCAGGCGATCAACTGCTCGGTGTCGACGACCGGAAGACCGAACAGCTTGATCGCCTGCGAGGTGTCGGTCAGCCATGCCGTGGGTTCTTCCTTGCCGACGATCACCGGCTCGCGGCCGAAGCGCGCACCGAACTTGGCGGCCAGATCGCGCACCGCGAGGATCTCGTGGCCGCTGACATTGATCGGCGAGGTCGGCGTCGTGCAATGCGCCAGGCTCCGCAGTGCCTGCGAGGCGGCATCGCCCTGCCAGATGAAATTGACATGGCCGAGACTGACGTCGATCGGTGTCCCCGAAGCCACCTTGGTCGCGATGTCGTGCAGCACGCCATAGCGCATGTCGATCGCATAGTTCAGGCGGAACAGCCGGCCGGGCGTCGAGAACTTCCTTGAGAAATACTCGAACATGCGCTCGCGCCCGACGCAGGATTGCGCGTATTCGCCGGGCGGGTTCGGTGCCATGTCTTCGTCGGAGCCTTTGCCGTCGACCGGCACGAAGGGATAGACGCAGCCGGTCGAGAACGCCACGATCCGCGACGTGGGGAAGGCCTGCGCGACCAGCGCTGGGACATGCGCATTCATCGCCCAGGTCAGCGACAGGTCGCCCTCGGCGCCGAATTTGCGGCCAGCCATGAAGATGATGTTTGGCGCCTTCGGCAGCGCCCTGATCGCGGCCTCATCCAACAGGTCGCAATTGATTGTCTCGATGCCGCGCTCTTCCAGCCAGTCCTTCACCGCGGGATCGCTGAAGCGGGCGACGCCGATGACGCGGCGGTCGGGTGCGGCGGCCTTGGCAAGGCCGCCCAGCGTCGGTCCCATCTTGCCGGCGACGCCGAGGATCATGATGTCGCCGTGGACCTTGCTGATATCGTCGATCAAGGCCTGGCTCGGACGGCACAGCAGGTCGTCGAGCGCTGCAATATCCGGGATCGTCTTCGGCAAAGTGTCGCGCGTGAGCAGCATGGTTCTTCCCCTGGTTTCTTATTGCAGCCGGATGTCGGAGACCACGAACAGCCGTTCAAGGCCGAGCACCAAACCGTAAAGCGCAACGCCGAGCAGAGTCAGCAGAACGACCGCCATCACCATGGCCGGGGTGTCGAGCGAGGACTGCACCTGGATCATGAGATAGCCGAGCCCGCGCTCGGAGGCGATGAATTCGCCGACGATCGCGCCGGCGACCGCCAGGATAGCGCCGACTTTCATGCCGGAAAACACGTAAGGCAGCGATCCCGGCAACTGGATCTTCCGGAACAGCGTCCAGCGCGAGCCGCGCAGCGATTTGACGAGGTCGAGCAGGTCGGGCTCGACCTCGCGCAGGCCGCGTGCGGTCGTCAGCAGGATCGGAAAGAAGCAGATGCTGAAGGCGATCAGGATGTTCGGAATGATGCCGTAGGAAAACCACACGATGATCAGCGGGCCCAACGCCACTTTCGGGATCATGTTCAGGGTCACGAACAATGGTAGCAACACGAGACTCACCAGCGGCGACCAACTGAAGATGACGGCAAGCGCGACGCCCACCAGCGCGCCAAGGCAGAAGCCGCCGAGGATTTCAGCGGCGGTGACGAGCAGGTTCGACAGCCAGGCATATTTGGCGGAGCTGAGCGTCGCGACGGTCGCGAGCGGCGAGGGCAGGATGAACTTCGGCACCTGGAACGCGTCGACCAGGACTTGCCAGAGCACGATCACGGCAAGATGCACGATCAGGATGATCGCGATGGACCGCGTGGACCGCCCGCCGTCACTGAACACCAATTGCTCCTTCGAAACGCCGGCCGCCCCGGCCCCTCGCTCTCAGCCTAGCCCGGTCGTATCCATCTTTCAACCACCTGGTTGATTATATCGCGCCGTCATTGCGAGCGCAGCGAGGCAATCCATAGCGCCGTCCGTGGAGACGTGGATTGCTTCGCTGCGCTCGCAATGACGGCGGTGGCAGGGTCTACGGCCGGAGCGACTGCAGCACCAGGTCGGTTACGTGCCGCCGCCGGGCCCGGCGCGCGGCCGTGCTCGACAGGTCCTTGCCGAAGATCGCCGACAGCGTCGGCGTATTGGAGAAGAAGAAGTAGCTGAGTGCCGCGATCGAGATATAGAGGTGTACCGGATCGACGCCGCGTCGGAACACGCCGGCGCGCACGCCTTCATTGAGGATCTTCGAGACCATGCTGACGAGCGGCGAGTGCATGGCCTCCAGCCGGCGGGAGCCGCGGACGTGCCGGGCACCGCCGCGGTTCTCGTCGTTCAGGAGCACGATGAAGTCGGGATGGGCGGCGAGGTGATCGAAGGAGGCTTCGATCAGCTTCTTGATCGCCTGTTCGGGCGGCAGTCCCTCCAGGTTGAGCTCGCGCTCTTGCTCGCGGATCTCCTCATAGACCCATTCGAGCACGGCGAGGTAGAGCGCGTCCTTGTCGCCGAAATAATGGTAGACGAGCTGCTTGTTGACGCCGGCTCTGGCCGCGATCTCGTCGATCCTGGCGCCGGCAAGCCCATTTTGCGCGAATTCGCGCCGCGCCGCGGTCAGGAGCTTCCGTTGCGTGGCGACGGGATCGCGTCGCTGCGGCTTTGTGTCGTCGGATCGTCTCTTCAGCATTTCCAACCAAACAGTTGACAATTACGCCTGTCCCTTGTTGCATTGTTAACGTCACAAACAAGGTGCGACAAGGCCGGGTTGCGCACGGGGAGAGTTGCGATGAAGGGTTTGAGGCTTGCAGCCTTGACGCTGGGGTTTGCGCCGGCCCTGGCGTTTGCGCTGGCGGCGTGGGTTGCGCCGGCGCGCGCCGCCGAATCCGTCAATCTGATCCTGAACTGGACGCCCACGGCGGATCATTCGCCGTTCTATTACGCCAAAGCGCAGGGCTGGTACGAGAAGGCCGGCATCGATCTCACGATCGAGACCGGCAAGGGCTCCGGTGTCTCATCGCTGAAGGTCGGCTCCGGCGGCTCGCCATTCGGCATCGCCGATCTCGCGACCATGCTGGTGGCCAAGAGCAAGGGCGCCGACGTGGTGGCGCTGATGAGCATCTACGCCAATACCGGGCAGACCTTCTATTGGCTGAAGAGCTACGGCGTGAACGGGATGAAGGATTTTCCCGGCCACAAGATCGGCAACCCGCCGGGCGATGCCTCGCGCGTGATGTGGCCGGCCTTCGCCAAGGCAGCCGGGATCGCGCCTGACTCCGTCACTTTCGTCAATGTCGGCCCGACCGCGAAGATCGCGGCGCTGAAGAGCCACACGGTCGACATCATCAGCGATTTCTACAACGAGCACGATCTGAAGGCGATCGAGTTCGGTGCCGATCTCGGCTACGTCAACTGGAAGGACATCGGGCTCAATCCTTACGGCAATTCGCTGATCGTCAACGGCGCATTCCTGCAGAAGAATCCGAAACTGGTCGAGGAATTCGTGCGGGTCACGCAGAAGGCCTATGCCGCCTGCGTTGCCGACGTTGCGCCCTGCCTGAAGGCGCTGCTCGACCAAGTCTCCGGCCTCGACCGGGAGAACCAGGAACGGCAATGGGAGCGCATCAAGATCCTGATGACGGACGAGTTCACCACGACCAAGGCGCTCGGCTGGATCGACGCCGAGCGGATGAAGAAGGACTATGAGTTGGTGCACACCTATCTCGGGATGGAAAAGCCGTTCGACGTGAACACGGCGTTTTCGACCAAGATGCTGGATGAGAGCATCAAGATGGACGCGAGCAAGGTGAAGAAGTAGCGCGGCCGTCATTCGGCCGGTTTTCGTCATGCCCGGGCTTGTCCCGGGCATCCACGTCCTTGGGGCGGAAAAGAACGTGGATGGCCGGGACAAGCCCGGCCATGACGGTGCATTTGACGACTGGAGCTGTGCTCTCATAATCCCTCTTCATTGCCGCGGCCGGATGGCCGGGCGGGGAGGGACCAGACATGACCGAGACAATCGCCGGCGAAGCTCCCAAGGACGCTTCACCCTCTGTGGTCGCGCAGCACGCGGCGATGCTGGATGCGTTGCCATTCCACGATATGGCAGATTTCGACGACGCCGCGCGCGGCTTCATCGGCACCGTCGAGAATGCGCACATCGCCACCGCCCAGGGCCGGGTGGTCTGGAGCCTCGAACCCTATAGCTTCCTTGCCGCGGAAGACGCTCCGCCCACCGTCAATCCCAGCCTGTGGCGGCAATCGCGATTGAATATGCATCACGGCCTGTTCGAGGTGGTGCCCGGGGTCTACCAGGTGCGCGGGCTCGACATCGCCAACATGACGCTGATCGAAGGCGACAGCGGCGTGATCGTGGTTGATACCCTCACCTCGATCGAGGGCGCCCGGGCCGCCATCGAGCTCTACTTCAGGCACCGCGGCAGGCGTCCGGTTGTGGCAGTGATCTTCACCCATACCCACACCGATCATTGGGGCGGCGCCCGCGGGGTGCTCGATGACGAGACATTGTCGAGCGGGCAGGTGCCGATCATCGTGCCTGACATATTCATGGAGCATGCGGTCTCCGAGAACATCATCGCCGGCCCCGCGATGTTGCGGCGTGCGCAATATCAATTCGGGCCATTCCTGGCGAAGGGCGCGCGGGGGCAGGTCGATTGCGGGCTCGGCAAGTCGATGGCGGCCGGATCGGTGGCACTGTTGCGGCCGACCGATCTGATCCTCACCACCGGCGACAGGCGCGTGATCGACGGCGTCGAATTCGAATTCCAGATGGCGCCGAACAGCGAGGCGCCGGCGGAGATGCATTTCTACCTGCCGCGCTACAAGCTGCTGAACCTCGCGGAAAACTGCACCCACAATTTCCACAATCTGCTGCCGTTTCGTGGCGCCGATGTGCGCGATGCCTTGGCGTGGTCGAAATATCTCGGCGAGGCGCTCAAGCTGTGGGGCGGCAAAGCGGAGGCGATGTGCGGCCAGCATCATTGGCCGGTGTGGGGTCGAGAGCGGATCGACACCATGATCCGCCAGCAGCGCGATCTCTACAAGTTCGCGCATGACCAGACCATTCGCCTGATGAACCATGGGCTGACCGCGAGCGAAATCGCGGAGACCATTCGGCTGCCGAAAAGCCTGGAGGGCGCCTGGCACGGCCGCGGCTATTACGGCCACATCCGGCACAATGTGAAGGCGATCTATCAGAAATATCTCGGCTGGTATGACGCCAACCCCGTCAATCTCGATCCGCTGCCGCCGGTCGAGTCGGGCAAAAAATACGTTGAGTATATGGGCGGCGCGGATGCGATCCTGGAACGGGCGCGGAAGGATTTCGCCAACGGCGAATTCCGCTTCGTCGCGCAGGCGGTGAGCCATCTGGTGTTCGCCGAGCCGGGCAATGCCGCGGCCCGCGCGCTGCTCGCCGACACGTTCGAGCAGCTCGGCTATGCCGCGGAAAGCGCGACCTGGCGCAACAGCTATCTGTTCGGCGCGCAGGAGTTACGGCAGGGCATGCCGAAGGCGCCGGCGCGGCCGGCGATGCCACGCGAAACGCTCGCCGCGCTCCGCACCGGACAGCTCTGGGACGTGCTCGGCATTCGCCTCAACGGCCCCAAGGCCGATGGCAAGCGCATCGTCCTGAACTGGAAGTTCACCGATACCAACGAGACCTTCATCCTCAATTTGGAGAATTGCGCGCTGACCTATATCGCCGATACGCAAGCTGAGGACGCCGATGCCAGCTTCACGCTGGCGCGCAGCACGCTGGATGAAGTCATTGCCAAGTTGACGACGTTTCCGGAGGCGGTCGCCAGCGGCAGGATCAGCGTCAGCGGCGATGCAACGCGGCTGACTGAGCTGATGACGCTGATGGATGAGTTTCCGCGAATGTTCGAGATCGTCGAGCCGAAGCGAACGACGGTGAGTTGACTGGCGCGTAGCGCGTAGGGTGGGCAAAGGCGCGTCAGCGCCGTGCCCACCACCAAGTGTTCGCTCGTAACGGTGGGCACGCTAGGCTTTGCCCACCCTACGGCATCTCCGCTCTTCCCTCACTCCGCGCTTGCGACCAGCTTGATGCGCGGCTCGGCCGCTTCCATCAGGTCACGATAGCAGTTGAGATAGTCGAGGGCCATGCGGCGCGCGGTGAAGCGGGTCTCGAACCGCTTGCGGATCGTCTGCCGGCTCAGCGCCGGAAGCCGGCCGACCGCGCCGACGGCGCTGGTCTCATCCTCGACGATGAAGCCGGTCAGGCCATCCTCGATGATCTCCGGCACCGAGCCGCGGTTGAAGGCGATGACCGGCGTGCCGCAGGCCATGGCCTCGATCATCACCAGGCCGAACGGCTCCGGCCAGTCGATCGGCAACAACAGGGCGATGGCGCCGCTCAGGAACTCCGGCTTCTCGCGGTCGCTGATTTCGCCGATGAAATCTACCAGGGGGTTGTCCACGATCAGCGGACGGATGACCGCCTCGTAATATTCCTGGTCGGCGCGGTCGACCTTTGCCGCCATTTTCAAGGGGATGCCGCAGCGCATCGCGATCTTGATGGCGCGGTCGACCCCCTTTTCCGGCGCGATGCGGCCGAGCACCGCCAGATAGGACGGGTTGACCGCCTGCGGCGTCAGCAGGTTCTCCGGCAGGCCGTGATGGATCGTCTTCACCCAATTCGCCTGTGGCACCGGACGGCGCTGGGCGTTGGAGATCGAGATCACCGGCACCTCCGGGAACGTATCGAACACCGGTTGGTGCTCGGGAAGGTCCAGCCGGCCGTGCAGAGTGGTGACGAACGGCGTCGGCTGCCGCTGGAACAGCGACCACGGATAATAATCCAGATGGAAGTGGAGGAAGTCGAACTCCTCCTGATCGCATTTCTGTCGGACGCGCTCGAGCAGCACCATGTGCAGCGCGTTGGGATCGCGGACCGATCCATCCAGCCGCAATGCTTTCGGCCAGGTCGCCTCCAGCTTGCCCGAGGTCTGCGAGTCCCCACTGGCAAACAGGGTAACGTCGTGGCCTAGCGTGACCAGTTCTTCAGTCAGCCAGTGCACGACCCGTTCCGTCCCGCCATAGAGCTTCGGGGGAACAGCCTCCGTCAGTGGCGCAACCTGCGCGATGCGCATGCTTTCGTCTCCTCTGTGTGATGTGGGATAATCAAGCCCAACCCCATTTGTCCGGCACCGGCATGCCGTAACGGGAACGTTCCCGCACGTGCGAAGTTCCTTTGCTGTGTGGGTCGTTCTTTCTTCCTTCACAGTGTGGTCTTGCTGATGCCATTTGCCGCGAACAAATTTTCGCAACTATCGGTGCTGCAGAATTGTTGCGCAGTGATGGCTTCGCGGTACGAAACATCGATCACTGTCCCTCACGGAATCGTGTGCGGGGCGGTTCACTAAGAAATTCACCTTGCTGCTCAACAGGTTTGCAGGCGCACATGGACAATCTTTCAGGATACGCGCACCGCCCCTTTCCTTTTGTGCTGCGCTATCTGCGGCGGCGGCCCGCATCACACGCCGTAATATTGGGGTGCGTTCTCGGTGCGGTTGCCTGCTCCGTAGGCACGCAGTACGGGGTGAAGAACCTCGTCGACAGCCTATCGGGCGGTCCGGCTCAGGCCGGCGGCGTATGGCTGGCATTCGTTCTGCTCATGTCACTGATCGCGGCAGATAATTTTCTGTGGCGGATCGCAAGCTGGATCGCGAGCTACGCTTTCGTCGGCGTCACCGGCGATCTTAGGCGCGACCTGTTCCGCCACCTCACCGGTCATGCGCCGAGCTACTTTACCGATCGCCTGCCAGGCATGTTGACCAGCCGGATCACCGCGACCTCGAACGCGGTCTATACGGTCGAGAACATGTTTGTCTGGAACGTGCTGCCGCCGTGTGTTGCGACCTTCGCCGCGATCGCACTGATCGGGACCGTAAGCCTGACCATGTCGGCGGTGCTGATCGTCATTGCGGGAACCATGGTGTTCGCGATGTTCCGCATGGCAGCCGCCGGCCGGCCGCTGCACGATGATTATGCCGACAAGGCGGCCGCCGTGGATGGCGAGATGGTCGACGTCATCAACAACATGCCGCTGGTGCGGGCGTTCTGCGGATTGAGCTTCGAGCACGCCCGGTTCGACGCGACCGTGGACCGGGAACTGACCGCCCGGGGCCGCAGCCTGCGCTACCTCGAAAAGCTGCGGCTCACTCATGCGGCGGTGACGGTGGTCCTCACCATCTGCATGCTAGCGTGGGCGGTCAACCTTTGGCAGCAGGGCGCCGCCACCACCGGCGACGTCGTGCTGGTCTGCACGCTCGGGATCTGCATCCTGAGCGCGACGCGCGATCTGGCCGTGGCGCTGGTCGATGCCACCCAGCATGTCGCCCGCCTGATGGAGGCGCTCGCGACGCTGCTGACCCCGCATGAACTGAAGGATCACCCGGAGGCCGAGGCGTTGATCAAGAGCGGGGCTGCGATCGCCTTCAATAACATCTCGTTCCAATACCCCGGCGGCATGCAGGTGTTCGACAAGTTCAACCTGCGTATCCAGCCCGGTCAACGGGTCGGGCTGGTCGGGCAATCCGGCGGCGGCAAATCGACGCTGTTCACGCTGCTGCAGCGCTTCTACGACGTGGAGCGCGGCAGCATCACCATCGACGGCCAGGATATTGCGCGGGTCACGCAGCAGAGCCTGCGCGAGGCGATCTCGGTGGTGCCGCAGGACATCTCGCTGTTCCACCGCTCGATCATGGAAAACATCCGCTACGGACGGCCGAACGCGACCGACGACGAGGTGCTCCGCGCGGCGATCGCAGCGCGCTGCGACTTCATCGAGAATTTACCGGAGGGTATGGATACCATCGTCGGCGACCGCGGCGTCAAGGTGTCGGGCGGGCAGCGCCAGCGCATCGCAATCGCCCGTGCGTTCCTGAAAGACGCGCCGATCCTTCTCCTCGATGAAGCGACCGCGGCGCTTGACAGCGAGTCCGAGGAGGCCATACGTGAAGCGCTGTCGCGCCTGATGCGCGGGCGCACCGTGGTCGCGATCGCCCATCGCCTGGCCACGCTGCGCAGCTTCGATCGTGTGGTCGTGCTGCAGGGCGGCCGCATCGTCGAGGACGGGCCGCCCGATATCCTCGTGCAGGGCAGGGGGCCATACCGCGAACTGGTGGTGCGCGAAATGGGCCGCCTCGCCACCCAGGCTGCCTGATCCACAATAGTTGCGTATAGTCAGCGTCCATCGCAAACCCGAGAGAGAGGCGCTCGAGGTCTAAATGGCAGCGGAGATCGTTACGCAGATTTCGACCGTGCGTGTCGTCGAGCAAATCGCGGAATCGCCCTTCTACATTCCGATGACCGGTCCCGCCGCGAGGCCGCGGCGGTCGCTTAAGCATGACGACACGTTCATCGTGCTCGACAGCCATGGCGACATCGGCGCTTCCGCCGGCGGACCCGACGGCCTGTTCAACGCCGATACGCGCTATCTCGCGCGGCTGGAAATGGTGCTCGACGACGTGCAGCCGCTGTTGCTCGGCTCGAATCTGCGCGACGACAACTCGGCGCTGACTGTCGATCTCACCAACTCCGACGTCTATCGGGGCGGCCGGCTGATGCTGCAGAAGGACACGCTGCACATCGTGCGCTCGATCTTCCTCTGGCGCGGCACCGCCTATCAGCGCATCGGTCTGCAAAATCACGGCGACCGGCTGGCGAGCTTCGATCTCACCTTGCTGTTCGACAATGATTTTGCTGATCTGTTCGAAGTGCGCGGCGAGCGCCGGCCCCGGCGTGGCGTAGGCTCGAGCAGGTTGCTCGGCCCGACCGACGTCGTGCTCGAATATGTCGGACTGGACGAACAGTCACGGATCACGGCGCTGCATTTCGATCCCAAGCCGACGCGGCTCGCGGTCAATGCCGCGACCTATCATTTCGAACTGGAGCCCAAGGCGGTCACCTCGCTGTTCATCGCGGTGTCCTGCAACAAGCCGGTCATGCACAAGCCGGTGCCGTTCTTTCGCGGGCTGCTCGCGCATCGCCGTGAGATGCGGCGCTCGACGGCTGGTGCAGCCAGCATCGAGACCTCGAACAACATCTTCAACGAGGTGCTGTGCCAGGCAATGGCCGACCTCAACATGCTGATGACGGAGACGCCGCAGGGCCGCTATCCCTATGCCGGCATCCCCTGGTACTCCACGACGTTCGGCCGCGATGGATTGATCACCGCGTTGCAGATGCTGTGGATCGATCCGCGCATCGCCAAAGGCGTCTTGAAGCGGCTTGCGTTCTTCCAGGCCAAGAGCGTCGATCCGCTTTCCGATGCCGAGCCCGGAAAGATCCTGCATGAGATGCGCGGCGGCGAGATGGCGGCGCTGCGCGAGGTGCCGTTCGCGCAATATTACGGCAGCGTCGATTCGACGCCGCTGTTCGTGCTGCTGGCCGGCCATTATTTCGAGCGCACCGGAGACGAAGCGACGCTTGCGGAACTCTGGCCCTCGATCGAGGCGGCGCTGCAATGGATCGACGGCCCCGGCGATCCCGATGGCGACGGTTTCATCGAATATCAGCGCGCGACGGAGCAGGGCCTCGCCAACCAGGGCTGGAAGGACTCCTACGACGCCATCTTCCATGCCGACGGCAGGCTGGCGGAGGGCTACATCGCGCTCTGTGAAGTGCAGGGCTATGTGTTCGCGGCCAAGCGGCTGCTGGCCAGGGTGGCGCGCCGGCTCGGCTATGCCGACAGGGCAGAGAAGCTCGACGAAGAGGCCGAGACGCTGCGCCAGCGCTTCGAGGACGCCTTCTGGTGCGAGGAACTCGGAACCTATGCGCTGGCGCTCGACGGCAAGAAGGAACCCTGCCGGGTGCGGACCTCGAATGCCGGCCAGCTCCTGTTCACCGGCATCGTACGCGAAGACCGCGCGCGGCTGGTCGCAGCCGACCTGATGAGCCAGAGCTTCTTCTCGGGCTGGGGCATCCGCACGGTCGGCAGGAACGAGGTCCGTTACAACCCGATGTCCTATCACGATGGCTCGATCTGGCCGCACGACAATGCGCTGATCGCGCTCGGCTTCGCGCGCTACGGGCTGAAACACTCAGTGGCGCACCTGTTCAAGGGGCTGTTCGACGCCGCCAGCTACATGGATCTCCGGCGTTTGCCCGAACTGTTCTGTGGGTTCCAGCGCGAAAGGCGGCGCGGACCGGTGCTCTATCCGGTAGCCTGTGCGCCGCAGGCTTGGGCGAGTGCGACCCCCTTCACGCTGGTGGAGGCGGCGCTGGGGCTCGAATTCGACGCCGCGCGCGGCGAGATCAGGCTGCGCGATCCGCGCTTGCCGGAATTCCTAAATGAGGCGATCCTGCGCGACCTGCAGCTCGGCGCCTCCAGCGTCGATCTGCGAGTCCGCCGCCATGATGGCGAAGTATCGCTGGAAGTGCTGCGTACACGCGGTCAAATCCAGGTGTCGATCGTGCTGACGCATTGAGTGTCGGCCAGAATGTTTAGCTTTATTCCTGGATTGGAGGCCCCCGATGTGGGCGAACATGGCGATGACAATTATTGCCGCGGTCTTTGCCGCAATTGCGGCCGCCCAAGCGGCCGATGATCCGGCGGCACCGGCGCCGGCCAAACCCCCGGCTGCGCAAAAGGAACCGGCGCCTCCACCCTCGGTGACGGTGATCGGCGCCAGGGATGCGCATGGCATTCTCGGACGCGACGTGCGCAGCGCCGCCAATGAGGACATGGGACGAATTGTCGACGTGATCGTCGATCGCGAAGGCACCGTGCGCGCCGCTGTGATCGACTTCGGCGGCTTCCTCGGTGTCGGCAGCCGCAAGATCGTCGTTGACTGGAACGCACTGCATTTCGGCCAGGTCGCCAACAAGAGCGACAGTATCACGCTCGAACTGAACAAGGAGCAGGTGAGCGCGGCGCCGGAATACAAGGAGGATACGCCTCTCATCGTGCTCGGCGCTGCCGGCAGTTTGCGTCCATGGCAATATGACCATTAAAGTCGGAGATACATTGATCGCTCGTCCCTCCTCTTTAACGGACAGGATTGGCGGCGATCGCAGGCGGTCGACGGCGGACGATCACGGTGCGCCACTGGTTCCGGAGTTGCCGGCACCCGAGCCGTCGCGCAAGCCTTCATCCCAGAGCCAGCGCGGTTTAGACTGGTTCATCTTTTTCCTGGCCGATGTGCAGACCGGGTTCGGCCCGTTCGTGGCGGTCTATCTGACCACGCAGAAATGGACCCAGGTCGAGATCGGCTTCGTGCTCTCGATCGGCGGCATCATTGCGTTGCTGGGGCAGATGCCGGGCGGCGCCATCGTCGATGCGGCGCGCTCCGAAAAAATGGTCGCCGGGCTCGCGGTCGCGACCATCGGCTGCGCCGCGCTGGCCTATGCGGTGTGGCCGATCTTCCCGATCGTGGTGGCGGCAGCAACCCTGCACGCGCTCGCAAGCTGCGTGCTAGGGCCGGCGATCGCGGCGATCAGCCTCGGCTTGGTGGGGCCATATGCGATCAGCGAGCGGCTCGGGCGCAATGCCCGCTTCGCCTCGCTCGGCAACGGTTCGGCGGCAGCGCTGATGGGCGCCGCCGGGTATCTGATCTCGAGCCGTTCCGTGTTCCTGGTCACCTTCATCCTCGCGATACCGACCTTGATCGCGCTGTCGCGGATTCGCGAGAAGGAGATCGATATCGCGCAAGCCCATGGCGCCGTTGTCCGCGAGGTGCCCGACAAGAAAGCGACCAGCGTGTTCGCGCTGTGCAGCAAGCGGGCATTGCTGATCTTCGCCGTCAGCATGCTGCTGTTCCAACTCGCGAACGCGGCGATGCTGCCGCTGATGGCGGGCGTGGTGACGATGCGATCCAGCCAGTGGGCGCCGGTGCTGATCGCGGCCTGCATCATCGTGCCGCAGGCGATCGTGGCGCTCGCCTCGCCTTCGGTCGGACGCAAGGCGCAGGCCTGGGGCCGGCGGCCGCTGCTCCTGCTCGCCTTCGGCGCGCTCGTGATCCGCGGCGTGTTGTTTGCGACTGTGCACGATCCCTATCTGCTGGTGGCCGTGCAGATCTTCGACGGCATTACCGCGGCGGTATTCAGCGTCATGGTGCCCTTGATCGTGGCGGACGTCGCCTTCGGCAGCGGGCATTTCAACCTGGCGCAGGGCATCATCGGCACCGCGGTCGGAATCGGCGCATCGCTGAGCACGGTGCTCGCCGGCTATGTCAGCGACAAGTTCGGCAGCAATATCGCGTTCCTGGGCCTCGCGGGCATCGCCTCGCTCGGCCTCCTGATGATCCTCTTGATCATGCCCGAGACGCGACGAACGGCGCCGGCGTGAGTCCCCGTAGCCCGGGTGAAGCGTAGCGTAACCCGGGGCGCCTGCATCAACATCCACCAGCGGTCCCGGGTTGCGCTGCGCTCCACCCGGACTACGGCTCTACGCCTGCGGCAGCGCCAGCTTGCGATAGAGCGCGCCGTACAAGGCGGCCGAGATGCTCCAGCTAAAGCTCCGCGCCATGGCGCTGCGGCGCATGGCGTCGAGCCGGTCCTTGGCGACGAACGCCTCGAACGCGCGGTGCACGCCGCCGAGGAAGGATTCCGCCGATGGCTGCGCGAACAGGAATCCAGTCTCGCCGTCCTGGATGGTCTCGGCCAGCCCGCCGGTCTGGTGGCCGATCGGCAGTGAGCCGAAGCGCTGCGCATACATCTGGCTCAGGCCGCAGGGCTCGAAGCGCGACGGCATCAGCGTGAAATCGCTGCCGGCAAAGATCCTTCGCGCCTGGGCGTCGTTGAAGCCGATCGCGACCCCGATCGCGTCCGGCCGCCGCCGGTGTGCTTCCACCAGGGCCTGCTCGATTCCCGGCTCGCCGGAGCCGGTGACGACGATCTGCCCGCCGGCCGCGACGATCTTATCGGCCGCAGACAGCACCAGATCGACGCCCTTCTGGTGCACCAGGCGGGCGACCAGGCCGAACATCGGGCCGCGGGAGACGGCAAGGCCAAACTGCTTGCGGACGTAATCCGCATTGGCCTGCTTGCCGGCCCAGTCGCCGACACCGAACTGCTGCGCGAGCTTGGCGTCAAAGCGCGGGTCCCAGCTCTCGTCGATGCCGTTGAGGATTCCGGTGAGCTGCGCGGCGTCGGAGCGGATGCGCAGCAGGCCCTCGAGCCCGCAGCCGAGCTCTGGCGTCGTGATCTCCTTGGCATAGGTCGCGCTGACGGTCGTCAGATGCGAAGCATAGACGATGCCGCCCTTGAGGAAGGACAGCTTGTCGTAGAACTCGAGCCCGTCGATGTGGAAGGAGCTTTCCGGCGCGCCAATCCGCCGCAACGAGTCTTTCGGGAAGAGTCCCTGATACGCGAGATTGTGGATGGTCAGGATCGAGGGGATGCGCGCGCCGCGCCAGGCCAGATAGGCCGGCGCCAGCGCGGCCTGCCAGTCATTGGCGTGGACGAGGTCGGCTGCCCAATTCTTGTCCAGACTGCCTGCGGCGAGTTCTGCCGCGGCCGACGCGAATCGCCCGAAGCGGATGTCGTTGTCCGGCCAGTCGCGTCCACTCTCGTCGCCGTAAGGGTTGCCCGGACGGTCATAGAGCTGTGGGCACAGCACGACGTAGACCGGCATGCCGTCGCGGGTCGAGGCGCGGCCGATCGAGCATGCGGGCATCTCCGCAAGCGGCGCGCATTCGCCAACGATTTCAATATGAGTGAGTTGCTCGACCACGTCCCGATATCCGGGGAGCATGATCCGGACATCGCTCAGGGGACGCAGGGCTCTGGGAAGGGCGGCGGAAACAGCAGCAAGGCCGCCGACGCGGACGAAATCGTCCATTTCAGTGGTGATGAATAAGACCCTCAAAAAAGCGCCTCGCTCCAACCTGTAAACGACTATGCAAAAATGGTTCCAGTTTTCCTTTGACGAAAATCAAAGGGCCCGCCCAGTCCGGTCTGGTTCAGACGCTTCCCTGCAGAAGCCGCTCCACCTTCTTGTTTGAGCATGGTCCCCGCGCAAGCGCTTCGCGTTTGTCGCGAGGGAAAACCGGTTTCCACTTTTCCGGATCATGCTCTAGGTTCACGCCGCGCCGATAAAAGGTACGGCCCGAGGGAGCTTTGCGAATGACGATAGTCGAGAACGATGAGGGCTATTTGACAAAGAGCCTGGGCGGCCTTCGTGTGCTTGATTTTTCGACGACGATCGCCGGCCCTCATTGCACGCGCATGCTTGCCGACCTCGGAGCGGAAGTCATCAAGATCGAGCCTGCTGAAGGCGAGATGATGCGTACCCGCCCACCGATGCGTAAGCTTTGCTCGACCGCGTTCGGCCAGCTCAATGTCGGCAAGAAGAGCCTGACGCTCGACTTGAAGTCGGCGGAAGGGGTGGAGGTGGTACGCCGCCTCGTCGCGACCGCCGACATCTTGGTCGAGAATTTCCGCCCCGGCGTGATGCAGCGCTTGAAGCTCGATTACGCCAGCCTGCGCGGGCTCAACCCGCGGCTGATCTATTGCTCGATCTCCGGCTACGGCCAGACCGGGCCGTCGGCTGGCCTGCCGGCCTATGCTCCGGTCATCCATGCCGCCTCCGGCTACGACATGGCGCATCTGGCCTACCAGGCCGGGCGGAGCAGGCCCGACTATTGCGGTATCTACATCGCCGACGTGCTGAGCGGCGTCTATGCGTTTGGCGCGATCGGAGCGGCGCTGCATCAGCGGCACAGCACCGGGGAGGGCCAGCACATCGACGTCTCCATGCTCGAAGCGATGCTGAGCCTGACCTTGAACGAGGTGCAGTGGGCGCAGTTCAAGGTGCAGCCAACGGCGCGGCCGATGTTCGGCCCTGTTGAGACCTCCGACGGCTACGTCATGGTCGCGATCGCCAGCGAGAAGACGTTCCAGAGCTTGATGCAGGTGATCGGTCGTCCCGAATGGGTGAGCGATCCACGATTCGCCAAATATTCCGACCGCCGGGAAAATTGGGCGGCCCTGATGGATGGCGTGGAGGATTGGTCGCGCCGGGTGACGACAGAACAATGCCTCGCCGCGCTCAATGAGGAGGGCGTGCCCTCATCCGCCTATCGCACGGTGGAGCAAGCGCTGGCCGATCCGCAGCTCGCGCATCGCGGCGCTCTGGCCGAGGTCGAGGACGGCGGCGGGACCTTCAAGGTGGTCAACCTGCCGTTCCGGATGTCCGGCGCGAAGGTTGCGGCCGTAAAGCGAGTGTCGACGCTCGGCGAGCACACCCGCGCCTATCTCAAGGAGGCGGGCCTGTCCGACGCGGAGATTGCCGCATTCGCAGGCTAACAGCCGGCAAGGCTGATCGTCGCCCGCCGAGGTTTGTCTCGCGTCGGCAGACGTGGCAATGTTGCCGTAACAACAAAGAATGTTGGGAGAATAAAGATGAAGAGTTTCCAGGTTGCCGAGTTCAACGCCCCCTTGAAGGAAGTCGACCAGCCGACGCCGGAGCCGACCGGGACGCAGGTGCTGATCAAGGTGAAGGCGGCCGGCATCTGCCACAGCGATCTGCATATCTGGGAAGGCGGCTACGATCTCGGCCACGGGCGCAAGCCGCTGTCGCTGAAGGATCGCGGCGTCTCGCTGCCGCGCACGATGGGGCATGAGACCGTCGGCGAGGTGGCGGCGTTCGGGCCGGACGTGAAGCCGGGAGACACCGGTGGCCTCAAGGCCGGCGACGTGGCGCTGGTTTATCCCTGGCTCGGCTGCGGCAAATGCCCGACTTGCCTCGCCGGCGACGAGAATATGTGTGCGGTCAAGCCGAACTCGCTCGGCGTCTATTGCGACGGCGGCTACGCCGATCACATGCTGGTGCCGCATCCAAAGTACCTGCTCAACCTCAAAGGGCTCGATCCCGTCACCGCCGCGCCTTATGCCTGCTCGGGCGTGACCACCTACAGCGCACTAAAGAAGGTCGAGTTCGCCTTCGATTCGCCGATCGTGATCATCGGCGCCGGCGGCCTCGGCCTGATGGCGCTGTCGCTGCTGAAGGCGATGGGTGGCAAGGGGGCGATCGTTGTCGACATCGACGCGCGCAAGCGCGAGGCGGCGGAAGCCGCCGGCGCGCTCGGCACTGTCGACGGCGGGGCGGGCGATGCGCTGGAGCAATTGGCGAAGAAGGCGGGCGGCCCGATCCGCGCGGTGATCGACCTGGTCGGCAACGCCCAGACCACGCAACTCGGCTTCGACTGCCTGGCCAAGGGCGGCAAGCTCGTGATCGTCGGCTTGTTCGGCGGTGGTGCAACCTTCGCGCTGCCGCTGATCCCGATCAAGGCGATCACGATCCAGGGCAGCTATGTCGGCAACCTTCGCGAGACGCAGGAACTGCTCGACCTGGTCCGGACCAAGAAGATTGCGCCGATCCCGGTGACTCCTGTGCCGCTCGCCAAGGCCTATGATTCCCTGCTCGAATTGCAGAAAGGCAAGCTGGTCGGCCGCGCCGTGCTGATGCCGTAAGCCGCCACCATACTCCGCCGTCATGCCCGGGCTTGTCCCGGGCATCCACGTCTTATGGTCGTTCAGCGGTAAGAACGTGGATGGCCGGGACAGGCCCGGCGATGACGAGTTCAAAAACCTTCATTGTTTCGAATGGGGGAATCCCATGTCCGCAAACAACGCCCTCCATATCGCAGTGCTCGGCGGCGACGGCATCGGTCCGGAGGTGATGGCGCCGGCACTCGAAGTGTTGCGCAAGATCGAGGCGGCGACGGAGCTTCGATTCCGCTTCACCGAGGCACCCGCGGGCGCCAACCACTACAGAGAGACCGGCGTCTCGCTGCCGGAATCGACGGTGAGGCTGTGCGAGGAGGCGGATGCGATCCTGTTAGGAGCCTGCGGCCTGCCGTCGGTGCGCTACCCCGACAACACCGAGATCGCGCCGCAGATCGAGTTGCGCTTCCATTTCGATCTCTATGCCGGCGTGCGGCCGGCGCGGCTGATTCCGGGGGTGCCAAGCCCGATCGTCGGCGCGGAGCAGCGCGGCATCGACTTCGTCGTGATCAGGGAATCGACCGAAGGCCTGTTCGCCTCGATGGGCAAGGGCGTCGTCACCGAGGATGAGGCGCGCGAGACCATGCTGATCACGCGCAGGACCTCCGAGCGCCTGTTCGAGTTCTCGTTCCGCCTCGCCGAACGCCGCAAGGCGCGCGGCCGCGTTGGCGGCGGGCTGACCTGCGTCGACAAGGCGAATGTGTTCAAGGCCTTTGCATTCTTCCGCGGCATCTTCGACGAGACCGCAAAGCGGCATCCGGATGTCAGGGCCGATCACCTTTATATCGATGCCTGCTCGGCGCTCATGGTGAAGCGTCCGTGGGATTTCGACGTCATGGTGACGGAGAACATGTTCGGCGACATCCTCTCCGACCTTGCTGCCGGACTGATCGGCGGTATGGGCATGGCGCCGTCAGCCGACATCGGCGACCGCTACGCGGTGTTTCAGCCTTGCCACGGCACTGCGCCCGATATCATGGGGCAGGGCAAGGCCAATCCGACTGCGATGATCCTGTCGGTCGCGATGATGCTGGACTGGCTTGCCGACAAGCATGGGCTGGAGAGCGCGGCGGAAGCCGGTGAACGGATCGAGCGCGCCGTCGACAAGGCCTATGCCGGCGGCATCAAACCGATCGAGATCGGCGGCGGCAACGGCACCGCCGACATCGCCAAGGCCGTGCTGGCGCTGTTGTAGCTTCGAACCCGCGAGAAGAGGGGCCCGACGGTCGCGCGACCGATTGTCGCTCTCGGCATCGATGCTGGAACGGACGCGCTTCTGCAAAAGGGCCAAATGCAAAAAGCGCCGCCATCGCGATGGCAGCGCTTCAGCAAAGCCTCGATCCGAACCAACGCATAGCCCGGTGCAGCGTTTTGCCACGGTTCGACGCGCTTGCGCGGATCGATGCGGTCCGCGCCACGAAACGGAGAAGGGCCGACGGCTCAGCCTTCGTTCGCGGCGATCGATTCCATCAAGGACACCAGTTGACGTTGAACCGTCTGGTCCTTGATCTTGCTGTAGGCTCGCAGCAACCTCAGGCTGAAAGCGCTGTCCAGGAAGAGGAGGCTTTCGACCTCGCGCGACTTGTTGTCGCCGTCGTAGAAGAACGTGACAGGCACGTCGAGCGCGGCAGCGATCTGCTGAAGGCGAGCAGCGCCGACACGGTTCACGCCCTTCTCGTACTTCTGGACCTGCTGGAAGCTGACGCCGAGCTTTTCGCCCAGCTCCGCTTGCGAGATCTTTTGCTCCACACGCCGCAGGCGAATCCGTTTGCCCAACTCAATGTCGGGCTTGCCGGCACTGCGTTGCTTCATCTTCTTTGCTGCTGATCTGTTCATTCTGGTTACCCGTCCTTCAAATCGGGAGGCCCTGCGCAGATTGGTCAGGGATTCGTCCATACTTCCGCGTTAACTTTGTCCGGATCGTGAGTTCGTCTCGCGAACCACGGTACTCCAAGCAGACTGTCGAATGGTAGCCAAACGCCGCGCGCTTTGGAAGTATCCAGATACCGGCGCCGTCAGACTACCTAAAGTCGTCAACGCCCGAGATAACTTGCGATATCCCGCACTGTGTATTTGGCAAAATATTGGACAAACCACAACTACTACGGGTTGGATCGACACAGATTTTGAACGCATGCTTACTACCGGCCTCTGCATGCGTGGTTCTACATCCCGTACTTGTACGGGACCTGAACGGCTCTGGATTTCGCCAAAAAATGACAGCGGACATAGCCGCGTGGCGCATCCCTCCCGCGCGTTAGGCGCATTAGAAGGAAAACAGAGCACCAATCACCCGCTGGACAATTTCGCAAAATTTCTGGATCATCTGTCCATTCACGCGCCCGACCACCCGCAGACCTTTGTGGAGAGGCTCATGAAGCGAAGAAATGAAACGCCGCGGATCTATCTCGCAAGTTCGGGAGCGGAAGAAATGCCGGTTGTCCATACCGAAGAACGGTTGCTCTCGCTGCTTGCGACGCTTGAGGAGTGCAGGGACTTCCTCACGGACAAGGCAAGTCCGGAAACGGCGCGTTTGCTGTCGCTGGCCATCCTCGAACTCAGGATGGAGCTGCATCAGGTGACCGACGCCGAGCTCAAGGCGCTGTGCGACCTGATGACTCCGGAGGAGCGGCCGCCGCAGGAAGTAAGGTCGGTCTCCGGCAAGCCGCTGCCGCCGTATCTGAAACTGGTCAAATAGCGCCCGTTTGCGCGTAGCCCGGATGGAGCGCAGCGCAATCCGGGGCCTAGCCAGATCGCGTGGCGCCCCGGATTGCGCTGCGCTCCATCCGGGCTACGATTCACCTCACCCCGCCGTCACGTCGACCAGCTCGTCGCCGTCGAGCACCCGCGTGGCCTTTTCGCGGTCGAGATCGCCTTCCCACGCCGCCACCACGACTGTCGCAACGCAGTTGCCGATCAGGTTGCCGACGGCGCGGGCCATGCCAATGAACCAGTCGACCGACAGCACCAGCACGAGGCCGATGGCGGGAATGGTCGGCACCGCATTCAGCGTCGCCGCCAGGATCACGATCGCCGAGCCCGGCACGCCATGCGCGCCCTTTGAGGTGATCAGGGAGACGCCGAGCACCAGCAACAGATCGCCGAACGACAGCGGCGTGTTGGTCGCCTGCGCGATGAACACCACCGCCAGCGTGAGATAGATCGAAAAGGCGTCGAGGTTGAACGAATAGCCGGTCGGGATCACCAGCCCGACGACGGAGTCCTTGACGCCCAACCGCTCCAGCTTGCGCATGATCTGCGGCAGCACCGCGTCGGACGACGCAGTCGCCAGCACGATGGTCAATTCCTCGCGAAGGTAGGCCAGGAATTTGAGGATATTGATGCCGGCCAGGGCCATGACGCCGCCGAGCACGCCAAACACGAAGATCGCAACCGAGATGTAGAACAGCGCGACCAGCGAGACCAGTTGCTTGAGCGAGCCGACGCCGTATTTGCCGACCGTATAGGCCACCGCGCCGAGCACGCCGAGCGGGGCGGCGCGCACGATCAGCCCCATCGCGCGGAACAGCACCGCCGAGACAGCGTCGATCATGGAGGTGACCTTCTCGCCCTTTTCGCCGCCGACCAGCGCCAGGCTGACGCCGAAGATCACCGCGAAGAACAAGACCTGCAGCACGTCGTTGCGCGCCAGCGCATCGAAGGAGGTGGTCGGAATGATGTTCAGGAGGAAAGCGCCGATGCCGCCGCCCTGCAGCTTGTGGGCGTTGTCGGCATAGGTGTTGAGCGCTTTGGCATCGAGCGTCGAGGTATCGATGTTCATGCCATGGCCGGGCCCGAACAGATAGGCCAGCAGGAGGCCGACGACCAGCGCGATCGTCGTCATCGCCTCGAAATAGATCAGCGCCTTGACGCCGACGCGACCGACTTTCTTCAGGTCGCCGGCGCCGGCAATGCCGTGCACGACCACGCAGAACACGATCGGTGCCACGATCATCGAGATCAGCTTGAGGAAGGCGTCGCTGAAGATCTTCAGCCCGATCGCGAAGTCGGGGGCGATCACGCCGAGCGCGATGCCGAGCAGCAGCGCGGCAAGCACCTGGACGAAGAGGGATGTGTAGAGCGGCTTGCGGGTTTCGGTAGCTGCTGCGGCTGTGATGCTCGACATGGTCTGCTCCCATGGGTTTTGCCCATGCGTAGCAACTTGCATGCCAAGCACGCGTCGCGACGGTTCGAAAGCTGTCGAAGTTCCGCGGCGCTTCACGCGATGCGCCGCGGAACAAAGAGGGTCAAAGGTTGCTGTCGGCGATCGCGGCGTACACCATGGTGCGCAGCTCGCGCCGCAGCGGGTAGGCGCTGGAGGGGAGCACCTGCGTCATGAAGATCGTGATCAATTCTTCCGCCGGGTCGATCCAGAACGACGTGGTTGCGGCGCCGCCCCAATTGTATTCGCCGGGGCTGCCGGCAATCAGCGTCTGCGCCGGGTTCATGGTCACGGCAAAGCCGAGGCCAAAGCCGATGCCGTTATAGGCCGCTTCCGAGAACAGCGAGCGCGACAGGGCCGGCAGGTCGACGCCGCCGGGCAGATGGTTCGACGTCATCAGCTTCAAGGTCTTCGGTCCGATCAGCCGCACGCCGCCGACCTCGCCGCCATTGAGCAGCGCGCGGCAGAAGGTGAGATAGTCGGCGGCCGTCGAGCACAATCCGCCGCCGCCTGATATCAGCGAGGGCGACGACAGGAACGAGCTGGTGGCCGGGTCATCCTGCAGCGTCAGCCCGCCCTTGCGGTCGGCGGCATGGAACGTCATGCCGCCTTGCGGGTCGGCGGAATAGCAGGCCGCCAGGCGATGCGCCTTGTCTGCCGGCACGAAGAAATCGGTGTCGTTCATGCCGAGCGGGTTGAAGATACGCTCCCTCAGGAATTGCTCGAACGGGATGCCGCTGATCTTGCCGACGAGATAGCCGATCACGTCGGTGGCGACAGAATAATTCCAGGCCTCACCCGGTGAGAATTCAAGCGGGATCTTGGCGAGATCCTCGATCATGGTGTCGAGCGTCCCGGCCTTGACGACCTCGCCGATCTTGTTCTCGCGATAGGCTGCATCGACATTTGAGCGCTGCTGGAAGCCGTAAGTGAGCCCCGAGGTGTGCCGCAGGAGGTCGACGATCAGCATCGGCCGCGACGGCGGCTTGGTCAGGAACGCCGGCGCGGTGCCGGCCTGGAACACGCCGAGGTTCTTCCATTCCGGGATGTATTTATGGACGGGCTCGTCGAGTGCCACGAGGCCTTGCTCGACCAGCATCATGAAGGCGACCGAGGTGATCGGCTTGGTCATGGAATAGATGCGGAAGATGGTGTCGTCCTTGACCGGCACCTTGCGCTCGACATCGGCAAAGCCTTGCACAGTCGAATGCACGATCTTGCCGCGGCGGTAGACCAGAAGCTGCGTGCCCGGAAACCGCCCGGCCTCGATGTAGCGCCGCTTCAGGTGGTCCTCAAGCCGGTCCAGCGCCGCTTGCGACATGCCGGCGGATTCGGGGGAAGCGGGGGTGGGGGCTAACATCGCTCTTCTCCGGTTTTGGGGCAGGCCTTGATAGCCGAAAAGTGTCCTGCGTTCCAATCACCTGGCGCTTACACCGTCGTGGGTCGTCGTGTAGGCTGAAGCCAAGCGAAACCAATTCGCAGGGATGGAAGCAATGCCGCAATTCAATGACACCGAGCTGACCGCCGCCGTCATCCAGAGCTTCGAGGAAACGCCGTATCCGCGGGCCAAATTCCTGCTTCAGGAATTGGTGAAGTCGCTGCACGATTATGTCCGCCGCACCGACCTCACCTTCGAGGAATGGGAATATGCGATCGATTTCCTGACCCGCACCGGTCACAAATGCACCGATATCCGCCAGGAGTTCATCCTGCTCTCGGACGTGCTCGGCGTCTCCATGCTGGTCGATGCCGTCAACCACCGCGACCGCGATGGCGCCACCGAGACCACGGTGCTCGGACCGTTCTATGTCGGCGAGCACAAGGTGACGCCTGATGGCACCGATATCTCGGCGACGCTGCCCGGCGAGCGGCTCTACGTGCAGGCGCGCGTCACCGATCTCGACGGCAAGCCGGTCGCCGGCGCACCGGTCGACGTCTGGCATGCCGACGACGATGGCTTCTACGATTCACAGAAGCCGAGCTATGCGACGCAGGGCCCGTCGTCGCGGGCGCGCTTCATCACCGGCGGTGATGGCCGTTTCCATTTCCGCACCATCCTGCCCTGCAGCTATCCGATCCCGACCGACGGCCCGGTCGGCGAGATGATCATGCAGACGCGGCGCCATCCGATGCGTCCCGCGCACATCCATTTCCTGGTCGCGGCGAAGGGCTATGAGCCGCTGATCACCCACGTCTTCATGGAGGGCGACAAATATCTCGACTCCGACGTGGTGTTCGGCGTCAAGGACGAGCTGGTCGCGAAGGTAGAAAAGCGCACCGATCCTGTCATGCCCGACGGCACCAAGACGAGCGAGCCGTGGCATTTGATGACCTACGACTTCCGCATCAAGCCGGGCGAGGGCGCGCCGCCGGCACCACTCGGCGTGAAGGCCGAGAAGGTCGGCGAAGACGCGTAGGCGGCGGTAGCCCGGGTGAAGCGCAGCGTAACCCGGGATTGCTGCTGACCACGCGCGCAGGGGTCCCCGGGTTGCGCTGCGCTTCACCCGGGCTACTGCTCAAGCAGGGCCTGCTCATTTTTTGTGCGGCGCACAAAGATTGAGCGAATCGCAAAATTTGGCGGCGGAACCGAGCGAGACGCGCGGAGCGGTGCGACTCCCAACCCGTTACATTCCTTAGAATTTTTCCAACACGCGGCTTGGCACGAAGCTTGAATAGCTAGCTTGCGACGCCATTGAAGCCGTCCCTCGAAACCAATCATCCGAATTGTGACACCGCCAGACTGGGGCCTCCCCAGCACGCGACCCCGTGCGCTTTAGCGCGGCGCCACAAGCGGACGGGCATTCAGACGCAAAGGACATTTGCACGCATGACGAAGCCGACCAAAGAGACCTCCCGCCATGGCGTCAGCCGCCGCCAGATTCTGAAGGCGGCAAGCGGAACGGCCGCATTGCTGGCCGCGGCGAAACTGAATTTCCCGGCCGGCGCGTTCGCGCAAGGCGCAGGCCCTGAAGTGAAGGGCGCCAAGCTCGGCTTCATCGCGCTCAGCGACGCCGGTCCGCTGTTCGTGGCCAAGGACAAGGGCATCTTCGCCAAATACGGTATGCCCGATGTCGACGTGCAGAAGCAGGCTTCATGGGGCACGACGCGCGACAATCTCGTGCTCGGCTCGGAAGGCAACGGCATCGACGGCGCGCATATCCTCACCCCGATGCCTTACCTGATCTCCGCCGGCAAGGTGACGCAGAACAACCAGCCGACACCGATGTACATCCTGGCGCGGCTCAACCTCGATGCGCAGTGCATCTCGGTTGCCAAGGAATATGCCGATCTCAAGCTTTCGACCGACGCCTCGCCGTTCAAGGCGGCGCTGGACAAGAAGAAGGCGAGCGGAAAGGCGGTGAAGGCCGCGATGACCTTCCCCGGCGGCACCCACGATCTCTGGATCCGCTATTGGCTCGCCGCCGGCGGCATCGATCCCGACAAGGACATCGAGACGATCGTGGTGCCGCCGCCGCAGATGGTCGCCAACATGAAGGTCGGCACCATGGATTGCTTCTGCGTCGGCGAGCCCTGGAATCTGCAACTCGTTCACCAGGGCATCGGCTACACCGCCGTCAACACCGGCGAAATCTGGAACAAGCATCCGGAGAAGTCGTTCGCGATGCGCGCCGCCTGGGTCGACAAATATCCGAACGCGGCGAAGGCCATCACCATGGCCGTGATGGAAGCCCAGCAATGGGCCGACAAGGCCGAGAACAAGCAGGAGCTGGCCGCGATCATGGCCAAGCGACAGTGGATCAACTGCCCGGTCGAGGACGTCTATGACCGCAGCGCCGGCAAGTTCGACTACGGCACCGGCAAGGTGGTCGAGAACTCGCCGCACATCATGAAGTACTGGCGCGACTTCGCGTCCTATCCGTTCCAGAGCCACGATCTCTGGTTCCTCACCGAAGATATCCGCTGGGGCAAGTTCGAGGCGGGCTTCGACACCAAGGGGCTGATCGCCAAGGTCAACCGCGAGGACATTTGGCGCGCGGCTGCGAAGGATCTCGGCGTGCCCGCGTCCGAAATTCCGACCTCAACCTCGCGCGGCAAGGAGACGTTCTTCGACGGCAAGGTGTTCGATCCCGAGAATCCGTCGGCCTATCTGAAGTCGCTGTCCATCAAGCGTGTTGACGTCTGATCCGCGCAAAGCGGCGCGCATCTGCGCGTCGCCCGGCACCTGAACACGGAGAGAGATTTTCGATGTCTATGCCTGCACTGAAAACCGACGCCGCATCGACGGCACTTCCGGTTACGGCTGCGCCCGTCGTGACCATGACGCCGAAGCGTGCGCCGCAGTCCGAGAAATACGCCAAGATGGCGAAGGAGGCCGCGGTGCGCGTGGTGCCGCCGCTGATCGTCGTCGCGTTCCTGCTCGTGGTTTGGGAGCTGATCTGCCGGCGCGCCGGCTCGACGCTGCCGCCGCCCTCGCGTGTGTTCAGCGATACCAAGGAACTGATCTTCGATCCGTTCTTCGATCATGGCGGCATCGACAAGGGCCTGTTCTGGCATCTGTCGGCGAGCCTGCAGCGCGTCGCCTATGGCTATTCGCTTGCCGCAATCATCGGCGTCGCGCTCGGCACGCTGGTCGGTCAATCGGTCTGGGCGATGCGCGGACTTGATCCCTTGTTCCAGGTGCTGCGCACCATCCCGCCGCTCGCCTGGTTGCCGCTGTCGCTTGCGGCCTTCCGCGACGGCCATCCGTCGGCGATCTTCGTGATCTTCATCACCTCGGTGTGGCCGATCATCATCAACACCGCCGTCGGCATCCGCAATATCCCGCAGGATTACCGCAACGTCGCCGCGGTGGTGCAGCTCAACCCGCTCGAGTTCTTCGCCAAGATCATGATCCCGGCGGCTGCTCCCTACATGTTCACCGGCCTTCGTATCGGCATCGGCCTATCCTGGCTGGCCATCGTCGCGGCCGAAATGCTGATCGGCGGCGTCGGCATCGGCTTCTTTATCTGGGACGCCTGGAATTCCTCGCACATCAGCGAAATCATCCTGGCGCTGTTCTATGTCGGCATCATCGGCTTCGTGCTCGACCGCCTGATTGCGGGCGTCGCGAAGATCGTGACCCGCGGCACCGCCGTGAACTGAGGGGACATGTCATGCAGGCCTACCTGAAGCTCGACCATATCGACAAGATCTTCACGCGCGGCAATGCCACTACCGAAGTGTTGAAGGACATCAACCTGACGATCGAGAAGGGCGAGTACGTCTCGATCATCGGCCATTCCGGCTGCGGCAAGTCCACGCTGCTCAACATCGTGGCCGGGCTCACCGGTGCCACCCATGGCGGCGTGCTGCTCGAGAACCGCGAGGTCAACTCGCCGGGCCCGGATCGCGCGGTCGTGTTCCAGAACCACAGCCTGCTGCCGTGGCTCACGGTCTATGAGAACGTCAAGCTCGGCGTCGACAAGGTGTTTTCGAAGACCAAGACGCGGGCCGAGCGCGACGCCTGGGTGATGCACAATCTGAACCTCGTGCAGATGGCGCACGCCAAGGACAAGCGGCCGAACGAGATTTCAGGCGGCATGAAGCAGCGCGTCGGCATTGCGCGGGCGCTCGCGATGGAGCCGAAGGTGCTCTTGCTCGACGAGCCCTTCGGCGCGCTTGATGCGCTGACCCGCGCGCATCTGCAAGATTCCGTGATGGCCCTGCACCAGAAGCTCGGCAACACCATTTTGATGATCACTCATGACGTCGACGAGGCGGTGCTGCTGTCGGACCGCATTGTAATGATGACCAACGGTCCGAGCGCACGGATCGGTGAAGTGCTGGAAGTGCCGCTGGCGCGCCCGCGCAAGCGGCTCGAGCTTGCCACCAACTCTGGCTACCTCAAGTGCCGGCAGCGGGTGCTCGAATTCCTTTACGAGCGGCATCGCTTCGTGGAAGCGGCGTAGCCGGCAGTCGTTATTGCCGGGCTAGAGCGCGCAGCGCGTCTTCGCAAAAATGACGCGGCAATCCATCGAAGGCGGAAGATTTCCTGGGATGGATGCGTAGGTCAAGCCCCCGCACGAAGTGTGGAGATGGAGAGAAAGCATGACACCGGAGCAAGTCAAGCTCGTGCAAGAGAGTTTTTCGAAGGTCGCGCCGATTTCCGAGCAGGCCGCGGTCCTCTTCTATGATCGCCTGTTCGAGGTCGCACCGACGGTGAGGGCGATGTTTCCGGATGACATGACCGAACAGCGCAAGAAGCTGATGGCGGTGCTGGCTGTGGTGGTGAATGGGCTCAGCAATCTGCAATCCGTGCTGCCCGCCGCAAGCGCGCTCGCCAAGCGGCATGTGAGCTACGGGACCAAGGCGGAGCACTATCCCGTTGTCGGCGGTGCGTTGTTGTGGACGCTGCAGAAGGGCCTCGGCGAAGCCTGGACGCCCGAAGTGGCCGCTGCCTGGACCGCTGCCTACGGCACGCTGTCCGGCTACATGATTTCGGAAGCCTACGGCAGCCCTCAGGCCGCCGAATAGAGGAAGCGCCGTGAGCGAACCGCTGGTCATTGTCGGCAACGGGATGGCGGCCGCGCGCCTGGTCGACGAATTGTCGAAGGCGGCGCTCGGGCGCTACGCCATCGCGGTGATCGGTAGCGAACCGCGGCTCGCCTATAACCGCGTGCTGCTGTCCTCCGTTCTTGCCGGCGAGACCACCTCGGAGGATATCGAGCTGCAGCCGGCATCATGGTGGCGCGACCGTGGCGTCACGGTGAAATATGGCTGCATCGCCACCGAGATCGATGTCGGCCGCCGCGAATTGAAGATCGAGGGCGAGGAGAGCATCACCTTCTCGAAGCTGGTCCTGACCACCGGCTCGTCAGCGCTGCGCTTGAACGTGCCCGGCGCCGATGTTGCCGGCGTGCACACCTTTCGCGATAGCCGCGACGTCGACCAGTTGCTCGCGTTCGCCGCGCGCAAGACGCGCGTGGTCGTGATCGGCGGCGGGCTACTCGGGCTCGAGGCGGCCTATGGGCTGGCGAAAGCGGGGGCGCCAGTGACGCTGGTGCACCTGATGGACCGATTGATGGAGCGCCAGCTCGATGCACCGGCGGGCGCGCTCCTGAAATCGCTGGTCGAGCAGAAAGGCATCGAGATCCTGCTCGAGGCCAGCACCGCGCGCATCCACGGCGAGAACCGTGTCGAAGGTGTCGAGCTCGCTGATGGACGGTTGATCGAGGCGGATGCAGTGATCTTCGCCGCCGGCATCCGGCCGAACATCGCGCTGGCAAAGGAAGCCGGAATTGTCGTCAATCGTGGCATCGTGGTTGACGATTGCTTACAGACCGGCGCCGAAGGCGTGTTCGCGATCGGCGAATGCGCCGAGCATCGCGGCATCTGCTACGGCCTCGTCGAGCCGGCCTATGAGCAGGCGCGGGTGCTGGCGCGGCATCTTGCCGGACAGGATGTCGCCTATGCCGGCAGCATCGTGGCAACCAATTTGAAAGTGTCCGGTGTCAGCGTGTTTTCCGCCGGCGATTTCATGGGCGCCGAGGGCAGCGAGAGCATCGTGTTCAGCGACGTTAACCACGGCACCTACAAGAAGCTCGTGATTGCAGACGGACGTCTGACCGGCGCGGTTCTGACCGGCGACACCTCAGATGCGCTCTGGTATCTCGACCTGATCCGCAGCGCGAGGCCGATTGCCAAGATCCGCGGCGACATGATGTTCGGCCGTTCGCTGGCGGAGGCAGCATGAGCGCAGCCGATCCCGCGCTTCGCACCGTCAAGACCACCTGCGCCTATTGCGGCGTCGGCTGCGGCGTGCTGGCGACGCCGGACGGCAAGGGCGGCGCGGCGATCGCGGGCGATCCCGATCATCCCGCCAATTTCGGGCGCCTGTGCTCGAAGGGCTCCGCGCTCGGCGAAACGCTGGGGCTGGCGAACCGGCTGCTCCATCCGATGATCCGCTGCGACAAGGGGATGGAGCGCATCGCCTGGAGCGACGCGCTCGACCATGTCGCGCATCGCTTCAAGCACATCATCGCGCGCGACGGCCCCGGCGCGGTCGCATTCTATCTCTCCGGCCAGTTGCTGACCGAGGATTACTACGTCGCCAACAAGCTGATGAAGGGTTTCATCGGCAGCGTCAATGTCGACACCAATTCGCGGCTGTGCATGTCGTCCTCCGTCGCCGGCCATCGCCGCGCCTTCGGCGCCGACACCGTGCCCGGCTGTTACGAGGATCTCGAGCAGGCCGACCTCCTGGTGCTGGTCGGCTCCAACGCCGCCTGGTGCCATCCGGTGCTGTTCCAGCGCATGCTCGCCAACAAGCAGCAGCGCGGCGCGCGCATCGTGGTGATCGATCCACGCCGCACCGATACATCGGAAGATGCCGATCTCTTCCTCGGCCTGAAGCCCGGCACCGACACCGCGCTGTTCTGCGGCCTGCTGGTGCATCTCGCGGATAGTGGCGCGCTCGATCACACCTATATCGACTGCTACACGAACGGCTTCGACGAGGCTCTGGCGCGCGCCCGCGGCATGGCCGGCAGTGTCGGCGCGACCGCGCTCGCCACTGGTCTCTCCGAGCAGGACGTTGCGACGTTCTTCAAGATGTTTGCCAGCACGCCGCGCGTGGTGACCTTGTATTCCCAAGGCGTCAACCAGTCGGCGCAGGGCACCGATAAGGTCAACGCCATCCTCAACTGCCATCTCGCCACGGGCCGCATCGGTAAGGTCGGCGCGTCGCCGTTCTCGCTGACCGGACAGCCGAACGCGATGGGCGGGCGCGAGGTCGGTGGGCTCGCCAACCAACTCGCTGCCCACATGGCCTTCACGCCTCCGGACATCGACCGCGTCCGCCGGTTCTGGAAGGCGCCGCGCATCGCCACCCATGAGGGGTTGAAGGCGGTGCAGATGTTCGAGGCGATCGGGCGCGGCGAGATCAAGGCGTTGTGGGTGATGGGCACCAACCCGGCAGTATCGCTGCCGGATGCCGATGCCGCGCGTGAGGCATTGCGGAAGCTCGAACTGTTCGTGGTGTCGGAGAATGTTCGCTCCAACGACACTGTCGATGTGGGCGCGCATGTGTTGTTGCCCGCGCAGGCTTGGGGCGAGAAATCCGGCACGGTGACCAATTCCGAGCGCCGCATCTCGCGCCAGCGCGCGTTCCTGGAATCTCCGGGCGAAGCGCAGCCGGACTGGTGGATCCTTTGCGAGGTCGCAAGGCGCCTCGGTTTTGGCGCCGCCTTCGACTTCAAGTCCGCCGCGGATATCTTCCGCGAGCACGCGGCGCTCTCGGCGTTCGAGAACAACGGCATCAGGGATTTCGATATCGGCGCGCTGACCTCGTTGTCTGACGAGGCTTTTGACGTGATGGCGCCCGTGCAATGGCCGGTGCGGCAGGATGCAGACCCACAGCCGCGCTTCTTCGCGGAAGGCGGCTTCTTCGCCAATGACCGCAAGGCGCGCTTCATCGCGCCGGAGATTCCGGCGCTGCGCACCGAGACGACGCCGGCGCGGCCGTTGCGGCTCAACACCGGCCGCATCCGCGACCAGTGGCACACGATGACGCGCACCGGCGCGAGCCCGAGGCTCGGCCAGCATCTGCCCGAACCGTTCGTGGAGGTTCACCCTGATGATGCACTGCGCTACGGCGTGAGCGACGGCAGCTTTGCCCGCGTCACCACGGACTACGGACAATGTACGCTCCGCGTTGTCGTCAGCGAGCGCCAGCAGCGCGGCATGCTGTTTGCGCCGATCCATTGGAGCGAGTCCACCGCGACCGGCGCCCGCGTCGGGTCGCTGGTTGCTCCCTTCACCGATCCGTTCTCCGGCCAGCCCGAGAACAAGGCGACGCCGGCTTCGATCGCTCCTTACGAATATGTGTTCCGCGGCTTTGCGCTGTCGCGCCAACCGCTGCAATTGCCTGTTCATGCCTGGGTCGCGCGCGTCGCGGTCAATGGCGGTCACGGCTATCTGTTCGCTGATAATGCCGACCTGCTCGGCTGGCAGCTCTGGCTCAGGATGAACACCGAAGGCGATCTTGCCGAATACAAGGATTTCGGCGGCGGCATCTACCGCGGCGCCTCCTTCAACGCCGGCCGCATCGAAACCTGCCTGTTCCTCGGTCCCGCCAATGATGCCGGCGACTGGAACGTGGTGAAAGGCTTGTTTGCTGCCGATGCACTCAGCGATGCGCAGCGTCGCATGTTGCTGTCAGGCAAATCGGCGGACGGCCTCGCCAACGCCGGCCCGATCGTCTGCGCCTGCTTTGGCGTCGGCCGCGCCACGATCTGCGACACAATCGCCGCCGGCGCGGGCTCTCCTGCGGAGATCGGCGCGCAACTCAAGGCCGGCACCAATTGCGGCTCCTGCATTCCGGAGCTGAAGCGTCTGATCGCGCAGACAAGTGCGTCGGGTGATGAGCCGCGTCGCCTGACTGCAGCGAACTGAGTAGCCAACCCCTCATGGTGAGGAGGCGCTCTTGCGCCGTCTCGAACCATGAGGCGCCGATCTCGCCCGTGGCCCATCCTTCGAGACGCTTGCTACGCAAGCTCCTCAGGATGAGGTCTGAGGGGACGTGCGATGCACGTACGAGGGGCGACATCCCGCCCGACGTCCTCTATGGTGCCGTCCGTTCCGCTAACGGGTGAACCAAGAAATGCTGTACCTGGAAACGCCGCCGAAATTGATCGAGACCACGATCTTCTCCGCCATGCCGGACGAATTCCGCCGCAAGCAGTCAACCGAGTGGGCCGATGCCAACCGTCCGGGTCAGCCAACCGATTGCTTTATCGAAGGCCCGTCCTTCGACGCCGACGGCAATCTCTACATCGTCGACATCGCCTTCGGCCGCATCTTCAAGATTTCGTCTGACAGGAAATGGTCGCTGGCCGTCGAGTATCAGGGATGGCCGAACGGGCTGAAGATCGATTCCAAAGGCCGTATCCTCGTCGCCGATTACCGGCACGGCATCATGGAGCTCGACGCGCGGGCAGGGCGGATGCTTCCGGTACTGACCTCGCGCAATTCGGAATCCTTCCGCGGCTGCAACGATCTGCACATCGCCTCCACCGGCGACATCTATTTCACCGACCAGGGCCAGACCGGGCTGCACGATCCGAGCGGCCGGGTTTATCGCCTGCGCGCGAGCGGGCAGCTCGATTGCCTGATCAACACCGGCATCAGCCCTAACGGTCTGGTGCTCGATCCGCACGAGGCCGTGTTGTTCGTTGCGATGACCCGCGACAACGCGGTGTGGCGCGCGCCGTTCATGAAAGACGGCAGCGTGTCGAAGGTCGGCCGTTTCTGCTCGATGTTTGGCCCCGGCGGTCCGGATGGGATCACAATGGATAAAGCCGGCCGGCTGTTCGTCGCCCATGTCTCGCTCGGCCACGTCTTCGTGTTCGCACCGTCAGGCGAGCTGATCGCGCGTATCAAGTCCTGCGCAGGGAATGCCGTCACCAACGTCGCCATTGCGGCGAGAACCGCGACCGGCTCTACATCACGGAGTCCGCGACGGGCACGGTGCTGGTGGCGGATATCAGTGTGCTCGGCTGAAGAAGATGGGAAATGTAGCCACGCCGTCATGGCCGGGCTTGTCCCGGCCATCCACGCTCTTCCGAGCTGCACCAAAGAACGTGGATGCCCGGGACAAGCTCGGGCATGACGGAAAGGAGGAGCGCTGCACCACGGCGCGAACGCCTCACGACTTCCTGTTCCTCGCATTCACCGCGATCGCCGCGGCCGCGGTGCGGTTCTCCACCCCGAGTTTGGAATAGATCTGCTCCAGATGCTTGTCGACTGTGCGCGGGCTGAGCCCCAGGATTTGCGCGATGTCGCGGTTGGTCTTGCCCTTGGAGAGCCATGACAGCACCTCGCCCTCGCGCGTGGTGAGGCCGAGCTCGCTGGAGAATTCCGCCGGCATGTCGGCGCTGGTGTCCTTCGCCAGCCGCAGCAGGAATTCGTTGACGCCAAGCTTGCCCATATATTGCAGCCGCAATTGCTCGTTGGCTGGAAACGAGGCCATGGTCGTGGTCTTCGCTGCAGCCTTTCCCTTCTGCGTCTGCTCAAGCCATTGCGGGATCGGATCGGGCAGCGCGAGGTCGTCGCCGTCCTCCGCCAGCGTGTCCGACAGCAGCCTTTGCGCCTGCGGCGTCGCCCACAAGATCCTGCCGTGGCCGTTGACCGCGAGCAGATAGCGGCCGGAGACGTCGAGCGCAGCGCGCGCGCTCTGCGTCAGTCTCGCATTGGCGAGGTGGACGCGGATGCGCGCCAGCATTTCCTGCACCACGATCGGCTTGGTCACGTAATCGACACCGCCGGCTTCCAATCCGCGCACGATGTGCTCGGTCTCGGCGAGGCCTGTCATGAAGATGATCGGCACATGGTCGAGCCCGGCATCGCGCTTCAGCCGGCGGCAGGTCTCGAAACCATCCATGCCGGGCATGACGGCGTCGAGCAGCACGATGTCGGGCGTGATCTGGTCGACGATCCGCATCGCGGAGGCGCCGTCGAGCGCCACCATCACGGTCATGCCGGCGCCGTCGAGCGCGTCGGTCAGGAGCCGCAGCGTCTCCGGGGAGTCGTCGACGACGAGCGCGACGTCGCGCTTCTTGGTTTCAGTGGTCATAGCTGTGCAGCGCCTTCAGGGTCGCCATGTACTGATCGAGGTCGAAGCGATCGACCAATGAGCGCATCTGCGAGACGAAATCGGCATGCTCGGGATGTTCAGTGCCGATCTCGTCGAGCTTGAGCTGGATCGCGCGGATATAGCCCAATTGCCCGAGGCCGATCAGTTCCTCGATATATTTCACCGGCGGCCGCGAGCCGCTCTCCGGCTGCCAGTGCGGCACGGGCACCTCGTCGGTGTCGTGCTGCCAGTCGAGCTTGAGCAGCAGGCGGATGGTCTCTAGCAGGCGCGGGATATCGATCGGCTTCATCAGGTAGCCGTCGTGGAACGGTTGCGCGAGCGGGGCGCCATGCGCTTCCAGCGCGCTCGCCGAGATCATCAGGATGCGTGCCTGGTGATGGCCGGCCGAGCGCAGCGCCTCGGCAACAGTCCAGCCGTCCATGCCGGGCATGGAGATGTCGAGCAGGAACAGGTCGGGCCGGCAATGCTGCGCTAGCGCGAGGCACCCGGGACCATCGGGCGCGCTGAGCAGGATGAAGCCGAGCGGCGCCAGCACTTCGCGCAAGAGATCGCGGTGGGTCGGATCGTCGTCAGTGATCAGGACGGTCTTGCGCGGGCCATGATAGCCATAGACCGGCGCATCGGTCGGCGCGCTGCGCCGCGGGTTTGTCACTTCCGACAGCAATATCTTGACGCGGAAGGTGCTGCCGGCGCCGACGGTGCTGGTCACCTTGATGTCGCCGCCCATCACGCCCGCCAGCAGCCGGCTGATGGTGAGCCCGAGACCGGTGCCGGTCTGCGGCTGCGAGACGCCGAGCGCGCCGCGTTCGAACGGCGCGAAGATGCGTTCGAGATCGTCGGGCTGGATGCCCGGGCCGGTATCGATCACCTCGAACTCGGCGACCGGGCTGCGGTAGTGCACGACGAACTGCACGTGGCCGGTTTGCGTGAACTTGATCGCGTTCGACAGCAGGTTGATCAGGATTTGCCGCAGTCGCTTCTCGTCGGCATAGACCACGACCGGCAGCACCGCCGGCCGCTTGAACACGAAATCGATGCCTTTCGCGGCTGCCTGCAGACGGAACATGCCGACGAGCTGGTCGAGGAAATCGTTCAGCCGGACCTCGTCGCGCGAGAGATAAAGCCGGCCGGCCTCGATCTTGGAGATGTCGAGGATGCCGTCGATCAAGCCGGAGAGATGGTCGGCGCTGCGACGGACCACGCGGACCTGTTCGCGCGGGCGCGTATGCAGGGTATTGTCCTGCTCCAGCAGTTGCGCATAGCCGGAGATCGCGTTCAGCGGCGAGCGCAATTCGTGGCTCAGGCCGACGACATAGCGGCTCTTGGCGAGGTTGGCGGACTCGGCGACTTCCTTGGCGCGCTGCAGTTCGGCGTCGGTTCGCTTGTGGGCGTCGATCTCCTGGATCAGCAGCGCGGTCTGCCGTCGGGTCTCTTCCTCCGCCGCGCGCCTGCTCTGCTGCGCCAGCACGAACAGCCAGGCCACCACGCCGATGATGATGATCAGCGCGAAGAACACTTTCCACAGCACGTCCGACAACAGGTTGCCGGCTTGCACGGTGGCCGAGGTCTGCAGGTAGATCAGCCCGAGCACCAGCCCGACAAGGCCCGCCGAGACCGCGAACACGCCGAGATAATGCCCGAGCTGCGAATTGATGCGGGCATAGATCGGCTGCGGCAGCAATTTGCCCAATGTCTCCGACACCTGCGACTGGATGCGCGCATGCGGCTTGCACAGGTCATGGCAGCGCGCGTCGAGCGAGCAGCACAAGGAGCAGATCGGGCCGGCATAGGCGGGGCAGGCGGCCATGTCTTCGGGCTCGAACGAATGCTCGCAGATGCAGCACTGGATCTGCTCGAGGTTCTGCCAGCTCCGTTTCGGCTTGCGCGCGATGTAGTATTTGCCGTCGGTAGCCCAGGCGATCAGCGGCGCAACGATAAACGCCACCGCCAGCGCGACGAAGGCGGACAGCGCCTTTGCCGTTGGCCCGAACACGCCGTAGAAGGCGCTGATCGAGACGATGGTCGCAATCATCATCGCGCCGACGCCGACCGGGTTGATGTCGCAGAGATGCGCGCGCTTGAACTCGATGTGCTTCGGCCGCAGGCCCAGCGGCTTGTTGATGACGAGGTCAGCAACGAGCGCACCGACCCAGGCGATCGCGACATTGGAATAGAGCGCGAGTGTCTGCTCCAGCGCCTTGTAGACGCCGATCTCCATCAACAGCAGCGCAACGACCACGTTGAAGACCAGCCAGACCACGCGGCCGGGATGGCTGTGGGTGAGGCGGGAAAAGAAATTCGACCAGGCGATCGAGCCGGCATAGGCGTTGGTGACGTTGATCTTGACCTGCGACAGGATCACAAACGTTCCCGCCAGCGCCAGCGCCAGATCCGGCTGCGACAGCACGTAGCGATAGGCCTCCAGGTACATGTTGGCGGGCTCGGCGGCGTGCTCATAGGAGACGCCGTGACTCAGCGCGAAGAAGGCGAGGAACGATCCGGCCAGCAGCTTCAGGGCGCCGAGGACGATCCAGCCGGGCCCTGCGCTGAGCAGCGCGATCCACCACGCCCGCCGCGACGTGCGCCGGTCGCGTGGCAGGAAGCGGAGGAAGTCGACCTGTTCGCCGATCTGCGCCACCAGCGAGAACACCACGGAGGCCGCAGTGCCGAACAGCAAGAGGTCGAGCTGGCCGGATGGGTCGCCATGCTCACCGGAAAAATTGCGCCATTCGATGAACGAGCGCGGATGGGCGTAGGCGATCGCGGCAAAGGGCAGGATATGCAGCACGATCCAGATCGGCTGCGTCCACAACTGGAAGCGGCTGATCAGGGTGATGCCGTAGACCACCAGCGGGATGATCACGACTGCGCTGATGACATAGCCGATCGGCCGCGGGATGCCGAAACACATTTCGAGCGCGGTCGCCAGGATCACCGCCTCGATCGCAAAGAAGATGAAGGTGAAGGAGGCGTAGATCAGCGAGGTGATGGTCGAGCCGATATAGCCGAAGCCGGCGCCGCGGGTTAAGAGATCGATGTCGATGCCGAACTTGGCGGCGTTATAGGCGATCGGCAGTCCGCAGCAGAAGATGATGGCGCTGACCACGAGGATGGCCGCGGTCGCGTTCATCGCGCCATAGTTCAGCGTGATGGTGCCGCCAATCGCTTCCAGCGCCAGGAAAGAGATCGCGCCCAGCGCGGTGTTGGCAACACGGCCGGCGGACCAGCGACGCGCGCTCTTTGCGGTGAAGCGCAGCGCATAATCCTCCAGCGTCTGGTTGGCAACCCATTGATTATACTGGCGCCTGACGCGGTCTATCCGCTGCCGCCCTGCCAATTCCCCACCTCCTGAGCCGACGTCGGTCCCGCCCGGTAATCCCGCCCGTCCTGCTCGCAAATCCCGTACCAGAACCTACGTCGCTATTTTGCGGTGCAGTATACGCAATCTTGCGTATCAGTGCGCTGCACAAATCTGGGCAATCCTCGCCTGACCATTAAGCGCGTTCTCGAACCACTGGGGTGCTCATGTCAGACGAAAAGAAACCGGGCCTGAAGTCGCCGCTTCGGCGCAAGCTACTGATGGGAATGGCGGCGCTGCCAGCCATCTCGATGCTTCCGCGCGCCTCGTTCGCAGAGGCTCCGGCAACGTCCGCGGTCAATACCACTGGCCTTGCCGTCACCGATAGCGAAGTGACCGTCGGCATCCTGCACTCCGTCACCGGCACCATGGCGATCTCGGAGACCGGATCGGTCGAAGCGGAAAAACTGGCAATCGAGCAGATCAATGCCGCCGGGGGCGTGCTCGGCCGCAAGATCAAGTTCATCCAGGAGGACGGCGCCAGCGACTGGCCGACCTTCGCCGAGAAGGCGAAGAAGCTCCTCGTCAACGACAAATGCGCCGCCGTGATGGGCTGCTGGACCTCGGCCTCGCGCAAGGCGGTGCTGCCGGTGTTCGAGCAGTATAATGGCATGCTCTACTACCCGACCTTCTATGAAGGCCTCGAGCAGTCCAAGAACGTGATCTACACCGGCCAGGAAGCCACCCAGCAGATCATCGCAGGCCTCGACTGGGTCAACAAGACCAAAGGTGCAAAAACGTTCTATCTGCTCGGCTCCGACTACATCTGGCCGCGCACCTCGAACAAGATCGCGCGCAAGCACATCGAGGGCCATTTGCAGGGCGCCAAGGTGGTCGGCGAGGAATACTTCCCGCTCGGCCACACCCAATTCAATTCTGTGATCAACAAGATCAAGCTGACAAAGCCCGACGTGATCTACGCCATCATCGTCGGCGGCTCCAACGTCGCCTTCTACAAGCAGCTCAAGGCGGCCGGCATCGACCTCTCCAAGCAGACGCTGCTGACGATCTCGGTGACCGAAGACGAGATCGACGGCATCGGCGGTGAAAACATCGCAGGCGCCTATGCCTGCATGAAGTATTTCCAGTCGCTCGACAATCCCAACAACAAGGCCTTCGTCTCTGCCTTCAAGAAGATGTGGGGCGAGAAAACCGTGATCGGTGACGTCACCCAGGCCGCCTATCTCGGCCCGTGGTTGTGGAAGTTGACGGTGGAGAAGGCCGGCAGCTTCGACATCGACAAGGTCGCGGCGGCTTCACCCGGCGTCGAGTTCAAGGGCGCGCCGGAAGGCTATGTCCGCATCCACGAGAACCATCACCTCTGGTCGAAGACGCGCGTCGGCCGCGCCAAGGCGGACGGCCAGTACGAACTGATCTACGAGACCGCCGATCTCGTCGAGCCCGATCCGTTCCCGAAGGGCTACCAGTGAGAACGCGCCTCGGCTGAGCGCTTCTCCCAACTCGCAAGCGGCGCGGGCCGGTCGGCCCACGCGATCGCCAACGCACGCGCCACGCGCGGGCGCGGGCCTGACCCATGCAGAGGACGGATCATGTTCGGTGACTATTCGCTCAGCGATCTCGGCGCCATCTTCGCGATGCAAGGCTTTGCCGGACTGATCCTGTTCTCGGTCTACGTGCTGATGGCGCTGGGGCTCGCCATCATCTTCGGCCAGATGGGCGTCATCAACATGGCCCATGGCGAGTTCATGATCCTCGGCGCCTACGTCACCTGGATGACGTCGAGCGCCTTCCAGCAATATCTGCCCGCGCTGTTTCCCGGCTATTTCTTCGTCGCGATGTCGTTGGCGTTCATCGCCTCCGGCGCGCTCGGCATGCTCGTCGAATGGGCGCTGATACGCCATCTCTACAAGCGCCCGCTGGATACGCTGCTTGCGACCTGGGGCCTCAGCCTGATCCTGCAGCAGGCCTATCGCTCGGTGTTCGGCGCCCGCGAGGTCGGCGTCGAATTGCCGGAGTGGATGATGGGTTCCTGGCAGGCGACCGACGCGATCCAGATTCCGATTAACGGCATGTTCGTGATGGGGCTGACCGTCCTGATCACCATCGTGGTCGCCTATGTGCTGTTCTGGTCGCGTTGGGGCCGTCAGGTCCGCGCCGTCGTGCAGAACCGCGTGATGGCCGGCGCCGTCGGCATCAACACCGAGAAGGTCGACCGCTACACTTTCGGCCTCGGCTGCGGCATCGCCGGCATCGCGGGCTCGGCCTTCACCATGATCGGCTCCACGGGACCGACCGCCGGCCAGCTCTACATCGTCGACACTTTCCTTGTCGTCGTGTTCGGCGGAGCGGCCTCGCTGGTCGGCACCATCGCGTCCGCCTTCACCATCTCGCAGGCGCAGTCGACCATGGAGTTCTTCCTGTCGGGCTCGATGGCGAAGGTGCTCACCCTGTTGGCGATCGTCGCGATCCTGATGATGCGGCCGCAGGGACTGTTTGCACTCAAGGTCCGCAAATAAGAACAAGCAGGCTCTGGTCATGATCATCAACTCGCGCTTTTTCAATCGCTCCGAGCTGATCGGCTTCGTCGCGCTCGCGCTACTCCTCTTCGTCATCCTGCCGCTGTCGCTGGATATCTTCCGTCTCAACCTGGTCGCCAAATATCTCACTTACGCCTTCGTCGGAATTGGCCTCGTGCTGTGCTGGGGCTATGGCGGCATTTTGAGCCTGGGGCAGGGCGCGTTCTTCGGCCTCGGTGGCTACTGCATGGCGATGTACCTGAAGCTCGAGGCCTCCAGCGTTGAGAACACCAAGATCCAGTCGACACCGGGCATTCCCGATTTCATGGACTGGAATCAGCTCACGCAGCTCCCCTTCTTCTGGAAGCCGTTCCACAGCTTCCCGATCACGCTGATCGCGATCATGCTGGTACCCGGCATCTTTGCCTTCATCATCGGCGCGGCGATGTTCAAGCGGCGCGTCGGCGGCGTCTATTTCGCGATCATCACCCAGGCGATCGCCGCGATCATGACCATCCTGATCGTCGGACAGCAGGGCTACACCGGCGGCATCAACGGCATCACCGACCTGCGCACCTTACACGGCTGGGACATCCGCACCGACCATGCCAAGTTCATCCTCTACTTCATTGAGGTCGTGCTGCTGTTCGCCTGCATCATAGCCGCACAGTTCATCCGCCTGACGAAGCTTGGCCGCATCCTGGTGGCGATGCGCGAGCAAGAGGACCGCGTCCGCTTCTCCGGCTACAGCGTCGCCAATTTCAAGATCTTTGCCTTCTGCGCCGCCGCGATCTTCGCCGCGATCGGCGGCGCGATGTTCACGCTCGAAGTCGGTTTCATGTCGCCGTCCTTCGTCGGCATCGTGCCATCGATCGAGATGGTGATCTACACCGCCGTCGGAGGCCGGATGTCGATCTTCGGCGCGGTCTGGGGTTCGCTGCTGGTGAACTTTGCCAAGACCAGCCTGTCGGAATCCTTCCCGCAGCTCTGGCTGTTTGGCCTGGGCGCGTTGTTCATCGCCGTGGTGCTGGCGTTCCCGAACGGGCTCTCAGGCATCTGGCAGGACTATGTCCAGCCGCATATCGACCGCCTGCTGGCCTCGCGGAAATCAAAACCCGGCAACGGCTTCCCCGTCGCCGACGGCGCACCGGCGGAGTGAGGAGGGGTCATGCTCATCGGTCATCAGCCCAAGGACTTCCTGCTCGCGGTCTCCGGCCTCACCGTCTCCTTCGACGGCTTCAAGGCAGTCAACGATCTCTCCTTCTATGTCGAGGACAACGAGATCCGCGTCATCATCGGTCCCAACGGCGCCGGCAAGACCACCGTGCTCGACCTGATTTGCGGCAAGACCAAAGCCACGTCAGGCTCGATCCAGTTTCGCGGCAAGGAGCTGACGAAGTTGCGCGAGAACGAGATCGTGCAGGCCGGCGTCGGCCGCAAGTTCCAGACGCCGTCGGTGTTCGAGGACCTCACCGTGTTCGAGAACCTCGAAATCTCCTTCCCGCGCGGCCGCACCGTCTTCGGCTCGCTCACCTTCCAGCGCGACGCCACCGTGAAACAGCGCGTCGAGGAAGTCGCCGAGATGATCTTCCTGAAGGACCGCCTCGACACCTACGCCGACCAGTTGAGTCACGGCCAGAAGCAATGGCTGGAGATCGGCATGCTGCTGATCCAGGATCCGGACCTCCTGATGCTGGACGAGCCTGTCGCCGGCATGAGCGTATCCGAGCGTGCGAAGACCGCCGAACTGCTCAACCGCATCATCAAGGGCCGCTCCGTGCTCGTCATCGAGCACGACATGAAGTTCGTCGAGGACATCGCCCACAAGGTCACCGTGCTGCACCAGGGACAGATCCTGTCCGAGGGAACGATGGAGCACGTCAAGAACGATCCGAAGGTCATCGAAGTCTATCTCGGACATTGAGCATGACGTTTCGCATAGCCGCCGCCACGCGCACCGTCGACCTCTCCCCAGCGGGGAGAGGTCGGATCGCATCGAAAGATGCGATCCGGGTGAGGGGGCTCGCGCTCTCGTGGGACCTGATTCCCTCACCCGGCGCTACGCGCCGACCTCTCCCTACGGGAGAGGTGAAGAAAAGCATCCGGCTCTAGGAGGCGATCATGCTGGCAATCTCCGATCTTCACGTTGCGTACGGCCAGAGCGAGGTGCTGCACGGCCTCAACGTCTCGGTCGCGCCCAACGAGATCGTGGCGATCATGGGCCGTAACGGCATGGGCAAGACCACGCTGATGAAGTCGCTGATGGGCATTCTGCCGGCCAAGAGCGGTTCGGTGACCATGGACGGCACCGAGCTCAACAAGCTCGAAAGCTATGAGCGGGTGGCGAAGGGGCTTGCCTATGTCCCGCAGGGCCGCATGATCTTCTCCACCATGACGGTGAAGGAGAACATCGAGACCGGCCTCGTCGTGCACGGCGAGTCCGAGGTGCCCGGCGACATCTACGAACTGTTCCCGGTGCTGCTCGAGATGAAGAACCGCCGCGGCGGCAATCTGTCCGGCGGTCAGCAGCAGCAGCTCGCGATCGCCCGCGCGCTCGCCACCAAGCCGAAAGTGCTGCTGCTGGACGAGCCGACCGAAGGCATCCAGCCCTCGATCATCAAGGAGATGGCGCGCACCTTGAAGCGCATCCGCGACGAGCGTGGCCTCTCGATCGTCGTCTCCGAGCAGGTGCTGAGCTTTGCCCTCGACATCGCCGACCGCGTGCTGGTGATCGAGAACGGCGAAATCGTCCGCGACGATCCGCGCGATGCAGTCGATGCCGCCCAGATCTCGAAATATCTGTCCGTTTAACCAAGGCAAGTAAGAAGGGGAGCTTTTAATGCCAGAGACACTCATCAAAGTCGATCTCACCAAATCGGCTTATGACAACGACATGGTGCATAACCGCTGGCACCCGGACATCCCGATTGTGGCGTGGGTCAATCCCGGTGACGACTTCATCATCGAGACCTATGACTGGACCGGCGGATTCATCAAGAACAACGATTCCGCCGACGACGTGCGCGACATCGATCTCTCGATCGTGCACTTCCTCTCCGGTCCGATCGGCGTCAAGGGCGCCGAGCCCGGCGACCTCCTGGTGGTCGATCTGCTCGACGTCGGCCCGCTGAAGGAGAGCCTGTGGGGCTTCAACGGCTTCTTCTCCAAGCAGAACGGCGGCGGCTTCCTCACCGATCATTTCCCGCTGGCGCAGAAATCGATCTGGGACATCAAGGGTCTCTACACCTCCTCGCGCCACGTGCCCGGCGTCAATTTCGCCGGCCTGATCCATCCCGGCCTGATCGGCTGCCTGCCGGACCCGAAGATGCTCGCGACCTGGAACGCGCGCGAGGCCGAGCTGATCGCGACCAACCCGACCCGCGTGCCCGGACTCGCCAATCCGCCGTTTGGTCCGACCGCGCATGGCGGCCGTGCCAAGGGCGAGGTCAAGGAGAAGATTGGCGCGGAGGGCGCGCGCACGGTGCCGCCACGCGAACATGGCGGCAATTGCGACATCAAGGACCTCTCGCGTGGCTCGAAGATTTACTTCCCGGTCTATGTGCCCGGCGGCGGCCTCTCGATGGGTGACCTGCACTTCAGCCAGGGAGACGGTGAGATCACCTTCTGCGGCGCGATCGAGATGGCCGGCTGGCTACACATCAAGGTCGAAATCATCAAGGACGGCGTCGCGAAGTACGGCATCAAGAACCCGATCTTCAAGCCGTCGCCGATCACGCCGAACTACAAGGACTTCCTGATCTTCGAAGGCATCTCGGTCGACGAAGCCGGCAAGCAGCATTACCTCGACGTCCACATCGCCTATCGCCAGGCCTGCCTCAACGCGATCGAGTACCTGAAGAAGTTCGGCTACTCCGGCGCGCAGGCCTATTCGATCCTCGGCACTGCGCCGTGCCAGGGCCACATCTCAGGCGTGGTCGATGTGCCCAATGCCTGTGCCACGCTGTGGCTGCCGACGGAGATCTTCGATTTCGACGTGATGCCGTCTTCGGCCGGCCCGATCAAGCACATCACGGGCGACATCCAGATGCCGATCTCGCCGGACAAGTAGCTCCCTGCGCGATGGATGCGGGACGACGCGTATTTGCCGCCCCCGCATCCGCCGCGCAACGTCAGTCCGACCGCGCAAGGAAACAAAATGCCCGTCTACGAATATCTCTGCAACGAGTGCGGCCCGTTCAAGGACATGCGGCCGATGTCCGAATGCGACCTGCCGCAAGACTGCCCGCAATGCGAAGCGGAATCGCCGCGCGTCATCCTGACCGCCCCGAGCTTCTTCTGCATGCGCTCCGATAAGCGCAAGGCCCACGCCACCAATGAGCGCAGCGCGCATGCGCCGAAGACGCTCGACCAGTACAAGGCCTCACACGGCCCCGGCTGCGGCTGCTGCTCCGGCAAGAAGCCGGCGCGCTTGGTGACCAAGAGCAAGACCGGCGCCAAGGGCTTTCCGACCGCGCGCCCCTGGATGATCAGCCATTAGAACTCAGTTAGTGGCGCGTAGCGCGCAGCTCCAGTGTGGTTTGGGTGATCCTGGCGACGAACCCTTCGAAGCCCAAGACTCTCTGCCTGGCCAATTCGCCGTGGAGTTTGCTGATTTTCTGCGACTCGGCGATGAAGGTCTCGAAAGCCTGCTTCGCGAAATCCGTCTGGAGCTCAAAAACCTTGTCGAGCGAGCGGACGGCCGCGAGCTTCTCCAGGAAGGACAAGGTTTGATTCAGCGATTTCCTGGTGTAGTCGCTGTAGGCATCGGCGATCGTTGCAACGCTGACGGCAACGGGCTCGGCCGCTACGGTGGGGAGGGCGGGGACCGTATCAGTCGCGGAAGCCTCAACCGAAGCGCTTTCGATCGACGCGACCGGTGCGCTGATCGGCTCGTTGAACTGGACCTCCTCGCTGATCTGCTCAGCTTCATTGATTTGTTCACTGATTTGTTCCCGGGCGTCCTCCAGTTGGACCGCCACAGGCGCCGGCTCGGGAACTTGTCGTGCGCGGGCTTCCTTGCTCGGCTCGACCTTCTTGCGCTGCTGTCCTGTCTTCCCCTTGCGCTGGCTGGATTTTCCGACCGGTTTATTCCCATCCGCACTCAACATTGGAATCGCTCCGGATCTCAAATATCAACTAAGCTGCAAGCCTCCGCCATCTTTGCGCTGGATTCGCGGTTGGGCTTTGTTCTTCGCGTGGCAGTCATGTGGTGACATTTGGAAGGAGGAGCGCCAGCGGCCATCTCGTGCCCATTCCGGGCTGCGTTGGGCACGGGAACGTTTGTTCTCTTAAGCACGGAGCATATACTGGGTGGCGACCGCGGCGCCGCCATCGGGGCCCAATGGAGGTCGCGCGAGTTCTCCGTGGGTCAATGGTCCAGTAGGGGAGTTGGTAATGCGGCGATTGAGGGGGCGGCGAAGGTTCAATTCTTTGACGATGCTGGCGGTTGAGGCCAATCATGTGATTGCGCTGCGGCTGGTGAAGCTGATGTTGGGTGGCAGCGGGGCCCGGCGCGAAGCCGAACGCATGATCAGCGAAAAGATCGATGCGGCCGTCGAAGCCGGCACAAGGTTGATGTCTGGAGCTTCGGAAGATGACATAGTTCGTCGGTATCGACGGCGCGTCGCAGCGAATGCGAAGCGGCTAACCAAATCGAACTTGGGTCCCCTAAAGCGAACACGGCGCCGACGAAAGTAATCGGCGCCGACCAGTCGTCGCCATGCGCGTCTCGTAGCGCAAACCGGATTTTCGCAAGCCGTCCCACTGCTGCAAAGGGCTAAAAGCGAAGTTACTGTTACGATAGCGCTGTGCCGTCGCGCCGCGGTACGATCCGCCGATAGGCCGATGGTAGTCAGTAGTTAGGAACGTCAGGAGCGGGAGCATGAGGGCAGTTGCACTGATGGCCGTCCTGCTCACTGCTTCAGTTGCGCCGGAAACCGTGCGCACTACGGCCCAGCAAGTCGCGAGCTGGCAAATGTCGCACTTTCATGAAGTACCCCAGGCGGCTGAGACAGATTGGACACGCGCCGCCTTCTATATCGGTCTCGCAAGGTGGGCCGCGACACCAGGTCAGATGAAGTACTTCGACGTGATCCGAGAGCTTGGAGAGCGCACCGGTTGGCAGATCGGCAACAGCGATTGGGCGCCCCCGATCTACCTTGCGGACGATCATGCCATCGGGCAGGTCTACATTGCCGCCTATGATCATTTCGGCGATCGACGCATGATCGAGCCGACCGTGCAGCGGCTGGAATACATCCTGCAGCACCCGCCACAGGTCTCGCTCGAATTCGACAACGCAAAGTGCCTGCAGCGATGGTGCTGGTCTGACGCCATCTTCATGGGGCCGGCGACCTGGTTCGGCATTGCGCGCATCCGGAAGGACCAGCGCTTCCGTGACTATGCCGACAGGGAATTCTGGGCCACGAAAGACTTCCTGTTCGATAGCCAGGAGCGCCTGTTCTACCGCGACAGCCGCTTCATCGGGAAAACTGGCGCGCATGGCGAAAAGATATTCTGGGGCCGAGGTAACGGCTGGGTACTCGCTGGGCTTGCCAACATCCTACGAGAGCTTCGTCCCGGCGACCCCCTACGCGAGAAATACGTCAACCTGTTCGTCGAGATCGCAGATCGCGTAGCGAGCCTGCAGCGCCCGGATGGCTTCTGGTCCACGTCGCTGCTCGCTCCGCCCGAGGTCGGCACCCCGGAATCCAGTTGCACTGGATTGCTGACCTACGGCCTGGCCGCGGGGGTGCGGATGGGACTTCTCGACGCAAAGCGGTTTAGTCCAGTGATTGAACAAGGCTGGCGGGCTCTGGCATCGGCGACGGTCAACGGCCGGCTCGGCCGCGTGCAGCAGATTGGCGACAGGCCGGACGCCGTTCAGATCGCGGACACCCAGCTCTACGGGTCTGGCGCGCTCTTGTTGGCTGCATCTGAACTGGTCCACTGACATCTACTTTCCTCCGCCGGTGCGGCGGGTCCAGATTCCAATTTGAGTGGCGCTCGGCATGTCATCGATCGGCTGTTCCCGCCCGCGACTGGCGTGAGAGCGGCCGCCAGCATCGGCAGGCCGCCTTTGCCGCCGACGTCGTCGACACCACCGGCGCGGGCCACGTCTTTCACGGCGCCTATGCGCTTGCGATCGGCGTCGGCCTCGATGTGCGCGAGGCCATGGCGTTTTCGGCAGTGACGGCTGCGCTGAAAGCGTGGCCTCGCCGTGCTCGAGCGCCTCAACGATCTGACGACGGCCAAGGGAACCCCGTGGAAGGCTCGGTTTCCGGTGTTCACCGACATCAAGCAAGAGGGCGACTTCGCGCGCGCCTACTGAGACTACGCACAGTCCGGTCTTGATCGCGAGATGCGAGACCTGACATCGGTCGAGCTGTCCTCATCTAGAGCATGATCCGGAAAGTGGACACCGGTTCTCCGAAAAAGATCATGCTCAAACAAAGAGCTAGAGCGGGATGACGATTCGAAGAAAAGTCATCGCGCTCTAACGGCGCACGGCCAGACTGAGGGATCGGCTGTCATTCACGATAGCGTTCCTAGATCACCGACGCAGCGACGTCCCTTCGGACACTGACCGCCCCGCGATAGCGGGCTCCGCGGCCTTGGCACGGGACTTGGCATAATCGGCCGACATGGCCAGCGCGGGATCGCGGTGACGCAACTCCTCGGCCACGATCGATTGGAGCCAGCGGACGGCGGGTTCGTTGTCCATCCGGCGGTGCCAGTGCTGCTTCAATTGGATCAGAGGTATGGAGACCGGCGGCGGCAGACGCTTGAGACCCGCGTCTGCGTACCAGGCCCCGAGCGAGAACGGCACGGTGGAGATCATGTCGCTCGTCGCGATCAATTGCGGCACGCTCATGAAATGCGGCAAGTGTAGGACGACCCGGCGCTGCAACTTGAGTTCCCGGACCCGCCTTTCGAATATCTCCTGACTGCGCCCCTGCTGGTTCACGACGATATGGTCCGCCGTGAGAAACTGCTCAAGCGACAGGGTGTCACCGATCGTCGGATGGTCCTTTCGAACAATGCAGGTGAAGGGGTGATCGAAGAGGTCTTCGGTCACGATATTCGGGCCGACGAGGTCCGGAAAGTAGCCTATCGCCAGATCGATCTCGCCGTTTTCGAGCGCGTCCTCCAGCTGTTCGTGGGACGTCGGTACGCATCGCAGGCCCGCTCCGGGAGCCATCGTGCGTATGCGTTGGAGGATCGGTGGGATGAAGATCAGAACGCCGATGTCCGATGTCGTGACCGTGAATACGCGGTCACTCTCTTCCGGTACGAAGCGTGGCTTGCGCAGTATCTGCTCGTCGACCGTCGAGAGCACGGTTCGCACCGCTTCGGCGATCGATTCCGCAAATGGTGTCGGCCGCATTCCGCGCCCTGTCGACAGAAATAAGGGATCGCCAAAGAAGTCCCGTAGCTTTCGCAGGCCAGCGCTGGCCATCGGCTGGCTCATTCCAAGCTGACGAGAGACCGCCGACAGGTTCTGGGCGCGGAAGAGCCCGTCGAGCAGGAGAAGCAAGTTCAGATCGAGCCGTCTGATATCCATAATGCTGATAGCTTGTATTGGATAATACCGGATTTTCAATGGCGGCATTCTGCGCAATGGTGCCTCTGTAACGTCCCGTAGAGGCGACTTTGGGAGTGAAATCAGAGGCGTAGCCCCCGGGAGGCTCAGGCCTCTCAGCCACACTTTCTCGGTCCACCTCTCATTCTTCAAACATCCGCTCACCTTACGTCGGTGCCGCTGGAATCGATCGCCCGTGGCTGCGAGGAATCGTCCGCTTATGCACGCTGAAACTGCATCGAATACGCAATACATCCTCACCCTGTCGTGTCGCGACGTGCCGGGAATCGTGGCCGATGTCTCGCGCTGCCTGTTTGAAAACGGCGGCAATATCGTCGAGGCCGCGCAGGTCGACGAGACCGTGAGCGAACGCTTCTTCATGAGGATCGGCGTCACTCTCTCAGAAGGGGGCGCGAAGGCGGCGCGGCGCGGAATCGAGGCGATCGCCCGGAAATTCGGAATGGAATGGAAGCTCCGGTCCCAAGCCGAACGCAAGCAGGTCCTGCTGTTCGTCTCCAAATTCGATCACTGTCTCGGCGATCTCTTGTACCGCCATCGGCTCGGCGAGCTCGACATGGACATCGTCGGGATTGTCTCGAACCATCCGCGCTCGGCGCTCACCGTCAGCTTGGTGGGCGATATTCCGTTCCATCACCTTCCGGTCACGAAGGAAACGAAGATGGAGCAAGAAGCGCAGATCAAGGCGCTCGTCGAGGAGACGAAAGCCGATCTCGTCGTCCTTGCGCGCTACATGCAGATCCTCTCCGACGATCTTGCGCGCCATCTCCATGGCCGCTGCATCAATATTCATCACAGCTTTCTGCCGGGATTCAAGGGAGCCAGGCCCTATCATCAGGCGCACGCGCGCGGCGTGAAGCTCATCGGGGCAACCGCGCACTTCGCAACGAGCGATCTTGACGAGGGTCCGATCATCGAACAGGACGTCGAACGAGTCAGCCACCGCGACACGCCGGAAGATCTGGTCCGCAAGGGGCGCGACATCGAGCGCCGGGTCCTCTCGCGCGCGGTCCATCTCTTCCTCGAGGACCGCATCATCATCAACGGCGAACGGACCATTGTTTTCGCCAACTGAGCAGAACGGAGAACCATCAATGCTCACACCCAAGGGCATGCGCAGGACGCCCGAAGGCTACTTCACCTCGCGTTGGGGCCTTCCCGAATATACCGACTGGATCGACGAGAGCATGTCCTGGAAGGAAACCTGCGCGCTCGGCGATTGGTCGTTCCTCTGGGAGCGGCGCTTCAAGGGACCCGATGCCCTGAAGCTGTTCTCGGACACCTCCGTCAACAGCTTCCAGAAGTTCGACATACGGCAGTCGAAACACGTCGTCCATACCACCAAACAGGGAAAGGTCATTGCGGAGGGAATCCTCACGCGCCTGTCCGACGACGAATTCATGCTGTTCGGGCGCGGCACGTTCTGGGTCGACTACGTGCGTCGCCACGGCGACTACAACGTCATATCCGCAGCCGACGACTGGTTCAATTTCCAGGTCCAAGGGCCGACGTCCGTGGCGCTGCTTGAGAAGGTCTCGAAGCAGTCGCTGAGGGACGTGAAGTTCATGCATTCGGGCGAGATCGAGATCGCCGGCTGCAAGATGCTCGCGCTGCGACAGGGTATGTCGGGCGAGATCGGTTTCGAACTGCAAGGCCCCATGGAGCAGGCTGCGGCTGTCTACGACGCTATTGTCGCCGCCGGCCAGGAGTTCGGCCTCCGCCGCATTGGCGGCCGGGCGATCTTCATCAACCACCTCGAAGCGTGCTTCCCGACGATCGTAACTGACTACATGCCTGCGATCTTCGATGAGGACATGAAGGACTATCAGGACGAATTCCGCGCAGCGATGCCGGGCTTCGCGTCCACGTTCAACATCGCCGGCAGCTTCCAGTCGGATGACATCCGGGCTTGGTACCGAAGCCCGGTCGAACTCGGCTGGGGCAAGAACATCAAGTTCGACCACGAATTCATCGGGCGCGGCCCTCGAGGAAGAAGTCGCCAATCCGCGGCGCGTGATCCGCACGTTGGTCTGGAACGGAGACGACGTGGCTGATGTCCACGCCTCGCTCTTCCAGAAGGAGCAGGTGCCCTACCAATACATGGAAATGCCCCGCGACCAGCGCGGCTTCATGTACGCCGACCGCGTGCTGGGCGGCGGAAAGGACGTCGGCGTGACCACGTCGCGGGGATACAGCTACTTCTTCCGCGAGATGCTGTCACTGTGCACCATCGACGTCGATCATTCCGAGATCGGCACCGAAGTCGTCGTGGTCTGGGGCGAACCCGAACGTCGGCAGAAGCACATTCGCGCGAAGGTGGCTCCGGCGCCCTACAAGAAGGACAACCGGCGCTCCGACCTTTCCAAGGTCTGAACCGCAACCATGACCGCGCGCAACATCGACGGAAAGGCGCTCGCTGCCGAGGTTCAGAAGCAGGTGGCCGAGGGCGTGGCCGCTCTCGTCGGCGGTGGCGTGGCAGTACCGGAGCTGGCCGTCGTGCTGGTCGGCGACGATCCTGCCAGCCACGTCTACGTCTCGAACAAGGTGCGGCAGACCGAAGCCGTCGGCATGCGGTCACGTCGGTTCGTGCTCGATGCGAACACGACAGAGCGACGGCTTCTGGATCTGATCGAGGAGTTAAACCGGGACCCGGCGGTGAATGGCATATTGGTCCAGTTTCCGCTGCCGCCCCACATCGATACGGCGCGCGTTGTGACCGCCATCCGTCCAGACAAGGATGTCGACGGATTCAATCCGTTGAACGTGGGACGGACTGCGGCCGGCATGCAAGGAGCCTTGGTTCCCTGCACGTCCTCTCGGCGTGATGCGTCTGATCAAGTCGGTGCACGACGACATTGCGGGGCTCGGAGCACTCGTTGTGGGCGCGTCGAACGTTGTCGGCCGTCCGATGGCGCGGCTGCTGTTGCAGGAACTGTGCACGGTCTCCATCGCGCACATCCGTACGACCGACCTCGAGCGGCGATGCAGGGAAGCGGACATCCTCGTGGTCGCGACCGGCGTTCCTGGTCTGGTCCGGGGTCAGTTCATTAAGCCGGGTGCGACAGTCATCGACGTCGGCATCACCCGCATCAAGTCTGAGACCGGTGCCGAAAGGCTTGTCGGCGACGTCGCCTTCGACGAGGCGATCGACGTCGCCGGCGCGATCACGCCCGTGCCCGGTGGCGTCGGGCCGATGACCATCGCCTGTCTGCTCGCCAACACTTTGAGCGTTGCCCAAATGGAAGCCGCTCGATCGCAGGCGGCGGGAATCGACAGGATGACCGTCGTCTGACCGGAGCCTCCGACGAGAGCAGCGAAGGCTTGCGAAGCCGCGTCGCGTGGCTTCCAGGAAGAAAAACTCGAAGATCCATACAGAGGGGGAGAAAGAACGTGACGACACAGGTCTTGGAAACGACAAAGCAGCCAGTCATCGACATCGGAACACTGGCCGAGGAGGGGACGTGGAGTACCTCGCGAAAGCAGGTGCTGCTCCTGTGTGCCCTCGCCATCATTCTCGATGGTCTGGACAATCAGATTCTCGGATTCGCAATACCATCGATGATAAAGGAGTGGAGTGTCACGCGAGGCGATTTCGCTCCGGCCCTTGCGCTTGGCTTCGTCGGCATGACGATCGGCACGCCGATTGGAGGCATCGTCGGAGATTGGCTCGGGCGCAAGATGGCTCTCATCGCGTCGGTCTTTCTGTTCGGTGCGGCAACTCTGGCAATCGCCGCCGCGTATGGCGTGGGTGAAATCAGCCTCTGCCGCTTTCTGGCGGGCCTCGGGCTCGGCGGCGCGCTTCCGGCTGCGACGGCCCTGATCGCTGAATTCACCCCTAAGCGAAACCGCAGCCTGTCCGTAATGTTGGGGATCGTCTGCATTCCGATCGGCGGTATGATCGGCGGCCTGCTCGCTGCCCAGCTCCAGCCCGAGTACGGCTGGCGCATGTTATTCGTGGTCAGCGGCGTATTGCCGATGATCGTCGCAGTGATCCTTGTGTTCGCGCTACCTGAATCTCCGCAGTACCTCTTGGCGCGGGGCGCAGATACGAAGAAGGTGGCGAAATCGGTGCGGATTCTCGACAAGACTGCTGCGGCGTCCAGCGTCTTCGTCGATCGGCGCGATGTCGGGGGCGAACGCGCATTGGTCACCGCCCTGTTCATTGCTGCCCTCCGTCGCACGACGACGGCGCTTTGGATCGCATTCTTCTTCTGCCTGTTGCCGGTTTACGTCCTTTATGCGTGGGCTCCCACTCTCCTGACCGGCAAGGGCTTTGACGTGCAGACGGCGAGCTTCGGCCTGGCGCTGTTCAACTTCGGCGGCGTCGGTGGTTGCATCGTCACCGGGTGGGCGATCGGCCGGTACGGTTCGCGGGTAGCGATCCTGACGGTCGCTGGCGCGGCGACCGTCGGCGCGGTGATCCTGGCATCGATGCCGCTGTCGACCGAAACCCAACCATTGCTGATGGCACTTCTGTTTATCGAAGGCTTCTGTCTGCTCGGCGCGCAGGGCTCGCTGTACGCGCTGGCCGCCTACGTGTACCCGACGAATGTTCGATCGACCGGCGTTGGTGCTGCGGCCGGCTTCGGCCGAGCGGGGGCTATCGTCAGCGCATATGTCGGCACCTTCGCCATGAATTTCGGTGCAACCATGTTCTTCGCCGTCATCGCCGGGTGTGTGGCCATTACGTTCGTGGCGGTGGCGATCATCGACATCCATCAGCCCGCGCTGCGGGCCGAACCGTAGCGATCTCGCGTCTGAAGGAGCCATCGAGAAGCGAGTATCGACCGCCGCCGGGCTCACCAAGGTCGACAGCGGTCGACGCGCGACCGGTCTTCGCGCTAACCCGTGAGGAGCTGCGAATCAACGGCAAGTACCCGCGAGTATCCATTTAGTGTGGCCCATTGCGGAAGAAAACATGACGTCTGACGGCTTCACGATCGGCTCGATCCGGGCGATTCTGCGATCGCTATCCTTTGGCGACGCCGGTGGTGATGTCGTTCGCCAAGATGTTGAACCGTCCGGCCGTCTTCATTTGCGCAATCGATGAAGACAGCGTCGAGGGGGAGGGAGGCCTGGTCGAACTTTCCCGCACCCGGCGCCGAGCATCGCGCCCGGCTCGTCAATGAGGTGCTCGCGCCCGCGATCGTCGGACGCAAATTTGAGAGCCTGCGCAAGCCTTCGAAATGCGCCGATCTTCAGCCTCCCATTTAGCGGTAGTGGTCTGGGCTACGGATTCGCAAGCGCCGATAAGATCAATGAATACGCAAGGTCCTGGGAATTGAGGCGACGGCGCTTGACGCGCAACAGTCATGACGAGGTCTAAAGCGTTCCTGAAGAAGTGATGACTATTGCGTTACCGCTTCCAGGAAAAGCATGGCTCTCTGGCGAAACCACTCTCGTTTATCTTTCCCGTCAACTTCAACAGCACTGACTTAGAATCTTCCAAAGTACCTTTGGAATACTTCCAAACATAGTGTCGCTGACTCGAGTCGATCGATGATCGAGACATTCTAAGTCGCACCGCACGCATTTGCGTTGCGGTCACGATAGCGTCTCTCTAAAGAGGCGGTGCAGATCGCCAACAATCCGAAGTTGCACATGAGGACACAGGCAACCAGCCCGGAATGGGCGTTTGCGGAGGAGCTGATTCACGGGTCGTAAGTGTCGGCCGAGCTCGGACGCAGAGAGCGGATTTTCGATCCATGGTCGTTGAAGCCCGGTCGTGGAGCCATTTCACGTTGGGCGATGTGCTGTTTGATGAGGGGCTTTCTGGAAATGCGACGTGCAGGTGAGGTTGGGGCGGTAGTTCGCTTTGGTGCGACACTGCTAGGTGGAGTGGCATTGATGGCGTGGTTCGAATCGCCCGCTCAATCCCAAACACCGCAAGGCGGCAACTCCCTTCCTCCCATTACTGTCGATGCTCCGACGCAGCGGTCGGTCCGCAGCGCGCCGACCAAACGAAATGCCGCCCGGGTCCGATCAACTTCACGGCGCCCCACGGCGCCTAGCGCCCCGCAAACCGAAACCGCTGTCGTGCAATCGCAGCCGTCGCAGCCGGGTGTCGTGCCCGCCTTTGCGGGCGGCCAGGTCGCTCAAGGCGGGCGGCTGGGACTGCTCGGAAACACCGACACAATGAAGGCGCCGTTCAATCTGACGAGCTACACGGACAAATTCATCCGGGATCAGCAGGCGGCGACGGTTGCGGATGCCTTGATCCTGGATCCTTCCGTGCGCAGTTCCCACCCAACGGGAGGTACGGTCGATTCCTTCAACATTCGCGGCTTTCCAATTAACGAAGGCAATAGCGGTGAGTTCGCCTTCGAGGGCCTTTACGGGATCGCGCCGAACTACCGCATATTCACGGATTACATCGAACGCATCGAAGTGCTCAAGGGTCCCTCAGCTGCGCTCTCAGGGATCGCACCCAACGGCGGCGTCGGCGGCGTCATCAATGTTGTGCCTAAGCGTGCGGGAGAGGACTTGACACGCTTCACCGCGGGTTACGGTTCGGCCGCACGGTTCGGCGGTCACTGGGATATTGCGAGGCGCTACGGCGACAGCAAGGAATGGGGCGTGCGCACCACCGGCAGCCTGCGCGACGGCGACACGCCCATTGACCGCCAGTCCGAAACGACGGGTGTCGGATCGCTGGCCCTCGACTATCAGGGCGAGCGCTTCAGGTCCTGGCTCTATCTCATCGCCCAGACCGATCGGTTCGACGCGCCGTCACGTCCTTTCCTCATGGCTCCCGGCCTACAAGTGCCGAACGCGCCGGACGGTCGGCTGAACGTGACGCAACCTTGGGAATGGTCGCGCATCAACGATCAGTCTGCCTTGTTGCGCACCGAATACGATTTAACCGATCAGGTGACGTTGTTCGCTGACGTCGGCGGATCGCGGACCGATGTCAAGCGATTCTTCGGTCTTCCGACGATCATCAATACGAGCGGCGACACGACTTCGACGCCCCAATTCTTCGGGCTTAGCGTTGATCGATACACATATGATGGCGGCGTCCGCGCCCGCTTCGATACCGGCTTCGTCCACCATGCGATCGCCTTCCAGGCCTCCCTCTATCATGACGCGTTGAACCGGCGGCTCACCAATGGCAGTCTGGTCGCGTCGAACATCTACAATCCGACCGTGGCGCCAACTCAGTTCGCAAACGAGATCAGCGGGCGCCCCCCGCTCTCGGACAGTGAACTCACGGGGCTCTCGATTGCTGACACCTTATCTGTGCTGAATGAGCGTGTCCTGTTGACTTTGGGTGTCCGGCGCCAGGGCATCGAAGCGAACAACTATCTTTCCAATGTCGGAACACTGACGTCGTCCTACGACAAGAGCGCGACCACTCCCGTGGTCGGCTTCGTCGTCCGTCCCTGGGACAACGTCTCTCTGTACGCGAACTACATCGAAGGTCTAAGCCGGGGCGATGTTGCGCCGCAGACCGCTTCCAACTTCGGCGAAGTGCTCCCGCCCTACATCGCCAAGCAGTACGAGGCCGGCGTCAAGGTGGATTTCGGCCGGCTTGCAACCACCTTCAGCGCTTTCCAGATATCGAAGGCGAGCGGCGAGCTGTCCGCCGGGCGCTTCGCGGCGACCGCCGAACAGCAAGTCCGTGGGCTCGAGTTCAACGTCTACGGCGAACTCATGCCCGATATTCGTGTCCTCGGAGGCTTCTCGCTGCTGGATGGCACCCTGACGAAGACCGCCCTCGCGGCAAACGTGGGCAACACGCCAATCGGCGTTCCGAACGTGCAGGCCAATATTGGAGCCGAGTGGGATCTCCCGTGGGTGACCGGGCTCACTTTGAATGGGGCTGTCATCTACACGGGCAAGCAGTTCGTCGACACAGCGAACAAGCAGCCGATCCCGGATTGGACGCGTCTCGATCTCGGTGCCCGCTATACGACGGCGATCAACGGCAGGAGGACGGTTTTCCGCGCGAACGTTCAGAATGTGACCGGTACGAATTACTGGTCGAGCGTAGCCTCATTCGGGACGTTCTTCCTGGGAGCACCGCGCACGTATCTCCTGTCGATGACCGTGGACATGTAATCGCTGCTCTTACAGTTTGGTGAGAGGCTTTATGGATGCTTATGGCTCGGTCGTGGGAGGAGGTGTCAGCGCATTTGTTCGCGCGTTAACCCCGCTGCCGGACACGCAGACCGGGCAGCTCGTTCGCGAACAGCCGGCGTGCCTGCAAACCCTCTGTTCCTTGTCGCTGCGCGTTGGCACCAACGACGCAGCGCCACCCTGAAGGCGCTTCCCGAACGGTTCCTGCTGACAAAAAATCAGGCTGGTCGATATGCAAGTTCGCTTCCTTTCGCCAACATGCTTGATCCCGACCGAAGAGGTCGATCCCAACCGGGTAGCGGAGCTGCAGATGCAAATCCTCCGCGCGGGTTGTTGGACTGTTCCGATCACGGCGGAGAAGGACGCTCTCTTCGTGATGGACGGTCATCACCGGCTAGCAGTCGCGCACCGCCTGCAACTGCCACTGGTGCCGGTGATTCTCTTGGACTACAGCGCAGTGCGGGTGGAGAGCTGGCGCGCGGGCCAGACGATCACGCCTGCGAGCATCCTCGCGATGGCGCGCAGCGGCCGAAAATTCCCCTGCAAGACGACGCGACATATTTTTGATCAGAGCCTGCCCAATTGCAACCTGCCGTTGGAGAGCTTGCGCCACCTTGCTCCGACAGAACGCGCCGTAGCCTATGCCGAAAGGGCGAGGCGATGACCTTGCATTGCTACAAGCCCGGCGCGGGCCTCTCACCAATTCTGCGGCCAAGCACGGCGGAGCTCTTGGCTGTGCAACGGCCCGCTGCTGATCGATTGGGTCGCCCGACATGGGTCGCCGGTCAATCTGATCTGGCCCGAAGAGCTGCAGAGGAATCTCGCGGTACTCAGAGGCGCCTTGCGAGAGAGCGGCGTCACACACGCGGTCTACTACGGAGCGAAAGTCAACAAATCGCCGGGGCTGTTAGCCGCAGCACTGCGCGCAGGGGCCGGCATTGACGTCTCAAGCCCTTATGAGTTGCGGGATGCCAGACGGCTCGGCGCCGACGGCGCACAACTTGTGGCGACAGGCCCGGCGAAGACGGCGGCATTCCACAACGAGCTTATCAACTGCAACGCTCTCATATCGGTGGATTCACCGGAAGAGCTCGAGGATCTGATCCGCGGGCTTCCGGCAGGCGGCCCGGTTCAGCCGGTGCTGCTGCGTTTGCGTCCCGCCAACCAGGCGCAGAGTCGCTTCGGCATGCCGGCCGCGGCCATCCGGCATTGTCTGTCGCGCATTGCTGGCGAAGGCCGCTTGCGCTTCGACGGGCTGCACTTCCACCTGAGTGGCTATAGTTGGGAATCTCGCGCGCAAGCGATTAGAGAGGCCGCCGGTCTGCTCAGCGAATCCCGCGCACAAGGTTTTGCGCCGCGCATGATCGACATTGGGGGCGGGTTGCCGATCCAATATGTCGATCAGCGCGCCTATCAGGCGCATCTTGGGGCACAGATGCCCGAGGACTACCGCACCGGGAAGATACCGGATTCCTTCTATCCCTACGGGGGAGAGCTTTCCGCTGCCGAGTGGCTGCGTTGTTTGCTGAGCGCACCGATGGCCGATGGCCGCAGCTTTGCGAACTATCTTGTCCATGAGGGGCTGGTGCTGGGGATGGAGCCCGGGCGAGCACTGGCCGATCAGGCCGCGATTTCCGTCTTCCGGGTGTTGCGCGTGAAAGCCGTTGGCCCTGATGCCCATGTGGTCTTCGTCGAGGGCAGCAGCTTCAGCGCTTGCGAAACCTGGTTTGGCTCCGAATTTTTGGTCGATCCCATCCTGGTTCCGGCCACATCGCCGCCGATCGCCGCAAAATCTATCCGAGGTTATCTGGCCGGCCATAGCTGCTTGGACGAGGACGTCCTTAGCAACAGATGGCTCACCTTTCCCATCGCTCCGCGAGCGGGAGACCTTCTGGTTTACGCCAACACCGGCGGTTACCAGATGGACCTCCTGGAAAACGAATTCCATCGCCACCCGATGCCGAGCCGCCTTTGCGTGGTTCAGGATGTAAAAGGACAGCTAACGCTCGTCCCCGACACAGTAGGAGAGGCACAATGCTCTGCAGGACCGTAAGCCAGCTGATCGGCCAAACGCCGGTGATGCCGATTGCCGTACCCAACAGCGATGCCACGCTCGTGCTGAAGCTTGAAAAGAACAATCCGGGTGGCTCCATGAAGGACCGCATGGCGCGCAGCATGGTGCTTGCCGCGCTTGAGGACGGGCGGCTCCCGCCGGGCGGCACGATCGTCGAATCGTCGTCCGGAAACACCGGGATCGGACTGGCGTTAGCCGCAGTGGAATTGGGCCTGCGCTTCATTGCCGTTGTCGATCATCACGCCGCGCCGGACAAGATCCGCATGATGCGCGCGCTGGGCGCGGAAATTCGTTATGTCGAAGGCGACTATCGGGAGGACGAGGTTGCGGTGGTGGAGCGCCAACGGCTGGCCGCCCAACTCGGCGCCCAGCTTCCTGATGCGTTGTTCATGAACCAGTCCGACAATCCGGCAAACCCGGAAGGCTATGCCGGTTTCGTCGACGAGCTCCTGGCACAGCTTCCAGACGGCATCGATGCCTTTGTCGGCTGTGTCGGCACCGGCGGGTCAATGACCGGTATCGCCCAGCGTCTGAAGCGGGTTAACCCTGCTGTCCGGACAATCGCTGTGGAACCGGCCGGCTCGATCGTCTTCGGCAAGCCTGGCCATCCCTACTACCAGTCGGGCACGGGAACGCCCGCCGGCGACGAAATCGGCAAGGTGCTCGACTATGGATGCATCGATGAAGGGGTGCAGGTCACCGACACGCAGGCCTTCGAAACAGCACGTTTTATCGCGCGGCGCCACGCGCTTCTGGTCGGGGGCTCGACCGGGGGCACCATCTACAAGGCGCTGGAATTCATTGCAGCCGGCAAGTTGTCCGGCACGGTGGTCACGCCCGTTGCCGACGGTGGCGAGAAATATCTTGGCTCGGTCTTCGACGATGAATGGATGGCCAAGCGCGATTTGTTGGATCCGACAATCGCCGCACAGCTCGACGCCTGGCTCACCGGAAGGGCGCGCGCAGCATGAAGGTGACGATCTGCGGTGCGGGGCGCACTGGGCATTTGAATGCCGTGCTCTTCAAGCAGCGTCCAGGTATCACTGTTTCCGTGCTGACGGGGGCGGCTGCCGTCGCCGATCGATGGACGAGGGGAGACGGTGTTTGGTGGGTCCAGACGCCGAACGGCCACCTCTTGAGCGGACGGCCCGACTATGTCGGCACCGATCCGAGCGAGGCACTCATAGACACGGACATGGTGATCGTGACGCTGCCGGCCCACGCGCGGCCTGCGCTTCTACACTCCTTCGCAGGGCATCTCCCCCGGGACAAGCACGTCTATGTTGGCGCGATTCCCGGCTTTTGCGGCTTCAACTGGCTCGCAGCCAAAGCCCTTTCGGGTACGGACAATGTGGTGATCTGGGGCATGAAGGACGTGCCCCATACGGCCTTTGACTTGGTGCCAGGCGAGCGGGTGCGCATGGGAGGGGCCAAGGCTCAGCTCTTCGCGGCGCTTCATCGCCGCGAGACTGCAGCGAGCCGCGCCGATCTCCAGGAGATGCTGGGTCATATCTATGAAGCCCCAGTCACCCTACTGCAGGACTATCTCGAAATCACGCTAACACCGGGCAACGCATTGATGCATCCCGCCGTGCTCTATGCCCTGATCGGCCCTGGCGCGCCCTGGGAAAACAAGCCGTTTGACCGTCCCCTTTGCTGGTGGAGCGATTGCCCACGCGCCGGCGCCGAATTGCTGGAGGCCTGCGATGCGGAAAACCAGGCAATCCGCCATGCGGTCGAATTGCGCCTGGGCATTGATCTGAGTTCGGTGAAGCCGCTCCGACAGGAATTGATCGAGGCTTATGGCAGCCAGATCGAGGACGACCGGACCATGTACACGCTGCTGCGAACAAACCGTGCTTACGCGGGCATTCGCGCCCCACTTGTTCCCAATCCGGACGGGCCCGGCCTTGTCATCGATCGCGCAAGCCGCGCTTTCCACGAAGATATCGCCTTCGGGCAGGCGCTGCTGGTGGAATTGGCCACGCGGCTTGAAGTGGCAACTCCCGCTATCACGAAAACCTACAACTGGGCGCTCAACTACCATGGCGGGTTCACCGAAAGCGCGCCGGCCTTTTTGCCCGCCAACTGGCCGGAGGAAGCGTAGTGGACGAGTGGATGCCTTCCTCCGCAGATGCCGAAGCTCAGGCGCGTCCCGGGCGGCTTTGGTCGGACGCATCGCGCAATGCGGTCAACCGGCTCGTCCGCTGCCTGTTCGCCGAGCGCCTTCTTGAACCGAATGCATTGTTGTGGGCGCGCGACGGCAACCAAGCATGGCTCCCCCTTTGGCAGTCACGCCGGGTCCTGCATTTCACCGACCTGCGTCGTGCGCCTGCCGGGACATTGCAAAATCGTGGTTCTGTCGAAATACTAGACGAGACCGGTGCTCGCTACCGGATCGGTGGTCCCTCCGACCTCATCCGGCAGGTCGCGCCCGCCTTGGCGATCTCGCCAGCATCGGACGGCGTCGAGCATCTCATACGCGACGTCGAGGACAGCATGCGCAACGACATCCTGGCGCGTCGTCACCGGGAGCACTGGAGCGCCGAGCTGCGAGGGAAAATAGCCGAAGCAGGCGTGCAGGGATTCCTCGCATATCTGGAAAAGAGCCTGCCGCCGCATCTGGCGGCTATGACGCTCGATCAGTGGGGCGCGCTGGAAGGTCATCCCTTTTATCCGACATGGAAGGCCAAACCCGACCTCTCGCCGGAGGACGTCGCGGCTTTGTCGCCGGAGTTCGGTGCTCGCGTGCGCGTCCGAATAGCAGCGCTGCGCAAAGAATGGTCGTATGTGGAGAAGATGCCGCATGTCGGCAGCTATTCGGAATGGTTCTCACAAAACTTCCCCGAGCTCTGGCGCGACTGGGCCGAAGGATTGCATAAACGTGGAAAGTCTCGCGAGGACTGGCTGCCTCTCCCTGTCCATAGCTGGCACCTTGACAATTTCCTGCGCCGTGAGTTCGCGTCCGAGATTAGTTCCGGAGTTTTCGATCCGGATGGCCCGGAGGCCATGACGCTGCCGTCAATGTCGTTCCGCACAATGCTGCCGGACACACAGGAGCCGAGGCCCTTTATCAAACTGCCGGTGGCGATCTGGATGACCAGCGAACAGCGCACTCTGCAGGCCAAATCGATTCACATGGGGCCGCGTCTCAGCACCCTGATTTCCGATATTCTGTCAAAGGAGAGGGATCTTTCTGAAAGGTTGGAGATCTTCACCGAAGAGCTGGGCGCAATCCTGCACCACCCCGTGACGGGCGACGAGCATCCGGGCCGCTTTCTATCGGTCGTCTACCGCAACTGCGACGCTCTGGCGCGAAATGATGGGCTGTTGCCGGTCACTGTTGCGGCACTCTTGACGGCGAACCCGATCGATGGCCGCCCGCTCATTTGTGAATTGATTGCCAGAAGCGGCGATGAAAGTGAAGCAGCCGTATCTGCGTTCTTCCGTGTCTATGTAGGGACCGTCATCCGGCCAACGCTCGCCATGTATCTGCTTTACGGAATTGCTTTTGAGGCGCATCAGCAAAACAGCACGATCCTGTTCGATGAAACCGGCCGCCCGCGAAAACTGCTGATCCGTGATTTCGGCGACGGCCGCAGTTTTGCGCCCCTGTTCAAGGAACGAGGGTACCACCTCAAGCCCTTCACTCGCACGGGGATCTTACCCACCACATTTGATGACAATATCAGTCTTGTGCGCTCATTCGTCATCGATGCCTGCTTCGTCTGCCACCTTCATGAAGTCGCACTGTGCCTCGACCAACATTATGCACTGTCGGGCACAAGCCTTTGGCGCATCCTGCGGGAAGAGGCCGAGGCGGTTTTCGATGCGCTCAGGCCGCGCATGTTGTCGGACGCATTCTGGCAGCAAGAACGCAAGGCCTTTCTTGAGAAACCCTGGCCGAGCCGCTCCGTGCTGCGGATGCACCTGGAGCGTTATCGCGACTATCGGGTTGAGCACGAGCTGCCGAATCCACTGGCGGGAGCGGAATGACAACTGCTTCTGCCTTGTTTCGCGGCTTCGGTCCTGTTTTTGTCTTGCTGTTCGGGCTGCAATTCATTTCCATGGGCGCCATGGAAATGAGTGGTCCATTCTGGCCGATCCAAATCAAAGCGTTGAGCCCTTCCGACAGCGTCTTTGGACTCGCAGGCGTGGGTGTCTATATTGGCCCGATGATTGGTATGTCGCTGACCAGCACCTTTTGGGGGCGAATGGGCGATCGCTACGGCAATCGGCTGATGATGGTTCGGGCGCTCGGCGCGCTAGCGGTCACGCAACTCCTTGTCGCTGTTGCACAGGATGTCTGGACGATCATGGCGCTGCGTTTCTTGCAGGGCGCCTGCGCCGGCTATATCGCTCCAGCGCAGGCCTATGGCGTGCAGATTACCGGCGGGAAGGACCGCGCAAGCCTGTTCGCCTGGCTTCAGGTTGCGACCAATGTGGGCTCGCTGGGCGGCGCCTTCCTGGGCGGGCTCATTCTCGATCGATTCCCTTTTGCTGCAGTAAATCTGACCGCCGGGGCGATTTGTGCGCTGTGCGCTGCCGTTGCCTGGTTGAGCCTGCCCGTACCGACGCCAGGAGCTGCTGCCGCCAATCCCGGAAACGCGGGTACCGCAAAGCCTACGGCGTCGACAGGTGCTCCGATCGGAGCTCTTCTTGCCTTGATGGGGATGCTGCTTGCCAGCCGCATGGTCCTGCAGGTTCCTTTCTCACTGTACATGACCCGGGTATTTGGCGCGCCGCACTGGGTCGCCGGCCTCACTTACGGACTGCTGGCGTGCGGCTTTGTCGTGGCCGCGCCCCTATGGGCGCGGCTCTTCGAGAAACGAACGCCATCCTATGTGCTGGGCGGGAGCGTGCTGATTTCGGCCGCGTGCGTTTTGGTTACGCATCTGGCGGGCAGCACGAACTCCGTTGCCGTGTTCGCGTTCCTGTATTTTATCTGGGGCGCGCTTCTTGGGGGAACGACGCCGGTGCTTCTCGCGCTCATTTCGGCAGCTGTCTCTAATGATAGGCAAGGTTCGGTTCTGGGCCTTGCGCAAGCCTGCCAGCAGGTTGCTTCTGCGAGCGGCATCGTTGCCGGTGTCGGGGTCACCCAGCTCTTTGGTCTCGAAGCCGCTTTCCCGCTCGTCGCCACGCTTTACGCCTTGTCATTTTTGTCGGCTCTCGGCATCTGGCTCAAAGCTGCGCACTCCGCTCAAGAAGGAAGTCGACCATGACGGAATACCGATCGCTGCTGCACGCCGCGGTGACGGCTATTGTCCTGATCGCTTTGCTTCCAACAGCAGCATTTGCCGGCGAACCTGGACTGACACAGACGCAGGCGCCGCTTACCCTCACTGATATCGCAGGCCGCCAGGTGACGCTTAACGCGCCTGTCAAACGCATGCTTCTGGGCGAAGGCCGGCAGCTCTATCTCATCGCCTCGCTGGAACCCAAAGATCCTCTGGCCCATGTGGTAGCCTGGCGCACCGATCTGATCGCGGCCGATCCGGCCACTTACGCGCAGTATCTCGAAGTGTTTCCCGAGTTGGCGAAGCTGCCTTCCTTTAAGGGGCAGGAGGACAGCCTGATCGACATCGAATCGGCGATCATCCAGAAGCCTGATGTGGTGCTGCTCAATCTTGAAGCCATGCAGGCCAACAAGGACGCCAGCTACATCGAGAAGCTCGCGGCACTGAACATACCGGTTCTTTATATCGATTTTCGTCACCGTCCCCTGGAAAACACCGAGCCGACCATTCGGCTCCTGGGCAGGATCATGGGGCGCGAGGCGCGTGCGGAGGAGATCATCGCGTTCCGCCGCCAGGCCATGGCTGCGGTTGCCAACGTCCTTGCCGCCAAACAACCGAAGCGCCCCAATGTGTTCGTCGAGCGGATCGGTGGCTACTCCCAGGATTGCTGCCTGTCTTTCGGCGCCGAGAATTTCGGCAAATATGTCGAACTCGCTGGCGGCCATAATATCGGCAGCGATATCATTCCCTCGACCTTCGGGCAGATCAGCCCCGAGCAGGTCATCGTCGCCAATCCCGAGCATGTGGTGGTTACCAGCGCTGACTGGCAAGCCTATGTGCCCGGGGGCCATTGGATTCCGCTTGGACCAGGGGCGGATCCTCGGGTGACGCGCAAGAAACTCGAATGGTTCGCTACTCGCGACGCCTATACCGGTATCGCGGCAAAGAAGACGCGGAATTTTCACGGCATTTGGCACCAGTTCTACAACAGCCCATACGAATTTGTTGCCGTCCAACAATTGGCGAAGTGGTTCCACCCCGACCTGTTTGCTAATCTGGACCCCAATGCAACTTTTGCCGAATACCATCGTCGCTTCCTGCCCATCGAGTACCGGCCCGGCTATAGCGTCAGCCTTTCGGACAGCCAGTGATGACCGATGTCCATACCGAAACACTGCCCTTAGCCGGAGGCGACGCCTATCAAGCGCTCAGCGTCAGGCGATGGATCGTTCTCCTTGTGCTGGTGGTCGGTGTCTGCGTCGCATTGGTCGGTGACCTTTCGACTGGACCAGCCAGCTACAGGCTTGGAGAGGTTGTGCGCACGCTCGTTCTGCCGGCGGAAGCGGATGCGCAGATGCGCGTCATTGTCTGGTCGATCCGCATGCCGTCAGCCCTTATGGGCGTCGTGGTCGGTGTGGCGCTTGCCATCGGCGGCGCTCAGATGCAGACCATCTTGAACAATCCGCTGGCGAGCCCGTTCACGCTGGGCCTTTCCGCCGGTTCAAGCTTCGGCGCGGCCCTTGCGCTCGCCTTCGGTCTCGCGCTGGTCCCCATCGCAGGCGACTATGTCGTCGCGGCCAATGCTTTCGTCATGGCCATGGCGACCGCCTTCCTGATCCATTTGGCCAGCCTTCGGCGCGGAGCCTCGATCCATGTGATCGTGCTCTTGGGCATAGCGCTGGTTTTCAGTTTCAATACGGCACTCGCTATCATCCAGTATTTCGCCGCCGAGCAGGCGGTCGCGGCCATCGTCTTCTGGACCATGGGCAGCCTCACCAAGGCGACATGGCCCAAGCTCGCCATCACCGCGCTGGTCGTGGGTCTAACCTTGCCGGTCTTTCTGCGCCGCCGGTGGCAGTTGACGGCCTTACGTCTTGGCGAGGCGCGCGCGGCGAGCTTCGGCATTCCCGTGCGGCGCCTGCGGCTCGAAACCCTGATCCTTGTCTCTCTTTTGACGGCGATCCCCGTCGCGTTTGTCGGCACGATCGGCTTTATCGGTCTCGTAGCTCCGCACATCGCACGCATGATGGTCGGCGAAGACCAGCGCTTCCTGCTGCCCGCGAGCGCGCTGACTGGCGCGCTGATCATGTCGTTCAGCTCCATCCTGGCCAAAATCGTGGTACCCGGCGCCGTCCTGCCGATCGGCATCGTCACCTCGGCGATCGGATTGCCGGTCTTCCTCTATTTGATTCTGAAAAGCGGAAGAGACATATGGTAGTGCTGAGCACGCATCGCCTCGGCGCCCGCTTCGGATCACGCGAGGTACTGCGTGATGTGACCCTTCCGCCCTGTTTTGGCGGCGAGGTTGTGGCGGTCATTGGACCGAATGCTGCGGGCAAGTCGACGCTGTTCCGGCGCCTGGCAGCCATTCTTCCGGGGCCCGGCGAGTGCCGGTTGGAAGGTGTGCGCGATGCAGATCGCGCCGTCGCCTATATGCCTCAAGACCAAACGGCAAGCGCGGTGCTGACTGTATTCGAATCCGTCCTTCTTGCGCGTAAGCAGGTCAGCGGCTGGCGTCTGGAGAGGTCCGATCTTGTGGCGGTGGACCAGGCGCTGGCGTCACTCGATATGGGCGATCTTGCCAATGAAATCCTTTCCGAGCTGAGCGGCGGACAGCGCCAGCTCGTCGGGCTTGCTCAATGTCTCGTGCGCGAACCGCAGGTGCTGCTCTTGGACGAGCCAACCAGCGCGCTGGACATGCACCGCCAGTTGGAAGCGATGCGGCAGGTGCGCAGCCTTGCGCATGACGACGGTATGCTCGTGCTGATCGCGCTGCACCATCTCGACCTGGCACTCAAATTCGCCGACAAGGTCGCTATCCTCTCTGATGGAACGTTGCACGATTTCGGCACGGCGGCTGAAGTCCTGACGCCGGAAAACCTTGCCGCAACCTTCCGCATCAGGGCACGTATCGAATCCTGTTCGCAGGGCAAGCCACATTTGATCGTCGACGACGCGATCTGATGTCCCACGCGCCGGTGGCACTTGGAAAGGGCCGCTCGGCTGCAGCCCGCGCATCAGGCCGCGGACCGATACCGAGTGTCGTTTGCCGCGTCTACCGCGCGCGCTTTGATTTCGATCCCCACATGCAGAGGCTTGTCGGTTCGAACCCGAACTGGCGCGGCCGATGCGATTCCTCGTCCTCGATCTCATCCACCCCGACCGAATATTCGAACACCATGCCGTCGGGGCCCTGGAAGTAAAGGAACCGCGCGCCGGACGTCGGGTGACGGCCAGGACCGAAGACGATCGGCACCCGTTGCTCGGACAAGTGATAGAAGGATCGCAGCACGTCGTCGTTGCTTTGCACCTGATGGTTGATGTGCTGGATCCCGGGACCTCTGGCCGGCGCAAGCGCGATGGTGTGATGGATCGCGTTCACGCGCATCAGCGCAATATCCCCGATGCGATCGCTGACGCGCGCGTTGCAGACCTCCGTCCAGAACTTCTCGTCGCGAACCGGATTGGTCGAATTCAAGCCGACATGGCTGAAGCCGGTGATGCCGGCGTCCCGTGAAGCAAAATAGCGGCGGCCATGCTGCTCCGGACGGACAACCAGCTCGATCTGGTTGCCGCTCGGATCCTTGAAGCCAATGAAGGCGCGAACCTTGCGTGCCGAGCATTCGGCAGCCGCGCCGACATGCACCGGATGACCAAGCGAGTCCAGGGTCGTGGCGGCCTCGTTCAACTCGCTCTCGTTCTCGACTTCGAATCCGATGGTCTGATCGGCCGGGTCGCCTTCAAAGTAGCACAGCGTATGCGCGCGTTCGTCTGAACGCAGATAGAGCGAGTTCCGCGACCTCTCGCTCACCTGAAGACCGAGGCATCTGGTCGCAAATGATTCCGCTTCCTCGAGGCTCGAGGTCCCCAGCCGCGCATAGGTGACATCCTTGAGCTGGATCATGGTTGCGCTCCTTTTGCAGAGATCAGGTGATGGCTTGCCGCAGCTCCGGAATCTCGGAGCATTCGCTTCCCCATTCGCATAGTGAGGAAGCTGCCGGCGCAAACTGCCTCGCATGGTGCCGGGTATCGATGTCGGCCAGCCCATGTCCGTACGAGAAGACTTGTCCTTCCGGTCCGGCAAATCGCAGAAAGATCTGGCCGGATGCTGCTTCGCGGCCTGGGCCGTGCAGGATCTTGATCTGTCGCTCCTGCGCAAAATAGTGGTTCTGCATGATCGAATCGAGACTTTCGACTCCGTAGCAGACGTCAAGCAGCCCCGCCCGATCGGAAGGGTAGAGCGCAATCCGGTGATGCTTCCGATCGATGCTGAGATAGGCAATATCGCCGACCCAATCGCTGATCGCCGCTCCCAGGATCGTGGTCCACAGCTTCAGGTCATCCGCCATCGCGCGGCTGCGAAGGCCCACGCATTGCAGGCCGGTGACACCGGCATCGCGGCTCGGGAAGTAGCGCCGGCCGCTTACCGCCGGGCGTGACACAAGGTCGATCTCATTGCCGCTCGCGTCGCGCACGATCAGTGCGCGCCGCACAAAACGCCGGCTGCATTCCTCTGCGGACGCCTCGCGGACTTCAAATCCCTCTCGCTGCAGGGCATCGGCCGCTCGATCAACGTCATCGGCGGAGGCGACCTCCATGCCGACGCTTGACCTGTCGGCGCCTTCGACGAGACAAAGCGTGTGGAAGCGCTCGTCGGACCGGAACAGAAATTGCTCCTTGTCATCAGTGACGCGCTGAAGCCCCAGAATGTCGGTCGCGAAGGCCGCGGCGCCCGGGCCGTTCTGTACCGCAAGCCTCACATAGCAGAGCTGGATCAACGGGATAGGGGTGAAGTGCTTGGCGTCCATTTTCAACCACGGTTCTTCTGGTCGTTCGCCATCGCTATCTGGAGGTGTTGGCGAACGATGTCGCGCCACACCTTGAGCAGGCGACTGAACTGCTCAGGATCTTTTTCGATCAGGGTTCGAACTGAATAGCCGCGGACCACGCTCAGCGTGAGCGAGAGGATATCGCTGGCGAGTTGCTTGGGAACGCCCGACGACATCAGCGCTTCGAGCCAGGCGGCCTCGACCGAAAACCGGCTGGTGCGGGAGTTCCTGTACGTCTCCCGTTTGAGAATGCGCGAGTCGCTGTCCGCGCTCATTGCGATCGCGAGTTCGATGAAGAAATAGTCGCCGAAATAGAAATCCTGCGCGTCCTTGATGATCCCTTCGATCGGATCGTTTCCGCTGTTCTGGGCGAGGTGGGCCCGGCGGGCGCTCTCCACCAGCGAGACTTCGTTGACATGCCTGATGATGGCGACAAGAAGATCGTGCTTGCTCTTGAAATGGTGCAGCAGGGCGCCGCGCGAGACGCCCGCGAGTTCGGCCACCTCGACCGTGCGCAGGCCGCGCAGTCCGTTCGCGCGCACCAGCTTCACCGCGGCCTCGATCAATTGGGTCTGCGTCGCTTCGCTGCGCTCCGCCTGGGTTCGCTTGGGGGCGTATTTCGGCTCGCTCGAGCTGTTGCGGCGTGATTGCAGCCGTTGCCGCGCCGCGGTGCGGGGCAGGGACGCCCGGCCTCCGTGTGCGCCTGGCTTCGTCTTGTCAGCATTCGACATAAACGTCCTCTTCGCTCAGTTTGACCCGGAAGGTCTGCAGCGCGACCGTGCAGGGCATGCCGGTCGGCTGCCCATTAGTGACGTCGAACGTGCCGAAGTGCCACGGGCACTCGACGATTTTCCCCGTCAGAATGCCTTCTTCCGACAGCGAAGCCTCGCCATGGGTACACAGATCGGCCGTGGCGTAGATTGCTCCGTCCACATTGTACACGGCGATATTGGTGCCGTCCGGCAGCGTTGCCTGGCGGACTTCTCCCGGCGGGAACTCGTCCAGCCTTCCGATCAGCACATCTTTGGTCATCGTATTCATAGCATCGTGCTTCCGCCATTCACGCTGATGACCTGGCCTGTGACGAACGAGGCTTCCCTGGAGGCCAGATAGCAGACCATGGACGCGATCTCGTCCATCTCGCCGGGGCGTCCCATCGGCACCACGTCGACGAATTTTCGGATGGATTGCGGCGCCTTGGCGGCCGCGCGTTGCACCTGGGGCGTATTGACGATGCAGGGTGCAACGACATTGACGGTAATCCCGTCGGTCGCGAATTCGCGCGCGAGCCCTGTGGCGATGGCGTGAACGCCGCCCTTTGCCGCGTTGTAGGCCGCGTGATCATAAAGCCCGTTGCGGACGGAGTCGGCGCCGATATTGACGATCCGGCCGTAGCGCTTCGTCTTCATCATCGGCACGGCGTGCCACGTGCACCACAGCATCGTCCAGAGATTACGGTCGATGGTCGTCCGCAGTGTCTCCGGCGTGTGCTCCAGGAACGGCTTGATGATGCCGCCTCCCGCATTGTTGACGAGGACGTCGATCGTGCCGAACGCCTTGACGGCATCGCCGATCAATCGGCCGGCGACATCTTCCTTTGAGAGATCGCCGCTTCGGACCAGCGGCCTTTCGCGGCAGAGCGAGGAGAGACCGTCGGCCGTAGCGGTCAACCTATTCTCGTCGAGGTCCGAAAGCACCAGCCTGGCGCCCTCTCGGGCAAAATGCTGCGCGATCACCGCGCCGATGCCGCTGGCGGCGCCGGTGATCACCACAATCTGTTCGGCAAATCGCTTTTCCATCGGGGCTGTCTCTCAGAGCACAATGGAAATCCGGCCATGCGGACGCAGGCCTTCGCCGCCAAGCAGGCAGCGTTTCTCGCTGATCCTTATCCTGCTCTCATCGACCTTCAGGCGGTAATTGCTCGTGCCGAAATAGAGATCGGTTGTGCCGTCCTTGGTGCGGAAGGTCTGGAACACCGCGCTGACGTCGACGGAATCTTCGCCTCGCCCACGGATACGCACATTGCCGACGATGCGGCTGGTCTTGGAGTGCGGGAATTCGGCGTGCGCGGTTCGTTTCATCAGGCGCTTCACCCGCTCACCCAGCCGGAACCGGTCGTCGGCGATATAGAAGAGGTTGTTGTCCGCCGAAGCGTCCGGCGGCAGATCGGTGCAGGGGACCTCGTAGGTTGCGTCATCGGTAAAGAGCTCCAGCCATTCCGGCAGTCGCCATTGATCGAGCAGGTCTGCTTCGTGAAACAGGAAGTCTTCCACGTCTGATCGTTCGATTGCGCGCATGACGATCTCCTTCAGGCTGCGACGTTCTTGATGCTGGAGATCGGCGCCGGAAACATCATGGCGTTCCACTGGGTCCAGAACGCCCGCATCTGAAGCTCGTCATTGTGGGCGGGGCGCTCCTTGCCCATTCCCTTGGAGATATCGTTCCATTGCGCTTCCTTGGCGTTATTGAAGCCGCGCTGGCAATGTTCGAGTGCCTCGGCATCGTCAGGCGTCGCGAAGCCGCCGGGCCCGAGAAATTCGAGAAAGTTGTTCAGGCGATATTTGCGAGCCCATGAGGTCTCGTCGTTCGGCCCCAGAGCCCAGGCGCTGATGACCATATAATCAGCGGCCATCGGAAAGTAGGTGCGGACGGTCAGCGCCATGATGTCGTTGACGACGAGATTCGGGAAGATGAAGAGATTCCGGTTCTTGCGGGAAATGCGGTCGGCGCGTTCCTTGCCGAAGCGCTGCACCAGATTGTCGTAGAGGCGGCTGATTTCCTGCTTTCCGCTATCGCCCCACGCTGGAATCCATTGCGCGACCGGCCGCGCCCACGGCGCGCCGTATTCGAGAACGGCGTGGCCGTTGCCGAGGTCGTAGCCATATCCGCCCCCGCCCATCCCGCCGGCAAGTCCATCCGTCGTGTTCATCAGATAGTCGAAGTAGCTCGCATGCGTGGTGGTCGCATGATAGCCATCGATGCTGTTCTCCGTGAGCAGCTTCCAGTTCGCCCGGATCGAGTATTCCTGGGTGCCGGCAATGATCGAGAGGCCTGCGTCGGTCTGATCGCAGATGAGATCGAGATATTCCTTCGCGCCGGCGAGGTAATCGACGAGAGGGACGATGTTCCTGTCAAAGGAGACGAAGCAGAAGTCGCGGTAGGTCTCGAAGCGCGGAACCGCCTGCATGTTGGAGGATTCGCGGTTCTTGAATCCTTCCGCATAGGCGTCCTCGCCGGGCTGGCTGCGCAGCTTGCCATCGGCTCCGAACACCCATCCGTGGTAGAAGCACTGAAACGATTTCGCATTGCCTTTCCGCTCGCGGCAGACCTGCGCGCCGCGGTGAGGGCAGGTGTTGAGAAGCGCGCGAAGCGTTCCCTTGCTGTCGCGCGTGAATAGGATGCTGCGACCGGCCACGGTCCGGCTCACGAAGTCGCCGGGCTTGGGAAGCTCGGATGCATGGCCGAGATAGAGCCACGAGCGCTCGAACACGAGTTCCTTCTCCGCCTTGAAGATCTCGGGATCGGTGAAGTTGCGGCGCGCAACCTTGAAGATCTGCTGGGCGGGATCAACCAGAATTGCCGGTTGACGGCTGTCGGTCTGCATGTCGTTTCCTCCGTCTGCGCTCTTCATGAAGCGAGAGCTTGTTTCAAGTCGAAAGCGGGATTGGCGATGTCGGATGGATTGACCCGCTTCCGGGAAGCGGCAAGCCGTCGTAGCAGCGCCATGTCCTTGGGTGAGCTCACGGTGACGGCGCCGACCACTTCGCCGTCGCGGAGGCTGATGGTGGTGAAGCGTCCGCGCTCGACATCCCCGCGCACGATCTCGTCGGCGCCGCCGGGGTGGCCGATCACCTGGATGTTCGACTCGAATTGGTCCGACCAGAACCAGGGCGGCGCCTCGTAGCTGACATCCTGACCGACCATATTCCTAGCCGTCGCGATCGCCTGGTTCTGCGCATTGGCCCAGTTCTCCACGCGCATCCAGCGTCCGTGCCAGCCGCTCCATTGTTCGGCGACGTCGCCAGCCGCATAGACGCCGTCGATCTCGGTCATGCCGGAGGAGTCAACACGAATGCCTTGATCGACTGCGAGCCCCGCCTGGCGGGCAAGGTCGGCCGCAGGCTCAACGCCGACACCGACGACGACGAGATCGGCCGGAACGATCCTTCCGTCGGACAACTGAATCCCTTTGGCCGTGGCGCCCACGATGGTCACGTTGCAGCAGACAGCGACGCCGCGGTCGCTGTGCAGCCGCCTCAGATATCCGCTCAGCGCTGGCGAGCCGACCTGTGGTAACAGCCGATCGGCCTTCTCCAGCACGGTGACCTCGCAGCCGCGGACGATGGCCGCCGAGGCGACCTCGAGACCGATCACGCCGCCGCCGACCAGCACCACTTTGGCGTCCTGCGTGAGATTGCGTCTGAGTTCGCGCGCATCGTCGATGCAGCGCAGATAGCAGACGCGCAATCCGCAATCGTCGAGATCGCGCAACCGACGCGGCCGCGTGCCGGTCGCTAGCAGCAGGCGATCGAATGAAATCTCGCGGCCGTCCGACAGCCCGATCGCACGACGATTCAAATCAATCGCAACAGTCGGCGTGGAGGTGCTCAGCTCGATGTCGATCGCTGCCCAATCCTGCGAATTTCGGATGAAGCGCGGTTCTTCGTCCACATTGATCAGCATGGCCTTCGAAAGTTGCGGTCGCTCGTAGGGCGGATGCTCTTCTTCACCCAGCAAGGTGATCGGCCCGCGATGCCCGGCGCCCCGCAACGCCTCGGCTGCGCGCGCGCCGGCCTGGCCTGCGCCCACGATGACGATGCGTGTCCGGGATAGATCCAATGCGTTCACTCCCCTTGAGCGGTTCTTTGCCGCCCGCAGCGCACCTCTCGCGGCCGCTTGACAAGCAGGATAAAAACAATCATTCCTGTTTGTAAAGTGAATTATCCTGCGCAACTCGAAAAGCGGTTCGCTGCAGCGCAGGGATCAGGGAAGGAAAGGAGGGCGCCATTGCCAGTGGTGGATGCCCATACGCATGTCGTGCCTGCACGACTCCCGGCTGACAAGGCGCGCGACCCGCTGTGGCCGAGCGTCGAGCTTTCCGGCGACAAGGCCGCGGTGATGATTGGCGGAAAGGTGTTCCGCAAAATCGACTCGCGCTCGTGGGACGTCAGACGCAGGCTGGCGGACATGGAGGAGGACGGCACCGCAATGCAGGTGCTGTCCCCGATGCCGGAGCTGCTGTCGCATTGGTTGCCGGCTGATGACGCCGAGCACCTCGCCGAGATCATCAACGAGCACATCGCCGCGATGATTGGTGAGGCTCCGCGCCGGTTCGCCGGAATCGGCTTGGCCTGCGTTCAGGACGTGCCGCGCGCGCTGGCGCAATTGCAACGCATCAAGGCGCTTGGTCTCGCCGGCATCGAAATCGGAAGCCATATCGATGGCGTCGCGCTCGGCAGCGAAGCGCTCCATCCGCTCTATGAAGCCGCTGAGGCGCTCGACCTCTGCATCTTCGTTCATCCGTTGCATCCGGCCGGGGTTGAGCGGATCGGGGCGGGACCCGAATTCGCGGCGACGGCAGCATTTCCAGTCGAGACCGCGCTGGCCGCAGTGTCGATGCTTGCGGCCGGCGTGCTCGAGAAATTTCCCAGGCTGCGCATCCTGCTCAGCCATGGCGGCGGCGCGCTGCCCTGGATCCTGCCGCGGCTCGACTGCGGCTGGTCGCTCGGCGGCGAAATGCAGAAACGGATGACGAGATCGCCAAGGGAAATCGCGCGCCGCTTCTTCTACGACTCGATTCTCTACGATGGCCCCGCGCTTCAGTTCATGTCTTCGGTCGTGGGATCGAGCCGCATCGTGGTCGGCTCCGACTATCCGTTCACCATTCGCCAAAAACATCCCGGCGCATTTGTCCAAGCAGCGCTACCGGACTGCCCGGGCGTTCTCGCCGACAACGCCTTCGCTTTTCTTGGCCGCGCCTTCGATCTGGAAACCCAGCATGCAGCAACTAGCGATCGTCACCCCGTCGCGTCACAGCAGGCCTAGCGTCATGATTGCCTGCCGGTCGCTGCCGCAGATGTGCCTGCTCGGTCCCGTTCCGCCGCGGACACCCGGTCGCAGCGATGCGCAGGTCCCGTCCGACGCTGCGCTCGGCGTCAGCCGCTACGGCCGTATCTCCTATGTGTATTTCTACAACGACGATGAACCGGATGACGTCGCGTTCGGTCTGCTCGACGTGGAGATCGCCGTTCAGCGTCGGGGCCGGAACGAATTCGCCCTGGAGATCTATTGCATCGGCGACGGTTATCAGAGCGGGCACGGCTCGAGCGCGGCGGCACCGCTCACCGTGGAGCTGAAGGCCGGCAACCGCACGGTGGCGACGGCGCGCTGGAACTATCCCGATGTGCTCAATGGCCACATGGATCCACTGACATTCACGACGTCGATCACTTTGTCGGAAGCGGACTTCGAGGCGCTCGACCACGTCTATCTGCCCTCTGTTCGCGCCGAGGCGATGATATGCCTGGAGTGAAGCGGGACAGGTCGATCGTCATCGGAACGCACAGCGTTTCGTGCGACGCGCTGCTCGCACAGGGCAGGCGCGCTGCATCAGCGCTTGCGGCAGCCGGCGTCAACGAAGGCGATGCGATCGCACTCCTGATCCGGAACGATCCGATCTATTTCGAAGTGATGCAGGCAGCCTCTCTGCTCGGGGCCTATGTCGTACCGCTCAACTGGCACAGCACCGCGGACGAAATCCGTTACATCCTCGCCGATTGCGCGCCGCATGCGCTGATCGGCCATGCTGGCCTGCTGCAGGGTGTTGCGGCCGCAATTCCGGCCGACCTTCCGACGTTTTTTGCGCCGTCCGGTGCCATGGCCTCGTCGGACGCTCCTTCGTGCGCCCGCGCCTGGGCTCCGCATCGTGACGGTTTTGCCGAATGGCCGGAACCGGCGCGCGCCCCGCGCGGGACCATGATCTACACCTCCGGCACCACCGGCCGACCGAAAGGCGTGCGTCGCGCGCCAATGAACGCCGAGCAGGTGAGCAAGAACGCCGCCTTGCTGCGACAGATCTACGGCATCGAGCAAGGCATGCGCGCATTCGTGTGCGGCCCGCTCTATCATGCCTCACCCGGTGCGTTTGCCAGGCAGGCGTTTCAGCATGCCGATCTCGTGGTCTTGCAGCACAATTTCGATCCCGAAGAATTGCTGAAGACGATCGAGGAACATCGCATCACCCATCTCACGATGGTGCCGACGATGTTCGTACGCCTGCTTCGGCTCAGCGACGCGGTCCGATCGCAGTACGACGTTTCGTCCATTCGCTGGGCGACCCACACCGGCGCCGCGTGCCCGCCTGATGTCAAGCGGCGCATGATCGACTGGTGGGGGCCGGTGATCCACGAAACCTATGGCGCCACCGAAACCGGACCGGCCGTCGGCTGCAACTCGCATGAATGGCTTGCTCATCCGGGTACCGTCGGCAGGGCGATGGCGGGCACGACCTTACGTATTTACGACGACGAGGGTCGCGAGCTCGGCACAGGACAGATCGGTGAAATCTACCTGCGCACGGAGGCCTATGCCGATTTCACCTATCACGGCAGGCCGGAGCAGCGCGAACAGATCGATCGGGACGGGCTCGTGACCTGCGGCGATGTCGGCTACGTGGATGCTGACGGCTATCTCTTCATCTGCGACCGCAAGCGCGACATGGTCATCTCCGGCGGCGTCAACATCTATCCCGCGGAGATCGAAAATGTCCTGGTGAACTGTCCGGGCGTACGGGACTGCGCAGTGTTCGGTGCACCCGACGAGGAGTTTGGAGAAAGCCTGGTCGCCGCCATCGAAGCCGAGGGCGGGATTCGGCTTGCGGCCGAAGCCATCGCGACATTCCTGGAAGGGCATATCGCCCGATTCAAGATCCCGAAGCGGTTCGTGTTTCATGACGCGCTGCCGCGCGAGGCGAGCGGAAAAATCTTCAAGCGGAAACTGCGCGACGCCTATCTGCAGGCGAACGCGCGAGGTTAACACAATTCATCATCGAAGTCGGAGATCAATAGTGGAACTGAAGGGTAAGCATGTCGATGTCGCGGGTACGCGCACGCACTACTACGACGTCGGGCAAGGGGAGCCCACTATCCTCATCCATGGCGGAGGGCCGGGGGCTTCCGGCCTGAGCAATTATCGCAAGAACGTCGAGGCTCTTGCGGCGCGCCGTCGCGTCATCGTGTTCGACCTTCCCGGATTTGGCGAGACCGAGGGGAAGCTGAAGGACGGCCCGATCTTCGAAGCGATGGGTGACTTCACCCGCGCCTTCATGGACGCGATCGACGTCAAGAAGGCGAGCTTCGTCGGCAATTCCCTCGGAGGCGCGACGTCGCTGATGGTCGCCTTGCGCGCGCCTGAACGAGTCAGCCGGCTGGTGCTGATGGGGACCGGCGGAAGCCAGGCGATCTTCTCGCCGATGCCGACCGAAGGCCTGCGGCGGATGGCGATGTTCCATGCCGGCGAGGGGCCGACGTTGCAGAAGCTGAAGGGCGTGATCGATCTTCTGGTGTTCGACCAGTCCTCGATTACCGAAGAACTGCTGGCCGAGCGGCTCAAAGCCGCCACCCGCCCCGATGTCATCGACATCTTCAAGCGGCCGCCGCTCGATATCTGGCGTGAGAATCTCGCCGCGCTGAAGCATCGCACGCTTCTGATCTGGGGACGCGAGGATCGGGTCGTGCCGCTCGATTCAAGCTTCATCCTGCTCAAGACCATGCCGAACGCACAGCTTCACGTCTTTCCCAAATGCGGGCACTGGGCGCAGTGGGAGAAGGCCGACGAATTCAATGCGCTGGTCGCTGACTTCCTGGACCGGCCATGAGCAATATTATTGAGAATATTGCGACACGGCTGCAGGAAGCCGAGGCGGCATGCCGCCCGATCGCGCCGATCGCAAGCGATATCGGCGAGGGGCGAGTGGAGGTGGCCTATGCGATTCAGGCCGAAGTCACGCGGCGCGGGATTGCCGGCGGCCGCCGGCTCGTGGGCCGCAAGATCGGGCTCACATCGAAAGCAGTGCAGCAGCAGCTTGGGGTCGATCAGCCCGACTACGGCGCGCTGTTTGCCGATATGGAGATCCCGACCGGCGAGCGAATCGAGGTCGCGCGACTGATCCAGCCGCGTGTCGAGGCGGAGATAGCGCTGGTCCTGGAGCGGGATCTTGCGGACGGTGGCACCACTCTCGGCGAATTGATGCGATCGACGGCCTATGTCGTCCCCGCGCTCGAGGTGGTCGACAGCCGTATCAGCGATTGGAAGATCACGATCCTGGATACGGTGGCCGATAACGGCTCAAGCGCACGCTACGTGCTCGGCGCCTCGCCGCGCCGCCTGACTGATGTCGATCTGGAGGCCTGCGGCATGACGATGACGCGCAACGGCGCCATCGTCTCCGTCGGTTGCGGCGCGGCCTGTCTCGGCCATCCCCTGCGCGCCGCGCTCTGGCTTGCCCGCGCCATGGCCAAAGCCGGCCAACCGCTGCGGTCTGGCGATGCCGTGCTGACCGGCGCGCTGGGACCGGTGTCGCCGGTCTCCGCGGGCGAATTCTACGAAGCCAGGATTTCGGGGTTCGCTCCAGTGAGTGTTTCGTTCGTGTAGCTCACGGGGCCCCTCGCTGCCGCAGAGCAGCGGGCCCGTTGCAGCATTCAATTATAGCAAAAATGAAAGGGAGGAGCCGACATGATATTGATCTCGCGGCGAACAACCATCGCCGGCCTCGGCGCAGCGGCACTCACGTTCGGTCGAGCGTCGCGCGCGCCCGCTGCAAACAATTACGGACCTGGAGTAACCGACACCGAAATCAAGCTCGGGACCACGGCACCCTATAGCGGGCCGGCGTCCGGCTATGGCGTCTACGGACAGGCGCAGACCGCTTATTTCCAGATGGTCAACGATAATGGCGGCATCAACGGCCGGAAGATCAACCTGGTTTCGCTGGATAATGCCTTTTCGCCGCCGAAAGCCGTCGAGCAGACGCGAAAGCTGGTGGAGTCGGAGGAAGTCTTTGCGATCGCCGGTTTCCTGGGAACGGCAACTAACGCCGCCGTACAAAAATATCTCAACGCGAAGAAGGTGCCGAGCCTGTTCCTGACATCAGGCGCCGAACGCTTCAATGATCCGAAGGAGTTTCCCTGGATCGTTCCGTTCTATCCAATCTATGTCGCGCAAGGCGCGGCGTTGGCCACGTTCATCCTGAATGAAAAGCCGAACGCCAAGATCGCCGTCCAATATGTCAACGACGACCTCGGCAAGGACTTCCTTCGCGGCCTGAAAAAGGGGCTGGGGGGCAAGGCGAGCGCCATCGTCAAGGAGGTCAGTCACGAGATCACCGAGCCCACCATCGACAATCAGGTCGCCGATTGCAGGGCGACCGGCGCCGATGTGTTCGTCCAGCTCACCTACTCCAAATTTGCCGCGCAAGGCATCCGAAAGGTGGCGGCAATGGGCTGGAAGCCGCTGCACGTCGTCAATTCGAATTGCAGCTCGATCGGGGGCACGCTCGCCCCGGCCGGCCTGGACAATGCAAAGGGATTGATCTCGGCATGGTGGGAGATCGTCGTGACCGATCCAAGACACCGGGACAAGCCAAGGGTGAAGGCCTATTTCGACTTCATGAAGAAATACATGCCCTCGGTCAGCATTGACGACAATACGGCGACGCCGGGCTACAACAACGCCTACATGATCGAGCAGGTTCTGAAGCGTTGCGGCAACGATCTGACGCGGGAAAACCTCTTGAAGCAGGCGACGTCGCTCAAGGGCGAACTGCCGCCGCTTTTCCTCGACGGCATCAAGGTCGAAAATTCTCCAACCGACTATCGCGCCATCCACAATCTGCAGATTTCCCGCTTCGATGGTGGGAACTGGATTCCCGTCGGCGACATGATCGATCTCGGTGCGATTGCGTCCTGAGCTCTCGCGAATCTCCGGGACCGCTGGGCGAGGGCGGCAAATGCCGCGCTCGCCTTTTCTGACGGAGAAACTGCATTCGCGAGCAACGCTGCGAACGCCCGGATGGATCACTCGGCGGACAGCGGATCGCCTGCCAGTGTCCAGCTCTCTCCGTCGAAAATCGCGATCCGAAGCGTCTTGAACGGCGTGTAGTCGTCGGGATGCATGCTGATCGAGATGCCCGGAAGCATCATCGGCAGCCGTTCGCCATGGAGCGATGTCGCCTGGCGAATGAGGTTGTCCCGCGTCAACTGATCGCCGCATTTCTTCAGGGCGAGCGTCACGGCGTGGACGTTCATGTAGGCGACCAGGACGGAATAGTCGTCCGGATTGGCTGATGGCGCATATTTCTTCAGGAAGCTCTTGTAGGCCTTCACCTCTTCGTCATCGACCCATGCCGGGTCGCCGGGTTGTTTGAGGAACTGTGTCGTGACCAGACCTTTCGATGCCTCGAGGCCCGCCGGCTTCAGGATGGTGTCCACGGATGCCGTCGAGCCGCCGATTACGTGGAGCGGGCGCCACTTGAGCTCGTAGACCTTCCGGATCGATTGCGCGGCTGCCTTCGAGGACGATTGTTCAATCAGCGTGTCGATGCCGGCGGCTTTCAACTGAACGATTTGCGAATCGATCGTCGGATCGGCGAGTTCGTACGAAACCGCCGTGACGATCTGCGCCGCCTTTTCGCCAAGCCCGGCCCGCAAGCCTTTGAGGTAGTCCTTTCCGTAATCGTCGTTCTGGTACAAGACGCCGATCTTGGCGTCGGGTTTTGCCTTCGCGATATATTTGGCGACAACGCGGCCTTCCGTCTCGAAATCAGGGTAGAGCGGCACGGTCCACGGAAAAGCCTTGGGATCGTTGAAGCGGCGTCCGCCGGCGGTGATGAAAAGCTGCGGCACCTGTTTGGAGTTCAGATATTTTTGAATCGCGACATTCGGCGCCGTTCCGATGGTGCCGACCTCAGCGAGCACGCCGACGTCCTCGATGAGCTTGCGCGACTGCTCGACCGCCTTGGGCGCACTGTAGGCGTTGTCCAGTTGCGTGAAGCTGATCTTGCGTCCGTTGATCCCGCCTTGCGCGTTCAGCATTTCGAAATAGCCGACGACCGCCCGTCCTGCGCCGGCACCGAAAGCAGAGGCGGGACCGCTGAGCGGGGTTGATTGGCCAAGCTTGATCTCGGTGTCGCTGGCTCCCGGGCTATAGGCGTTTTGTGCGTAAGCAGGTGATGCGGCGAGAAGCGCGGATATGGCGGCGGCGGGCCAAATCCGGTGGATGGTCCAGGTCAAGATCGTTTCCTCCATGTTGTATTTGATTGTTCATTGTTGTTATCGCAGCAGCTCGCGGGCGATCACCACGCGCTGGATCTGGTTGGTGCCTTCAAAGATCTGGGTCAGCTTGGCGTCGCGCATCATGCGTTCGACCGGATAATCCATGGTGTAGCCGTAGCCGCCGAAGATCTGGACGGCATCGGTGGTGACCTTCATGGCGGTGTCGCTGCCGATGCATTTCGCCATGCTGGCGAGCAGGTTCAATCGCTTCCAGTCGCCTTCATCGCCGGCCCGCGCGCATTCGTAGACGAGTGCGCGCGCGGCCTCGATCTGCATGGCCATGTCCGCAAGCATGAACTGCACGCCCTGGAATTCCGAGATCGATCGCTTGAATTGCTTGCGTTCCTTCGCATAGGCGATGCAGGCGTCGAGCGCGCCCTGCGCCAATCCCACCGATTGGGCGCCGATGGTCGGCCGGTTGAGATCGAGGGCGCGCATTGACGCGCGAAAGCCTTTGCCTTCCTCGCCGACGAGGTTCTCGGCCGGAACCCGCACATTGTCGAAGAAGATCGGCGTATTCGGGGCGCCGTGAAAGCCCAGCTTTCGTTCGTGCCGCCCGAACGAGATGCCCGGCATCTGCTTCGGTTCGACGATGAAGGCGCTGATGCCGTCCGCACCGGCACTGTCGCTCGTCCGCGCCATCACCACGATATAGTCGGCGACGACGCCATAGCTGCACCATTGCTTGCGGCCGTTCAGGACGTAGCAGTCGCCATCTTTCCTGGCGCGGGTGTTGAGCGCGGAGACGTCCGAGCCGGCCTGTGGCTCGGAGATCGCGATCGCCGTCACGACGCCGCCCTTGGCGATGATCGGCAGGTATTTCTTGCGCTGTTCCTCTGAGCCGAAGTGAAGCAGCGGCATGATGAACATGGTGTTGAGGGCTGCGATCGAGGCGCAGGCGGGCGAGACCTTCGAGATCTCCTCGCGCGCGATGCAGGCCATCGTCAGATTGCCGTTCGGGCCGCCATATTGTTCCGGCACCCAAAGCTGCATCAGCCCCATCTCGCCGAACAGCTTCACGATCTCGAGTGGGAAACGATCAGTCTCGTCGATCTCGGCGGCGATCGGCGCCACATGCCGGGCGACCATTCTTCGGATGTTGTCGCGAAACGCGGTCTGCTCCTCGGTGAAGCTCATGGGGTTTCCGCCTGTTTTTTGTAAGGAGCCCAAAAAAGGGACTTCCATTGAATGGGTGATCCATTTAATAATTCACCCGATGAACACCAAGTCAAGCCCTCGTAGCTCCACCCGGCCGCGGTTGGCCTCGCTCAACCGGCGGGAACGGGCCCCCGATCACCGTGCAGCCGGGGCACCGGCTGCACCGCAATTCCGGCCGATCCATACCCGCCGCGCATTCGAGGAAATCTGTGAGCGTATTCGTGAGCAATTGGCGCTTGGCGTGCTGAAGCCCGGGGACAAGCTTCCGGCCGAACGCGACCTGGCCCAGCAACTCGGCGTCAGCCGCAATGTCCTGCGCGAGGCGCTGCGAAGCCTCGAGATGGCGGGCGTGCTGCGGCTGCAGAAGGGCGTCAAGGGAGGGGCCTTCATCCGCGAGGGCGATACCAGTCGCATGAACGACGTCATGCGAGACATGCTGAGCCTTGGCACGATTTCAGTGCGCGAATTGTCGGAAGCGCGTGTCCATGTACTTGATCTCGTCGTACGGCTGGCGTGTGCGAATGTGCGGGCGGCCGATCTCGACGCGCTTGAGGCGAATGTCGCGCGCACCGAACTTGCCACGCGCGAAGGCCGGCTGCTCGACCGGGTCGAGTGCTCGCGGGAGTTCTACAAGCTGCTGGCCGCGGCGACTGGAAACAAGGTGATCGCGATGATCATGGATTCTGTCACGGAGATTCACATGCGCTTCGTCTATGCCAAGGTGGTATCGAGCGGCGTCGCGATGGCCCGGCTCGCCGAGAAACGCCGGCAGTTTCTGGCCGCGCTGCGCGAGCGCAATGTCTCGTCCGCCACGCGCCTGATGCGCACGCATCTCGAATCCGTGCAGCGGATGCTGGAGCAGGATCCCGGCGCCATGTCACTTCATGTTGCCTTGGCGGAGGTCCAGCCCGGTTTCCGCCGTTGAGCGGCGGCATGTGACGACCAGCCTCGCCTGAACAAGAATATAAACGGAGGAAAATGTGTCCAGATACGCCAATTACGAGTGCCTGAAGATCGAGGTTGCGGACAAGGTGGCGACCGTGACCTTGAACCGCCCGCAGGCGCGCAACGCGATCAATCAAAAGCTGATCCGCGAACTGCGGACGATCTGGGATGACCTCGCCGATGATCACGCCGTCAATGTCGTGGTGCTGACCGGTGCCGGCGATTTCTTCAGCGTCGGTGGCGACGTGAAGGCGATGTCGGAACGGCCGGGCGGCGACGTCCTCGAGGAGGGCGAGGTCCATGATCCCATGATCAGCCGGCGCGGGGTCACCCGCCAGCTCGAGCTCGACAAGCCGATCATCGCCGCCATCAACGGCGATGCGATCGGCCTTGCGGCGACCCACGCGTTGCTGTGCGACATAACGGTGATGGCCGAAGACGCGCGGATCGGCGACACGCATGTCTCGCGGGTCGGCCTGGTCGCGGGCGACGGAGGCACCGTGATCTGGCCGCTGCTCGTTGGGATCAACAAGGCCAAGGAATTCCTGATCCGCGGCACGCTCCTGAGCGGCAGGGAGGCCGAGCGGATCGGGCTGGTCAACCATGTGGCGCCGCGCGCGGAGGTGCTGGCCAGGGCCCGCGATATCGCCGTGGAGCTTGCGAACGGCCCCACCTGGGCCATTCGTTGGACCAAGCTGTCGATCAACCAGATCGTCAAGGATCGCGTCAACATGCTGCTCGAAGCCTCTATGGCCTTGGAGCAGGTGACGTTCGAGACGGCCGACCACAAGGAAGCGACCACGTCCTTCAAGGAGAAGCGCAAGCCGAAATTCGGCCAGGCTTAGCCCAGTCATGCGCGCGACCGAGCTCGCGACTGAAGACACGAGGGAGATGCTCCGGGATTCCCTGCGCGGATTTCTCGGCCAGCATTGGCGCGCCGACGCCATGAAGCACGGCCCGTGCCCCGAGGAGATCGCCGCCGTCTGGAGCAAGCTCGTGGGTCAGGGCGTTGCGTCGCTTGGCAGCGATCCCGACATGGGAGGGCTGCGCGAGGTCCTGGTGGTGATGGCGGAGCTGGGCCGCGCCGCATGCCCGGCGCCGATGTGGTCGGCAGCTCTCGCCAATTTCGCGCTCGCGGGAGCAAGGTCCGAGGCTTCGGTCGATTTGCTAAGGCGCCTGCATGCGGGCAGCGCGCGCATCGCGCTCTCGTTTGGGGCATTTGATCCGGACCGCGCGGCTGGAGCCATCGAGGTCACGAACATGAGGGCAAGCGGACTGCTGCGGTTTGTCGAGGCGGCGGGAAGCTGTACGCATCTGCTTGTGCTGATCAGTCCATCGGCGCTTGCGCTTGTTGCGATGGATGGCCCGGGTGTCGGCGTTGAACCAACCCGCGCGATGGGCGCCTGGGGCCTTCACCAGGTTCGGCTGAACGCTGCGCCGGCTGACATCATCGAAGTCGAATTCCTTGCCGTCCATGAGCTATTGCGCGAGGCCAAGCTGGCGCTGATGGCGCGGGCGCACGGTGCCGCCCGGCGCGCGTTCGAACTGGCCGTCGACTATGCAAGGGAGCGCCGACAATTCGGCCAGCCGATCGGAAAGTTCCAGGCGATCCAGCACAAGCTGGCCAATTGCTTCATCCTGCTCGAAGGCGTGCGCCTGATCATTGGCCATGCAGCGGAACTGCATGATCGTGGCGATCGTCATTGGCCGTATTTCGCCGATTGCGCCGCCTCCTTTTCCGCGGAGGCGCTGCGGCGTGTTTCGCTCGAGACCCAGCATACGTTCGGCGCCATCGGCTATGCCGAGGAGCACGAGGCGCCATTGCACTTCAAGCGGGTTCATCTCGATACGATCGCGCTCGGCGGCGCGGCACATGCGAGGCTCGGAATAGGCTCTTTCCTGCTGGATGATGGCGGTGCGGAACTGCCGCAATACGATCTCGGTCCGGCCGGCAATGCGCTGCGCGAACAGGTCCGGCAATGGCTGGAGCAGAACTGGTCGGGCGAGCGCAAGGCCGCCTTCGACGCGCAGCCGTTCGCCAAGCGCGAGTTCGATGCCGAGTTCGCGCTTGATGTCGGCAAGACCGGCTGGATCGGGTTGGGATGGCCGAGCAAATTCGGCGGGCAGGGGCGCTCGCCGCTGGAGCAGATCGCCCTCATCGAGACGATGGAGCGGGGCGAAGCGCCGCGGATTGGCGCCGCGATCCAGGCCAACGCTCTGATGATGTTCGGCACGCCGGAGCAGCAGCAAAAATATCTGCCGGAGATTCTCCGCGGCGAAGCCATGCACGGCATGGGCTACAGCGAACCCCAGGCAGGCTCCGATCTCGCCGCGCTGTGCACCAGTGCCGAGCGCGATGGCGATCAGTGGGTCATCAACGGCCAGAAGATCTGGACTACGACGTGGTGGGGCAAGTACATGTTCCTGGCCGCGCGCACCGACAGGAATGCGAAGCCGCCGCATGCCGGCATCAGCATATTCATCGTGCCGATGAAGACGCCGGGCATCTCCATTCATCCGGCGACGACCATGTATGACGGCTCCTTTGCCAATATCTTCTACGACAACGTCCGCATTCCCTTGGACAACCTCGTCGGTGAGGTCGATGGCGGCTGGAAGGTGCTGACCGGGGCGCTCGCTTTTGAGCGCGGTCTGGTCGGCGGCGGCATCGTCCTGAAGGTCGCCCACGCCTTCGAACAATTGCGCCGGCATATCATGGCGGTAGAAGCCGACAGGCCGCCGCTCGCCAATGATCCGATCGTCCGCGACAGAATGGCCGTACTCGCGTCTGACATCGAGGTCGGCCGTCAGTTGATGATGCATTGCGCGGAACTGGCGGCTGATGGCGTCACCCCGCCGGAATATGGCGCGATCAGCAAAGTGTTCTCCAGCGAGCTGATGGAGCGCTTCGGCGAAACCGCCCTCGACATTCTAGGCCAGCGCGCCGCGCTTTCCGAAGGGATGCCTGATGCAATCGACAATGGACGGTTCGAACAGAACCTGCGTCATTCGCTGATGTGGGTGATCAGCATTGGAACCAACGAAATTCAGCGCAGCCTGATCGCGCAACGGGCGCTTGGGTTGCCGAGATAGGAGTGGCCGCATGCCGCAGCTCAACACCGCCACCGCACCCCTGGAAGGCGTCAGGGTGCTCGATTTCTCGATCATGCTGGCTGGTCCCTATTGTGCGCGGCTGCTCTCGGACGTCGGTGCGGAGGTCATCAAGATCGAGCCGCCGGAGGGGGACGACATGCGGCTGCGTGCCCCGCTCCGCGACGGCCACAGCGCCTATTTCGGCCAGCTCAATGCCGGAAAGCGGAGCCTGGCACTCGACCTGAAGAACAGCGAAGCGATCGGCCTCGTTCACAGGCTGGTAGAGCAGACCGATATCGTCGTGGAGAATTTTCGTCCCGGGGTCATGGACCGGCTGGGACTCGGCTATGAGGCGCTGCGCGAGATCAATCCGCGCCTGATCTATTGCTCGATCTCCGGCTATGGCCAGTCCGGTCCGGCGGCGGAGCGTGCGGCCTATGCCATGATCGTTCACGCAGAAAGCGGGTTCGACCGTGCGCTGATGCGATATGCGGGCGATCGCGACCGTCCCGCAGCGGGTGCCGTGTTCGTGGCCGATCTGTTGGGCGGCATCTTCGGCTATTCGGCGATCCAGACCGCGCTCGTGCAGCGATCGCGCGCGGGAGTGGGGCAGCGGATCGACGTCGCGCTGATGGATTGCATGCTGAACCTGCTCGTCTACGAACTGCAGGAGGCGCAGTTCCCTGTGTATGCGCCGCGGCCGACTTATGGTCCCGTGCGGGCTAGCGATGGCGATATCCTGATCGCGCCGGTGACGTCGCGCAATTTCGCCGCCCTTTGCGAGGTGACGGGAGACCGCGCGTTGGCCGAGGACGCCCGCTTCAACACTGTGCCGGCGCGTGGCGCGAACTGGGGCGCAATGATGCAGCAGATCGAGAAGTGGACCGAGCTCCACACGGTGCGGGAATGCATCGCGGCGCTCGATCGCGCCGGCGTTCCCTGCGCCGAATATCGCGATCCCGGCGCGGCGCTGACCGACCCGCATCTCCTCCAACGCGGCGCCTTCGCGACGATTGCGGATGCTGCAGGCGAATTCTTTGGCGTCAATCCGCCTTGGAAGATGTCAGGAGCGGAAGCATCCAAGCGGCGGGATGTGCCGGCGGTCGGTGCGCACCGCGAGGAGGTGCTGGCACGGGCGCTCGGCTTGTCTGCCGGCGAAATCGCAGGTCTTGCGGAAGCAGGAGCGTTTGGGAAGTAGTCCGCCCGCATCAAGGATGTTGCTGAACGATTCAATACTCGGATGATCCGGAAGAGCCCGATGGCGTCGCCTTTGCGATCGCCAGCATGCATTTCAGAAAATGCGCGCGATCTTCCTTGCGCAGCGGCGCCAGCATCAGGTCCTGCAGTTCTGCAGCGGCGGGAACAACGCTGAAGAGGGCGGCCTCTCCCTTGGCGGTGATCTGAACCTGCACGGAGCGCCGGTCTTCTGTATTGCTCTTTTTCGAGATCAGCTTTCGCGCCGTCATTCGCTTGAGCATCTCGCTCAGCGTGTTCCGGTCGCAACTGATGTGCTCCGCGAGGACCGATGGCGTGAGCGGGCCGCGTTGATACAGCGCCATGAGCACGCCGAACTGCCGGGGGGTGATGTCACTCTGGCGCGTCACTTTCTGATAGAGGACGTCGTAGCGGGCTTCGAGCAGCCGAAGAAGAAAGCCGATGCCACCTTCCAGCCGCCAGTTTCGGGCGAGCTCCGCAACTGAATCCGTCTTCATTGTCTTGTCGGCTGACATGCCGTTGTCGACCCGTGCTGTAGTCCATCTGACACCAAGTCACCGTAGCCGTTAGCAGCTTGGTGTTCCGTCCTCAACCCTTGGGACTGGCTGCCGAGAGCAGGCCGATCTGAAAGCCGGTCCGAAAGGCCGCATCGGTCCTTGCAAGATAACTATCGATATAGTACGTATACGTAACAAATGCGGACGCGAACGGATCAAGGTTCGCGCAGGGAGGATGGTTTTGGATCTGCGCCAGTTTTTGTCGATCCCGTATCTCCTTGAGGCTGAAGCCGTCGAAACCGAGCCAGGCAAGTGGCTTCTGCGGCTCGCTTATCCGGAACTGCCCGGCTGCATCGCAGAAGGGTTTGTCGTCGAAGACACGCTCAGAGAGCTCGAACGACGACGGATCGAACAGATCGTGAGCCTAGTGGAGGCGGGCAGTGAGCCGCCCGTTCCTCGAAAGCCGCTTGCCGCTTCCGATCCGCTGTGGACCGCCCGCGATCTGGGCTTGCCACCCCGCATCGCTGCTCTCCTCGAGCGCGCGGCCAAATGAGGCCTCGCGACGAATTGTTGAATTGAGCGGAGGAAGGTCATGCTATCGCACGAAGACAATGAAAGACTGGTCCGGGTCGGGAAGGGCACGCCACTTGGCGAGCTGTTCCGGCTGTATTGGATTCCCTTTCTGCCGTCAGCCGATCTCGTCAACGACGGACAGCCGAAGCGCATCCGGTTGTTGGGCGAAGATTTGGTCGCCTTCCGCGACACCGATGGCCGCGTCGGATTGGTCGATCATGCATGTCCGCATCGCGGCGCGCCGCTGATCTTCGGCCGCAACGAAGATTGCGGATTGCGATGCGTCTATCATGGCTGGAAGTTCGATGTGACAGGCGCGGCGGCGGACATGCCGGCCGAGCCGGTTCGCAGCCGCCTGAAAGAGCGCGTCCGGATCAAGGCCTATCCCTGCCGGGAGCGCAACGGGATGCTTTGGACCTACATGGGGCCGGATGCTGCAAGCCCTCCGCCGCTTCCGAACGTGGAGTGGAATCTGGTGCCGGCGGACCAGGTGCATGTCTCCGTGCGCGTCCAAGAGTGCAACTGGCTGCAGGCGGTCGAAGGCGAAATCGATTCCGCCCACGCGCCGCTGCTGCACGGCCGGCTCGACTCCCAGGGCACCACGAGCGCGTGGATTCAGAAGCGCGACCTCCGTCCGACGTTTGAATGCATCAAGCAGGATTTCGGGATGAGCATCGCCGCCCGGCGGAACTACGACGAGAACACACTGTACTGGCGCGTCAACCAGTTCCTCCTGCCGTTCTATACGCTCGTCCCGCCACTATCGCCGTTCCCCGATTTGAGCGGGCACGCCTGGGTGCCGATCGATGACGAGAATACGCTGTGCATCATGTTCTCGTATCATCCCTCGCAGCCATTGGCGCAGAAGACCCGTCAGATATTCGCAGAGGGGCACAACGGTCGGGAGAGCGGGCACGCCAGCAGGCATGCACTCGTCCAGCACCCCGTGACCGTTCCCTACGCCGGATACTGGACCAAATACAATCCGCAGAACGGCTTCCAGTTCGACTATGAGGCGCAGCAGACCACCTGGTTCTCGGGGTTACCCGGACTGTGGGTGCAGGACGGCGCTTGTCAAAGCGGTGTTTCGCCGATCTACGACCGTACCAAGGAGAACCTCTGCTCCAGCGACACCGGCATTGCGATGACGCGGCGCTTCCTGCTCGAAGCGCTCGGCACTTATCGCGATCATGGCACCAAGCCGAAGGGCGTGACCGACCCCGACGTGTTCATGGTCCGCGCCGTGTCGCTGCAACTGCCGCCGGAAGACTCGTGGGTCGACGTCGGCGCCCGCTTCATGCGCGCGCAACTCGGCGCCGATTTCGGGTACAAGCTGTGAGCTCGTCCGCTCGCATTAAGCGCAATCATCGTGCAAGCGGAGGCGCCGGGGCTCATGGCTGAGAGCACCATGCAGGTCCGTGTCAAACGGATCGGCTACGAGGCCGAGAGCATCAATTCATACGAATTGGTCGCTCCCGGGGGCGGCAACCTCGTTCCTTTCACCGCCGGCTGTCACATCGATCTGCATTTGCCGAACGGAATGATCCGCAGCTACTCCCTCGTCAACGACCAGAGCGAACGGAAGCGCTATGTGGTTGCGGTCAACAAGGATGCTGAAGGTCGAGGCGGCTCCAGGTTCATCCATGACACCGTGCGGGTCGGAGATATCATGACGATCTCGCATCCCAGGAACAACTTTGTCCTTCAGGAGAACGCGGCGCATTCGGTGCTGATCGCGGGCGGAATCGGAATCACGCCGCTGCTTTCGATGATCCGCCGCCTCGAGATGCTAGGTCGCTCCTGGGAGCTGTTTTACGCAGCCAGGACTCGGTTCGCCGCGGCGTTCCTCGACGAGCTGCATGCGCTTCGACCGGACGTTCAACAGAACCTGCACGTGACGTTCGACCACGCGCCACTCGGCCGCAAGCTCGACCTTGCGGCGATCGTCGAAGGCGCCCCTGCAGAAGCGCATCTGTATTGCTGCGGCCCGCTGTCGATGCTCGGGGCATTCGAAGCGGCGACCACTGCTCGGCCCGCCGCTCACGTGCACGTAGAATATTTCAAGGCAAGGGAAAAGCCGGCCGCCGAAGGTGGGTTTGAAGTGAGGCTTGCGCGCAGTGGCCGAACGATAACGGTTGAACCAGGCAAGACGATACTGAACGCGCTGCTGGATGCAGGAATGACAGCGAACTACGCCTGTGCCGAAGGTGTCTGCGGCACCTGCGAGACCCGGGTGATTGAAGGAATTCCCGATCACCGCGATCAGTTTCTCAGCGCGGAGGAACGAGCGGCCAACAAAACAATGATGATCTGCTGCTCAGGTTCGAAATCAGCGACGCTCGTGCTGGATCTGTGATTGGAGATCTAAACAACAAACCGACGGGAGCAAGAATGCTGGATCAGCTCGAAGCGGAATTTCCGGAACATGCGCCGCGCCCTTCCGATGCGCCAAAAGCGCTGGATGGAATTCGGGTGATCGATTTCTCGCACTTCATCGCCGGCCCCTTCGCCACGATGATCCTCGCCGACATGGGGGCGGAGGTCGTCAAGATCGAAGCGCCGGAGAAGGGCGACGATCTTCGCCGTTATCCGCCCTTGCATCCTGATCTCAGGCACGGCGCTCCGTTTCTCTGGACCAACCGCAACAAGCGCAGCGTCGCGATCGACCTGAAGTCGCCGGAAGGCCTCAAGGTCGTGCGTGAACTGATTGCCACGGCGGACGTCGTCGTCGAGAATTTCTCGACCGGCGTGATGAAGCGACTGGGCCTCGACTACGACAATTGCCGCAGAATCAAACGTGACGTCATCTATTGTTCGGTGTCAGCCTATAGCCGGGACGGCGCCTTTGCCGATCGGCTCGGGTTCGATCCGATCGCGCAGGTCGAGAGCGGGTTCGTGTCCATGAACGGCTATGCCGATCGCGAAGGCGTGCGGGCATTGTCGCCGGTCATGGATATCTCAACGGCGATGATGGCCTCGAATGCGATCCTCGGCGCGGTGGTCGCGCGCCAGCGCAGCGGTGTCGGACAGGCCATCGAGGTCTCCCTGTTCGACACCGCGGTGCTGATGACGGGTTACGCCACGCTGCAACATCTGTTCAGCGGCGCTGATATACAGCGGCATGGCAACACGTCTCCCGATACCTGCCCGTCGGGCGTGTTCCAGGCGCAGGACCGCTCCTTCTATATCAACTGCGGCAACGACAAGATCTTTCAGCGGCTGATGGCGCAAGTGATCGGCCGCGCCGACATGGCCACGGCCGAAATCTACGCGACCGGCCCCGAACGCATTCGCCGGCGCGACGAATTGTTCGCGATTCTTGGTGAAGCTTTCGCGCAGCAGCCATGGTCGTATTGGCAATCGCGGATGCGGGCGGCGGGCGTGCCCTGCGGGCAGGTGCGCAGCGTCGGCGAGGCCATTCGTTCTCCGGAAGCGCGGGAGCGTGCGATCGTGACACGCATCCCGCATCCCACGGTCGGATGGGTGCCGAATGTGAGCCTGCCGATCCGATATTCTGAAACCCCGGTCGTGGATCCCGTCGTTGCGCCGGCCGTGGGCCAGCACACGGAGGAAGTTCTGCGCGAGGTGCTCGGCTACGACGACGCGCGACTGGCACGCCTTGCGGAAGAGGGCGCGCTTGGCGCGCGTCGCCAGGTGGCGTCGGCGGGCAAGCAGGCATGAGCGGCGGAGCGATCGTACGCTCAGGGGCCACGCCGTCATCGGGATCGGCGCGACCGAGTAATATCCGTCGCAGCGCAATATCCTTAGGCGCTTTATAAATATATATAGCTTGATCGAAAAAATACTTCGTGTCTTAATTCGCGCTAAGGGTGCGCAGCATCCAAAAAATATCAGGGAGGAAGGACGATGTCGCACGCGCGGCCACGCGATGCGTGGGGTTGTCTGTTGTCGTTAGCGTTGGGGGTGGGGACAGCCACCATCGTCACACCGGCGCACGCAGAGAACGGCATTACCGATACTGAAATTGTGATAGGCATCTCGGCCGCGTTGTCCGGCCCGAATGCGGGTTACGGCGCGATCGCCCGCGGCACCGAAGCGTGCTTCAATTACCTCAATGCTGAGCAGGGCGGCGTCAAGTTCGGCGACGGCAAGACGCGCAAGGTCCGGCTTGATATCTTGGATGATGCGATGGAGCCCGCGCGTGCGGTGCAGAATGCGCGTCGGCTGGTGAGCCAGTCCAAGGTGTTCGCGGTCGTCGGCAATGTCGGCACCGGCGCCAATCTCGGATCGCGGCCGTACTATAACGCCGAGCATGTGCCGCAGATGTTCATCGCAACGGGTGGCCCGATGTTCGGCGCAAAGTCCGAGGTCGAAAAGAACCCTTGGACAATGGCCGCGTGGCTCGCCTATAACACCGAAGCCGCGATCTATGCGGCGTTCATCAAGCAGAAATTCCCGGACGCCAAGATCGCGCTGCTCAACGATGACAGCGGCGGTCCGTTCTTTGCTGATGCGTTCCTGAAGTCGGCCAAGGAGCTTGGTCTCAACATCGTCGCTCGCGAAGAACACACCTATAGCGAACCGACGATCAACGCGAAGATCAGCCGACTTGCCGCTTCGGGCGCCGATCTGTTCGTCGATGCGACCACGCCGAAATTCGTCGTGCAGGCTCTCAAGCAGATGGCGGCAATCAACTGGAAACCGGTGCACATCATCTGGGGTGTCGGATCTAGCATCGGTGGCGTGTTCGAGCCGGCCGGCGTCGAGACCGCCAAGGGCGTCTATAGCGGCCAGTGGATGAAGGACCAGACCAACCCGGCCTACGCCAACGACGAAGACATGAAGCTCTACGTCGCCAAGCTCAAGCAATATGGCGGCTCGCTCAATCCCGCCGACCAGAATGCGGCGGCCGGCTGGTACGCCTGCCACGCGACCAAGGGCCTGTTCGAGCGGATGGAGCAGCCGACCCGCGAGGCCTTCATGAAGGCAGCTCGCAGCATGAAGAACCAGAAGGAGCCGCTGATGCTCGATGGCATCACACTGAACACCAATGGTGCCGAAGACGGCTACCCGATCGAGTCCGTGCAGATCTCCCAGTTCGACGGCGTGAAGTTCGTTCCGGTCGGCCCTGTCCTCAATTACGAGGGCAAGACGCCGCTCTACGAACCCCCAGCCAAGTCGCAATGACACGTCGCAACGAGGAGACAACGTCCATGACCAACAACACATTCAAGACCATCGGATTCATCGGGCTGGGCGCCATGGGCAGTCAGATGGTGAAGCATCTGAAGGGGATCGCCGACATTCTCGTCTACGATACCGATGCGGCCCGTGCGGCTGAGGCCGCTAGGGCAAGCGGTGGCCGGATCGTCGACGGTGTGAGCGGCATGAGCTCGGCTGATGCGGTGATCCTGATGCTGCCGACAAGCGCGATCGTCGATCAGGTGCTGCATGGCGCCGATGGCGGCAGGGGACTGCTCGATTATCTGCCCGCCGGCGCCATGGTGATCGACATGAGCTCGTCCGCGCCGACCAATTCGGTCGCGAACGCGGAGATCGCTGCCAAGAAGGGCGTCCACTTCATCGACGCGCCGGTCTCCGGCGGCGTCAAGGGGGCGGAAGCCGCTAGTCTGGCGATCATGGTCGGAGGTGCGCAGGCTGATTTCGATCGGGCGCTGCCGGTGCTGCAGAAGATGGGCGGCAAGGTCTTCCTGGTCGGCAAGGTCGGATCGGGCCACGCGGTCAAAGCACTGAACAACTTGCTGGCTGCCACAGCCTTCGCCGCCACCAGCGAAGTCTTCGCGGTCGGCGCCAAGTTCGGCCTTGATCCAGCGACGATGCTCGAAGTGATCGATGCGTCGTCCGGCCAGAGCTTCCAGACCACCCATGTCTGGCAGAAGGCGGTCATCGACCGCACCTTCCAGTTCGGCTTCGCGCTCGCGTTGATGGAGAAGGATGTCCGGGTGGCAATGTCGCTGTTCGACGCGATGGGATCCGATGCCCAGCTCTCGCGCACGACGGCCGCGATCTGGGCCAAGGCGCTGGCAAGCGCGGCGCCTGGCTCGGACATGACGGTCGTCGCCAAGCAGGCTGAAGCGGCCCTCGGCCTGTAACGCCGGGGAGATTGGAGAAGCAGCTTCCCTTAGCCCTCACCGTGGGGACGAAGATCGCATGAACGGCTCAACGGCTCATCTCTCCCCGCGGACGGCGCCGGCTTCCACGGCGCCGCCGAAGCTGGCGGTGGACAATCTGTCGCTCAGGTTCGGCGGCCTCGTTGCGATCAATGCACTATCGTTCCAGGTCAGGCGGGACGTCATCTGCGGCCTGATCGGCCCCAATGGCGCCGGCAAGACCAGTTTGTTCAATTGTGTCAGCCGCCTCTACAATCCGACGGAAGGCAGGATCACCTTCGACGGAACTGACATCACACACTATCGGTCGAAGGACATCGCGAAACTCGGCATTGCTCGTACGTTCCAGAACCTGGCGCTGATGAAATCGCTGACGGTCCTGCAGAACGTGATGCTCGGCGGCTATCACCACGGTCGCACCTCGCTCTTGCGCGCGCCGTTCGTGCCGGTGTCGCGGCGGTCCGAAGAAGCCGCCCAGCGTCGCGCGGCGATGGAACTGCTGGCACGCCTGCAACTCGATCACCTGCACGATGAACGCATCGACAGCCTGCCTTATCCGACGCTCAAGCGGGTCGAGCTTGCCCGCGCGCTGGCGTCTCGTCCCTCGCTCCTGATGCTGGACGAGCCGGCTGGTGGGCTGTCGCATTCGGAGGTCGATGAACTCGCGCGGACCCTGGTCCGGGTGCGTGACGAATTCGGCATGACTTTGCTGTTGGTCGAGCATCACATGGGCATGGTGATGAATGTCTCGGATGACATCGTCGTGTTGGACTTCGGCAACAAGATCGCCGAAGGCAAACCGGCCGACGTGAAGTCGGACCCTCGCGTCATCCAGGCCTATTTGGGGAAACAGCGTGAACGTTCTCGAAATCAAGGGCGTTAGCGCCGGCTACGGGCGCATCCCGGTGCTGCACGACGTTTCGCTCGCGGTCGGCGAAAAGAGCATCGCCGTGCTGCTCGGCGCCAACGGTGCAGGCAAGACGACGACGCTGCGCGCCGTCAGCGGTATGGTCAAATATACGGGACAGATCCTGCTGGACGGCAAGGACCTGAAGGGACTGGGCCCCGACCGGATCGCGCGCCTGGGCATCGCCCACGGCGTGCAGGGACGCGGCACCTTCAGCGATTTGACCGTCGAGGACAATCTGGCGGTCGGCGCCTTCCGTCGCCGCGACAAGGCTGAGATCGCAGCCGACATCGAGCAGATGTACGCGCTGTTTCCTCGCTTGCGCGAGCGCCGCAAGCAGAAGGCGGGTAGCCTCAGCGGCGGCGAGCAGCAGATGCTGGCCGTCGGCCGGGCGCTGATGCTCAAGCCGCGGGTAATGCTGCTCGACGAGCCGTCGCTCGGGCTCGCGCCGGTCATCATCGATGACCTCTACGAGGCGTTGCAACGCGTCAACCGATCGCAGGGCATCGCGATGCTGATCGTCGAGCAGAACGCCAATCTGGCTTTGGAGATTGCCAATGACGCCTACGTGCTTGAGACCGGCTCGATGGTGCTGTCGGGCACGGCCCGAGATGTGTCCGAGAACGACGGCGTCCGCGCTGCCTATCTTGGTAACTGAATATCCGCGACCGGTCTTGGCTCATGCAGGCTACTCCAATAACTGAATAGAGAAGCTGACGATGCAGTACTTCTTTCAGCAGATCGTCAACGGCATCGGGGATGGCGCGATCTACGCGTCGCTGGGCCTTGCCCTGGTGCTGATCTACCGAACGACGAACATCGCCAATTTCGCCCAAGGCGAGATGGCGACATTCTCCGCCTACATAGCCTGGCAGATGGTCGATTGGGGCGTGCCGTTGTGGTGGTCGTTTCTCATTGCCATCGTTGTATCGATGATCGTTGGCGTGCTGGCCTATCTGCTGCTGGTCCGGTCGGTTCAGCACCGGGATGAATTGACGATCGTCATCGTCACGCTCGGCCTGTTCCTGGCCTTCAATAGTTTCAACGGCGCGATCTGGGGATTTCTGCAGCTCTCATTGCCGAGCCCGTTCCCCGAGAAGAGCTTCGCCATCGGCGCGCTCAGGTTCAATGCCGAACTGGTCGGCACGATCGTAATTCTGATTGCGATCTCGACCGGCATGTTCCTGCTGTTGCAGCATACGCGGCTCGGCACCGCACTGCGCGCCTCGGCCTCCAATGCCACATCCGCGATGCTGGTCGGCGTTCCCTTCACGGCGATGATGGCGATCGGATGGGGACTGGCGGCCGGGCTCGGGGCGGTGTCTGGCCTGTTGGTCGGCCCGAAGCTGACGCTCGATCCAAACATGATGGGCGCCATCATCATCTACGCCTTCGCCGCGGCCGTGGTCGGCGGATTGACGAGCTATCGCGGCGCGGTTGTTGGCGGTGCCATCGTCGGCATCTCGCAAGCCCTATCGATGGCTTATCTTCCCTGGCTCGGTTCCGATCTGCAGATCCTGCTGCCGCTGATGCTGATCGTCGCTGTGCTGATCATCAAGCCTGAAGGTCTGTTCGGCAGCACCGTGGTGGTACGCGTATGAGCAGCATCGGAATTCCTGCCATGCAATCGGTTCGGCACGGCGATGTGGCCGTCACCAAGATCGGTATCGGCTTCGTACTGGCGGTGATCCTGCTCGGCATGCCGCTTGTGATTCCTGAATATCAGACATTCCAACTGACCGGCGTGATGACCTATGCCGTGGCGGCGCTGGGCCTCAACCTGATCACTGGCTATGTCGGGCAGGTCTCGCTCGGCCACAATGCCTTCTTTGCTTTGGGGTCGTATGCGGCCGTGCTTAGCGTCGTGTATCTGGGCGTCAACGATGTCCTGGGGGTTCTGATTGCGGCGATTGTCACATTCATCGCCGGCGTGCTGGCGGGTTATCCGGCCAAACGGTTGCGGGGGCTCTATCTGGCCTTGATCACGCTGATCCTCGCCGTATCCGTCATCCCACTGGTCAAGCAGTTCAAGGCCTATACCGGCGGCGCGGCCGGCCTGATGGTCGACAAGCCGGTGCCGCCGGCATGGTTCACCCTGGGCCAGGATGCATGGATCTATTACATGGTGCTGGCGTTTACCGTCGTTGTCTTCTGGCTGGTCAGGAACTTCGTCGGCGGCAGTAATGGCCGGGCGCTGGCCGGCATCCGCGAAGGCGAACTGGCCGCGTCATCGATGGGCGTCGATGTCAACAGGCTCAAGGTGATCGTGTTCGGGGTTGGTTCGATGCTGGCCGGCGTCGGTGGTGCACTCGCGACCTTTACGATCGGTTTCATTGGCCCGGACTCGTTCACGCTGATGCTGTCGATCAGCTTCCTGGCGGCCATCGTCGTGGGCGGGCTCGGAACGATCTGGGGAGCTTTGGTCGCCGGCCTGTTCCTGCAGTTCGTGCCGTCCTATGCCTCGGATCTCGGCCAGGCGTTCTCCGGTGCGGTCTATGGTGGTATCCTGATTGCGTGCATGACTCTGATGCCGAACGGGATCGTCGGCTCGCTCATGAAGAATACCAGCAGTCGGCGCGAGGCCAGGAAAGTTGCCGATAGAGTTGCTGCGAAAAGCGCCGAGAAAGCGGCTGTGAAAGCCGCTGCCGATCGGGGCGTACGTGCCACCTGATCGCTCCGCCGGCTACTCATGAAAGATGCGGCTCGGCCGGTGGCTGCTATAACGATGGAAGGAAAGACCATGACTGTACAAGTTCAAATCAATGGAGGGCTGAAGGCATCCCTGAGCGAGGCGGACAGCTCCGTGCGCCTTGGACCGACGCTTCAACTGTTGAATGGCGAATGGGTCGGCAGCGTCGATGGTCGCACGCTGGCGGTCGAATGCCCCGCCACCAAGAAGACGGTCGCCCACACCCCGCGTGCGTCCGGGCAGGATGTCGAACGCGCGGTGGTCGCGGCGGAAAAGGCCTTCGTGAGCTGGAAGAAGGTGACGCCGTCTCTGCGCGGCAAGGCGCTGCTCAAGGTCGCCGACGAGCTTGAAGTCCGCGTTGAAGAATTGGCCCGCATCATCGCCCACGAAACCGGCAATGCGCTGCGTACCCAGGCGCGTCCGGAGGCGCTGACCTGCGTGGAGGTCTTCCGCTACTTTGGCGGTCTGGCAAGCGAACTGAAGGGCGATACGCTGCCGCTGGGCGATGACATATTGAGCTACACGAGGCGTGAGCCGCTCGGCGTCGTTGGCGCCATCGTGCCCTGGAACGCGCCGGCGACATTGTCGTCGATCAAGATCGCGCCGGCCGTGTGCGCCGGCAACACGCTGGTGCTCAAACTGGCCGAAGACGCGCCGTTCGCCGCCTTGTTCATTGCCGAAATCTGCAATCGGCATCTGCCGCCAGGCGTGTTGAATATCGTGACCGGCCTTGGTCCAGAATGCGGCGCAGCGCTCGCCACCCATCCGCGCATCAGCAAGCTGTCGTTCACCGGCTCGACCGCGGTCGGCCGCAGCATCCTGGCGGGCGCGGCGGACCGCATCGTGCCGGTATCGCTCGAGCTTGGCGGCAAAAGCCCAGCCATCGTCTGCGAAGATGCCGACGAGGATTGGGTCGTGCAGGGCGTTGCATCCGCGATGCGCTTCACGCGGCAAAGCCAGTCATGCACCGCCGGATCGCGGCTATTCTTGCACCGGTCGATCTACGACAAGTTTCTCGACAAGCTGGTCGCGCTGATGAACAGCTACAAGATCGGTAATCCGCTCGACGAAGCCACCGACATGGGGAGCCTGATCAACAACAAGCAATATGGTCGGGTCTGCGGTTACATCGAAGACGGCCTCAAGAACAAGGATGTCAAGCTGATCGCCGGCGGCCTGCCGCCGAAGGAGGGCCCGTTGAGCGCCGGCTATTTCACCATACCGACGCTGTTCGCCAGCACGTCGAACAACTGGCGTCTCGCTCAGGAGGAAATCTTCGGCCCGGTGCTGGTGGCGATCCCCTGGACCGACGAGGCCGAGGTGCTGAAGATGGCCAATGACAGCCACTACGGCTTGGCAGGCTATGTATTCTCGCGCAACACGTCGCGCGCCATCCGCATGGCCCATGAGATCGATTCCGGCTGGGTCCAGGTCAACCAGGGCAAGGGCCAGATCATGGGCCAGCCCTATGGCGGCTTCAAGCAGAGCGGGCTCGGCAAGGAGATGTCGCTGGGTTCGATGCTCGAGGGCTTTTCGCGGTTGAAGACCGTAACGGTCAACTTGACGCTCTGATCGGCTTGCCTGGATCGGGGGAAACCGGGTACCGGTTTCCCGTCAATGACGGAACGCGCTTTGCGTGGAGATCATGCATGGAGGCAGACTGAAGCGCGATCGCTATTCGAACTGAAGCTATTTCCTTTTGCGTCGGGGACCGAAACGTGTCGACCATGACCCGGACGATCGCGTTCCGAAGTTGCCAAGGACCCATGTAGTGACCGAAATGAAGGTGAGCGACCGCATTTACAGTGTTGTCGAAAGGCAGATCAGCCAGCGCGAGTTGCTGCCTGGGGATCCGGTCGACGAAGAAAACCTGATGATCCAATTCGGCGTGTCGCGTACGCCGGTGCGTGAGGCCATTCTGCGCCTCAAGGCCGAGGGGCTGGTGTCCAGCATCTCCCGTGGCGGCGCCATCGTGTCGAAGATGGACTTCGCACAGCTCCTGTCGGTGTGGGAGTTGCTGGCGGAGCTCGAAGGGCTATCGGCCCGCTACGCCTGCGAACGCATGACCAGCAAGGAGCGCGAGGCCTTGGCTGACGCCCATAAGGCGTCCCGCAGCGTTGTCGAACGTAACGACGCGCTCGGCTGGCAGCAGGCCAACATGGCGTTTCATGAGGTGCTGTATGCGAGCTCCCGCAATCCGTATCTCCGCCAGGAGATCCTGCGCATGCGTACGCGAACCAGCGCCTATCGCAATCATTCGTTCGATGCGATGGGCTACATCAGTAAAGCTTATCAATATCATGGCCTGATCCTCCAAGCCATTCTCGAACAGGATCCATCCGCCGCGGCCAAGGCGGCTACGGCGCACCTGACGCCCGGCGAGGGAGCGCCTGGCGTGATGGAAATCATGCATAAGCTTCCGAAGGCTCTGCTAGGATGACTCGCTGGCCGCCTGCTGAGAGCAGGCTGGCCGATTTCAGACCCGGGCTCGATCCGGCGGCATGGTGGGATCGCCGCTTTCCGTCTCGGCGAACCCCGCCTGCAGAACCTCCTCGCGCTTGTGACGGAGATGGGTGCGCAAGATGTGGGAGAGGCCGACGCCGTCGCGACGCTGCAGCGCGTTGAGGATCGCTTCGTGCTCGTGAAGCGCCAACGCCCAACGGTCCGACGTCATCGGCGTGACATAGCGCGCGCGCCGAATACGCGCGGTGACCGAATTGTACAGACCGACGAGCACGGGATTGCCGGCCGCCGCCACGATCGCCTCGTGGATGGCCCGGTTGCAGCGGTAGTACTGAATCAGATCGCCGTTACGATAGTGATGTGCCATCGCGGCATGCGCAGCGGCGATCTCACCGATTTCTTCCTCGGTGACGCGCTCACATGCAAGCTCGCCGGCCAAGGCTTCGAGCCCCTGGCAGACCTCGAACAGGTCACGCATGTCCTTGTCAGTAAGCCTGGCTGCGCGGGAGCCGCGGTTTGGCAGCAACTGCACAAGGCCTTCGGCCGCCAGCACTTTGAGGGCTTCGCGCAGCGGTGTGCGCGAGATCTGCAGCCGTTCGCATAGATCGCGCTCGGGAATTCGGGCGCCAGGCGGAATTTCGCCGTCGAGCAGGATCGCGCGAATGCGGCTGACGACCTCCTCATGCAGCATTTCGTCGAGCCTCCGATTTGAATTCAAAAGAGGAGAATATCGGCGTGGTTGCCGAAGTTCCAGCTTGATAATTACCTATTTTGCATTCAAAATTAGGAAAACGACTGGGTAGAGGAAATGGATCAGGACGTGGCGGAAGATCTCGTTTTCGAGGTCGCGAGCGGCATTGGACGGGTCACGTTCAATCGTCCTCAGGCCAGAAACGCCTTCACTTTCGAAATGTACGAGCGGCTCGCCGAAATCTGCGAGCAGGCGAACAGCGATCGGGCAATCAAGCTGCTGGTGCTTCGCGGCGCTGGCGACAAGGCCTTCGCGTCGGGAACGGACATCAACCAGTTCCGTGCCTTCACGACACCGCAGGATGCAGTCGATTACGAGAACCGCATCGACCGCGTGCTCACCACGCTCGAGCAGTGCCGCGTGCCGACGATCGCCGCGATCAACGGCTTCTGCACCGGCGGCGGTGCCGGCATCGCCGCGGCCTGCGATCTGCGCATCGGCACCAGAAGCGCACGGATCGGCTTTCCCATTGCCCGAACGCTCGGCAACTGCTTGTCGATGTCGAATGTCAGCCGGCTCGCCGCTCTCGTTGGACCGGCGCGCGTCAAGGATCTGATCTTCACGGCGCGGCTGGTCGAAGCCGCCGAGGCCGCGGCGATCGGCCTGCTCACGGAGGTGGTCGATGATCTCGCGGCGCTCGACGGGCGTGCCGATGAGGTCGCTCGGCTCCTCGCCGGCCACGCACCGCTGACGCTCAACGCGACAAAGCAGGCGGTCGCACGCTTGCAGAAGCGGCTGACGCGCGAGGAGGGCGAGGACCTCATCGTCATGTGTTACATGAGCGAGGATTTTCGCGAGGGGCTGGACGCGTTTCTCAACAACCGCGCACCGCAATGGCGCGGGCGATAGGGATATGACGATGCAAGGCAACCAATCGCAGCCCACTGCCCGTCCGCAAGGACCGCTCGCTGGCCTCAAGGTCGTCGACCTCACCCATGTCATGGCGGGACCGACCTGCACGCTGATGCTCGCCGACATGGGCGCCGATGTCATCAAGATCGAGAAGTGGCCGAATGGCGATGACACCCGCTATTCGGTGCCGCCGAAGATTGGCGACGAGGCGGCCTCTTTCCTGATGATGAACCGCAACAAGCGCGGCGTGGTGCTGGACCTGAAAACCGCCGGCGGGAAGGAGGTGCTGCGGCGGCTGATCGCACGTGCCGACGTGCTGGTCGAGAATTTCGCGCCGGGTGCCATGGAGCGGCTGGGCTTCGGCTATCAGGCATTGCACGAGGAATTCCCGGCGTTGATCTATTGCTCGCTCTCGGGCTTCGGCCGTACGGGACCCTACAAGAATCGCCGCGGCTTCGATCTGGTCGCCCAGGCCATGAGCGGGATCATGAGCTTCACCGGCGAGCGGCCAGACGGCCCGCCTGTGAAGTGTGGTCCACCTCTATCGGATATTACCGCCGGCCTGTTGGCCTGCATGGGAATCCTGGCTGCGTACACGCATCGGCTGAAGACCGGTGAAGGGCAGTGGGTCGAGACCTCGCTGTATGAGGCGGCGCTGGTGCAGACCTACTGGCAATCGACCATCGCGCTCGCCACCGACACGGCGCCGCGCGCGATGGGCTCGGCGCATCCGCTCAACGCGCCATACCAGGCATTCCAGGCTTCAGACGGCTGGCTTGTTGTCGGGGGGCGCCAATAACAAGAATTGGCTGTTGATGCTGGAGGCGCTGGGCGCAACCGAGCTTGCATCCGATCCGCGCTTCGTGACCGGCGCTGATCGCATGGCGCATCTGAAGGAGCTCGAAGCGGTCTTGAGCGAGCGCTTCCGCACGGGGACACGGGCGCACTGGCTCACGCTCTTGGAAGAGAAGGGCGTGCCATGCGGTCCTGTCCACGACATGCTGGAAGCGCTGAACGATCCGCAGACGCTTGCACGCGAGATGGTCGTCGAGGTCGAGCATTCGACACTCGGACCCGTGAAGACGATTGGGCTCCCGGTCAAGTTCTCCGTGACACCAGGAAAAGTGCGTTCGGGCGCGCCGGTCTATGGTGAGCATACGCGCGAGGTGCTGTCCGAGTATGGGTTCGATGACAGTCAGATCAAAGCGCTCGAGAAAGAAGGCGCAATCGTCTCGGCAGCAGGTGGTCGATAAAAGCCGGTCGCGCAACGTCGCGATAGGCCGATACGACAAACAAAACAGGCAAAAAATCAGCCGGAGGAAACCATGGACGTCACGTCGAGATTTCTGCTGCCTGCCGCCGCAATCCTGCTCGCCGGCACGATTCCGGCGGGCGCAGCCTGGCAGCCGCAGAAGCCGATCGAGTTCGTCGCGACCGCAGGGCCGGGCGGCGGCACCGACAATCTGGCGCGTGCGGTCCAGAACATCATCACCAAGTACAAGCTGACCGACCAGCCGATCGTAGTCGTCAACAAGGGCGGCGGCAGCGGTGCGGAAGGTTATGTGTACGGTAAGGCTTCGGCCGGAGATCCCCACAAGGTGATCTTCGGCACGTCGAACGCGTGGCAGCAGCCGCTCGTGTCCAAGGTCGCCTTCAACTACACCGATCTCACTCCGATCGCCGGGATGGCGCAGGATGAGTTCCTGCTCTGGGTCAAGCAGGACGCGCCGTACAAGACGGTCAGCGACTATCTGAAGGCGGGGGCCGCGAATGAATTCAAGATGGGCGGAGCGCAGTCGAAGGATACCGACGAGGTGCTGACCCGCATGATCGAAAAAGTCGGGCACATCAAGTTGACCTACATTCCGTTCAAGAGCGGCGCCGAGGCCGCCGTGCAGCTCGCGGGTGGTCATATCGACTCTCACGTCAACAACCCCTCTGAAAGCCTGGGACAGTGGCGCGGCGGAACGCAGCGCCCGCTCTGTGTCTTCAGTCCAAAGCGATTGCCGCAGGGGCCCAAGGTCACCGCGACCGAAGGCTGGAGCGACGTGCCGACCTGTGTCGAGCAGGGGCTCGACATCCCGCAGTATGAGCAGCCCCGCACCGTCTGGCTGCCCGGCAAGGTCACGCCGGAGCAGACTGCCTTCTATGTTGAACTCATGAAGAAGGTGCAGGCGACACCGGAATGGAAGGACTACATCGAGAAAACCTCACAGGTCGACACCTTCCTGACCGGGACCGAGTTCGACAGCTACATCAAGCAGGATCTCGAGCACATCAAGCAGGTCGCGGCCGAGCAGGGCTGGCTCGTCAAGTGAGCCGGTCGGCCACGTCGAGCGAAACTATCCGGGGCTTAGCGCCGGGCTGGAGCAGTCGATGATCTCACGCCGTGCTCTCGAAATTGCGACCGCCATTCTCACCGGCAGCTTCGGTGTCGCCGTGGTCGTGTCCAGCTTCGACAATGGCATCGGCTGGTCGGCCGCCGGGGTCGATGCCGGCACCTTTCCGTTGCTGACCGGTGTGATCATCGTTGCTGGCAGCCTCTACAATCTCGCCCGCGGTGTCCTGCCGGGCGGCACGCTGGCAAGCGTTCCCGTGGCCATCACAGCAATCGAGCTGCGCCGCCTCGCAGGGCTGTTCGTGCCTGCCGCTCTCTTTGTGGCGCTGATCCCGATCGTCGGCATGTATGCGGCCTCAGCCGGCTACGTCTTCGCTGTGCTGGCGCTGCCGAGGCATCAATCGCTGCTTCGCTCGCTGGCAATGGCATTGGCCACGCCGCTCGCGCTGTATGTGGTGTTCGAGCGAATGTTCCACGTGACGCTGCCGCACGGCGCGCTCGCCGCTGCGTTCGGGCTCTGAGGAGGAGAGCGAATGGAAAATCTCCAGGAGCTCCTGCACGGCTTCACGATCGCAGTCACCGTGCCGCATCTGGTGCTGATGGTGATCGGCGTCCTGCTCGGCATTCTCGTCGGCGTGTTGCCGGGCCTGGGCGCGCCGAACGGCGTGTCGTTGCTGTTGCCGCTGACCTTCGGGATGCAGCCGGTCTCGGCCATCATCCTGCTGTCGAGCATGTATTGGGGCGCGCTCTTCGGCGGCTCCGTCACCTCGATCCTGTTCAACATTCCCGGAGAGCCGTCGTCGGTCGCCACCACTTTCGACGGCTATCCGATGGCGCGCGACGGCAGGCCGACGACAGCGCTTGCCACCGCCTTCGGTTCGGCCGCGTTCGGCGCCCTGGTCGGGGTCATTCTGATCACCTTCCTCGCATCGTGGGTGGCGCAGGTTGCGCTCGCCTTCGGGCCGCCGGAGTACTTCGCCGTCTATTTCCTCGCCTTTGCCAGTTTCGTTGGCATGGGCGGCGCGGCGCCGATCAAGACGGTGGTCGCTCTCGCGATCGGTTTTGCGATTGCTGCGATCGGCATCGATACCGTCTCCGGCAGCGTACGCCTGACAATGGGGATCGACGAGCTCGTGAAAGGCGTGAGCTTCGTCGTGGCGGTGATGGGATTGTTCGGCATCGGCGAGCTGCTGGTTGCCGTCGAAGAGGAGTTTCACGCACGCGGGGTCTCCTCAAGGATCGACTGGAAAGAAGTCTTCCGCGCGGTCGTCCGCCTGCCGGGGCATGGCATCGCTCTGCTGCGCAGCGCGGCCATCGGATGCTGGATGGGGATCACACCGGGCGGCCCGACCGCAGCGTCCTTCATGAGCTACGGCATCGCCCGACGCTTCTCACGGCGCGGCCGCCATTTCGGCACGGGCGAAGTCGAGGGGATCATCTCCCCGGAGACCGCCGATCACGCGGCCGGCACCAGCGCGCTTCTGCCCATGCTGTCGCTCGGCATTCCCGGCTCGGCGACCGCCGCGGTGATGATGGGCGGCTTGATGATCTGGGGCCTCAATCCCGGGCCGATGCTGTTCGTCGACCAGAAGGATTTCGTCTGGGGCCTGATCGCCTCGATGTATGTGGGCAACATTGTCGCCGTCGCGCTCGTGCTGCTCACCGTTCCGATATTTGCGGCTTTGATGCGGATTCCGTTCGTCATCATTGCGCCCCTGATCATGATCATCTGTGTCGTCGGCGCCTATTCGGTGTCGAACTCCTATCTCGATGTCGTCATGATGCTCGGCTTCGGCGTCGTCGGCTATCTCTTCAAGAAGCTGTTCTATCCGCTCGCCCCGCTCGTGCTCGCGATCGTCATCGGCGACAAGGCCGAGGATGCCTTCCGGCAGTCGATGCTGATGTCCAAGGGATCGCTCGGGGTGTTCTTTGCCAACCCTCTCGTGGCGAGCCTTGTCTTGGCTGGGCTGGCGCTGTTGCTGCTTCCGCTCGCGCTGCAGATCGCGCACGTCCGGCGCAAACCGGGTGAGCGCAAGTCCATTGCGCCAGGTCCCGAAGATAGCAGGTCTCGACCAACAGCAACCTCGGCGGCGCAAACGCCGCGATAATGCCGATGCCTCCGTCGCTGTTCGCAATCGCGGACAGGGGCAGCATCTATCTCAATGGCCGCGCCGATCTCGCACCTGCTTCGCGCGGGATGCTGGAGTTGCTTGCATTCGGCTCGATCTACGGTGCCGGTGCTGTGGTCACCGTGAGCGCCGCCGATCCATCAGCATCGTTTGATCCCTTGAACCCGTCATTCATCACCAAGCCAAGTACGTCGTTCGATCTTGGTCAATCCATTCCATTCCGTTTGCATGCAGACGATCCGGTGCCGGTTCGTCTCTACGCGCTGAATGGCGACATTCTCAATCTGACGGCGGGGGACATCGTTACAAACTTTGATGGCACAGTCTCGCCCTACCGCGGAGCAAAACCCATTTCGATGAAGGCGGGGAGGGATATCGTCAACGTGTCGGGCTTCATGCTGAACAACAATCTCACCGACGTTTCGCTGGTGTCGGCGGGACGCGATGTCATTCATGGCAATTTCAAGGTCGCCGGCGCCGGACTGCTGTTGGTCTCCGCCGGACGCAACATCACCCCCAGGAGGACCAGGGTTCGATCACCAGCATCGGTCCGCTTGTGGTCGACGACACCAGGCCCGGCGCTAGAGCGTGTTGTTTTTTAGCGGAATCGGGATTCCCAATTGGAGGAATTTCTGATTCAAACTCCATGCTGGGGCCGG
>NZ_JBVBEF010000015.1:0-118688 GCF_055456055.1 Bradyrhizobium sp. LeoB3
CCAGCCGGCTGATCACCGGGGTACCGCCCACCTGGGGAATTTTACTTCGGCACATCTGGGGAAATTTGGAGCGGCATTGACACCCTTCTTCAAGGGCTTGCGGGAGGACCTGAAATGAAATGGTGCGCCCGCTGCGACAATTGCCGCTGGGTCTGCGAGAACCATCCCGACCAGCCGTGGCTGGGTGACTACGCCTGCGAGTGCGGCGGAGCCGGTGCGCCCTGCCCTGTCTGCAACCCCTGTGACGAGAACACCCCCGCCGGAGCCGCCAGAGGGCTTTGCGGCCATCCTGCTGGATAACGACGATACAGATTGAGAGGACCAAATCGTCTGGTCTCGACGTGCAGCAACTCCTGTTCGCAAGGGAGATCTCTGTCGCTCGTGCTTCTTTCCGAGTTTTTTGGAACTCTAAACCCGCTTGGCTCGTTCGCCATTAAAGACATGTAATCTCGCGGCCGGTGTAACGATGGCACCACCTCCGGATACGTCTCGGCCTAGCTTCCGGTATCACCTGAAGGTCCATTCCTTTCGCATCTTCACAGTCATCGTCGCATGGCTGCTCATTGTCGCAGCGTTCTATGAGAAGCCAGAGTTGCTCACTGGCGCTCAGCGCTCCCTGCAACGTGGCATAGAAGCCATCGGCGACGCGATTCCGCCGCCGTGGGGACCACGGATTGAGTTCGTCTTCCGAGAGATCGGCGGTTTGATCTGGCTTCAGATCACGCTGTTTGTGCTTGTACTTCGCGTGGTGCTGTCGACGATCGCGGCGATGTGGCGATTTGGTTTACGCCGAGAGCGCGGCTTCTGATCTCGGCAAACGCAGTAGCTGTCGCAAGGGGACTCACGCGTCGGTCGCGACCGGCGGCAGCATCATCCATGTCATTCCCGCCGGGCGAGCGGGTCGCCTGTCCAGGAGAAGGGGGGACTGTTTCTTACGGCGGCCTGCGGGCCGCCCGACCCTACCGCGCTTCGAGGAGGCAGAGTCCGCCCCATGGTCATATTCTGAATTCGTCCATCCGTCGTCCTGACTCCAGCTGCTTTGCGAGCCAGCGCGGGCACTTGCCCCGGCCGGCCCAGGTCTCAGCCGGATCATCAGGATTTCGATACTTGGGAGAGACTCGCGGATACGGTCGCCGTCCAGAAAGTGGCTGTTCCAACCGATCCAATCTGTCGACCAACCGCTGCTTCTGTTGACAGATCTTTTCCTTCAGGACGTCCGAAATTTCCACGTGCAAAGTCCATAAGCGGTCAAGATCCATTTTTTCGAGTTCTGCTCGTCTCATTATGTCCCCGTTTTCAAATTCGCAGGTCCTCCCCAGGTAGAATAATAGGGTTTCTCATCTTGGTTAAACTGAGACTAAAATGCGCAATTAAATCGGGATTTTATTGGCGAGCGCGGATTATCTCTGTGCGGCTGACGCGCTCTGTCGTGTGGTGGCTCGCATCACTGTTGGCCTTATTCGGCCTGCCGGTCTTCCGCGCCGTTCCGGACGCCTTGGCGGCAATTGTCTTCGCCGTCACGTTCTCGCCTGCCACGATCTGGGCCTCGACTCTCGACGCGCGGGCTCCGGTATCCTCACGTGGACAACTCGATCAACATCGGATCCATGACCGGTAGCGCTATTCAGCAAGGCAGCCCCGGCGCCAAGCAATCGGTCGCGTTCAGTTTGAAAATTGACGAGGCGAAGGCTGCCTTAGCCGCGTTCCAAACGCAACTAACGGCATCACAACCTCCGCCGCAACAACTTGACGGAATCAACGCCGAGCTCCGCACGATCCAGGCTCAGCTCTCGAAGAAGTCCCCCTCTTTGGTGATCCTGCAGGAAGCAGGACGCTCGGTTCGCAATATTGTTGAAGGCATCGCGGCCTTTTGACCCGCATGCTGATGGCTTCGAAGATAAGTTCTACCACGCGGGCTGCGACGACGCGCTGATCTCCTTTCAGAAGGGCCACATCATCGTAGACTTCGCTCGAGAGGCAGACTCAATCGCCGAAGCCATCGCATCGGCAGTCGAAAATGTCTGCTCGACTGGCGCAAAAATCGATCGGATCGAACCGGATCCGCTTGTAAATCTCACCGATATTGCTGCGCGCACGGAGATGACGCGCGCGGCCATTTCGAATTACGCGAAGGGTACAAGGGGTAAGGATTTTCCGTCTCCGGTTGCGCGGGTTACTTCGGACGCGCCACTGTACGATTGGGCTGAGGTCGCCAATTGGATGGCCTTGCATAAGAAGATACCGGTCGAGGCCGCCGTTTCAGCTGGCGTGTTTCAGGAGGCCAATAAGGCTATTGAGGAAGGCGAGCTTCATTTGGTCGATCGCCTGAAGAGACGAGCCCAGGAAGAAGAAGAAGCTTTGGAAGCCGCTTAACTGCCTACCACTGAAGCTGAGTAGCCACTTTGACTGTCGAATGGCTGAGTGTTTCAAAGCTGATCCCCGTGGGGTCTTCCGCGCTCAAGTCGATTTACGATCGAGTGGTCGGTAAATCACCAAAGCTCAACTTCGATACAACAAGTGGTGGGGTAGAGCTTCACATCTTCAATCCACGCGATGAGACGATCATTGTTGAACGTGTTGAAGCATCAATGCCAGGGCGCGGCACATCCTAACCGCCCCGCCGAGGCGTTATTCAGAAGGCACCCGCCCACCCGTTGACTGGTCTCGACACCGAGCTTTCCGAACAGACACGGGCAACAACACGCACCTTCATTGAGGCCATGGCCGAGCGGCCCATGAAAAAGGGCGCCCCGAAGGGCGCCCTGATTTGGGGTGGAGTGAGGGAATCGAACCCCCACCGCGGCATCTTCTCGCACCTCAGAATGTATCTCTCGCCTGCCATCGCTGCGTGGTTTGTAGCTCGCCAACCAGGCTCCACAGCGCCGCTGCTACACCAAACATATCAACGTGTGCATTCATGAGAACCTCCATCTTCAGGTTGAAGCCGAAGCTAAACGAGAATGTGAAAGCCCAGACAGCAAGCGCCCACGCTACGACGGTCCATTGGTTGAGATAAGTTACTCCGGTTGCGAAACTAAAGCTCGTTATATGGTGATCCGCCCAGGCCTTTTCAAGGGCAAATCAGTTGATGAGATTTCGACATCGGCGCGCGATTCAAATGCCTACCGGTCAGGGACAAGATTTTAGCCGTCGAGACCGACAATCAGGGCGCCCTATAAACCCAATCTTGCAAGTCGGATTGTTCGCAGGCAACCAGAGCAGCCCCTTGCTCTGGTTGGGAAGCGGATGACCACCGACGCTGGCCCGGTAAAAGGAGCCGGTAGGCCGCAACTGATATGAGGCCGTCCGTGAAACGCGGCTGGGATGGTGGGGCGCTTAGGCGCCCTTTTTACACCCGATACTGTTCGAGTGTATCGCCCTTCAGCTTCGCCCAGGCTGGCATCGTCCCGACACCCGACTATTCGTTCTGACCGTCGCGATACTTCACCGGCGTCTTAGGAAGCGCTGTGGATGGTTTTGACGTGACCAGCGCCCCGACCCTTTCCGACTCCGCCAAAAGCTCCTTTTGGCGCGCGGCAAAGGCCGTAGTTCGAACCGTAGCTTCACTTAATTCGGTCGAAGAAACGCGAGCGAATTCAGCAGTGTTGACAGGACACCCCTTCCGCCAACGGATCACGGGCCGGAAAACTCCCCCATCGTCCCTCATTGGTGGACCGTTTCAGAGTGGCTGGAGCATGAGGAGCGTAGGTCCTCAGAGGGCTCCCGATAAAGTTCAATCGGAAACGCTCACGACTGCGCGCCGAAAGGTCATAGACGGAGATTCGGACCGCCACGCGGCGGTCTCTTCAAGAATCCACCCGCGGAAGGGTCGATCTTGGCAGCCTTCATCGCCTCGGGCCGCACCACGAAGTAATAGGAATCGGCCGTTGCCGAGGAGACCGGCAGAGCCAGGACGATGCGTCCGGCGCCGAGTTCGTCGGCGGCATAGACGTCTCGCACGAGCGCCAAGCCCTGTCCGGCGATCGCTGCGCGGATCAGCAGCAGGTCGTTCTCGAAGCACGGACCTTTCCGGGCCAGCTCGCCGCCCGCGTCGATTTGGTGTGCCCGGAGCCATGAGGGCCAAGCCGAGCGGTCGCGATCCTGCATAAGCGAATACCGAAGGCAATCAGCAGCGCTCTCGATCGGAGGGCCGCCCGCCAGCAGCGCGGGGCTCGCTACGCAGAGAAGCCGCGGCGTCAGGAGCCGGATCACTTCGAGGCCGGGATAGTCGCCAGAGCCGTGGCGCAGTGCCACGTCGACACGGTCGTTGCGCAGGTCGGCGAGCCGGGGACTCGCGTCGATGCGGACATCGATCTCGGGATGAAGTTTTGAGAACCGGCCGAGACGTGGCACGAGCCAGGCCGCCGCGAAGGACGGTGTCGTGCTGACCGAAAGGACGTACCGGTCTTCGGAGCCAGTCCCGAACATGCCCACCGCGGCTTCGATCTGCCGGAAACCCTGCGACAGCGGCTCGCACAGTCGCATCCCTTCCGCCGTCAAACGGACTTCCCGGTTTCGGCGCTCCAGCAACGTCAGGCCGAGCCTCTGCTCAAGCAGCTTCACCTGCTGGCTGACTGCTCCGGGCGTCACGCCGAGCACGGCGGCGGCGCGCTTGACGCTGCCGTGCTCTCCTACTGATGCGAAGGCCCTCAGGGCCAGAAGCGAGACCGTAGGTGACATAGGGTCAATTTAGCTGGGCTAAACTGACGGGCAAGAGATATGGTTTGTCGCGGACCCCGTCCTCCGACAGCGTGGCGGCATGCAAAGGGCTGGGGATTCGACAGTTTCGACCGACGATGCTGCGCTCAGTCGCGGCCTGCTCGCCGTTCTGGCAGTCGCCGCCGGCCTGACCGTGGCGAATAATTACTACAACCAAGCAATGCTTGGCCTGCTGGCCGACGAGTTCCAGCTTTCGGCCGCGACGGTCGCGCTGCTGCCGGTGCTGACCCAGCTCGGCAATGTCGCCGGCATTCTCTTCCTCGCGCCTCTCGGCGACCGGCTGGAGCGGCGCCAGCTCATTCTCGTAACGATGACGGCGCTGATCGCGGTTCTTGTGGCGGCTGCCAACGCTCCGGGGTTCGCGTGGCTGGTCGCCGCCGGCCTTGGCATCGGCCTGTTTGCGACCGTGACCCAGCAGATCGTCCCGCTCGCCGTGCTTCTGGCCTCCCCGACCGAGCGCGGCCGCGTGCTCGGCATCGTGACCGGCGGCATCCTGGTCGGCATCCTGCTCGCCCGCACGGTGAGCGGCGTGATCTCCGATCTTCTCGGCTGGCACGCCGTATTCTGGACTGCGGCCGGACTGATGTTGGCAACTGCGGCGGCGCTTCGCGCGATGCTGCCGCGCGTCGAGCCGATCTCGGACCTCGGCTATGGCCGGCTGCTCGGCTCGCTCTGGATGCTGCTGCGCGCGCATCGCGTACTGCGCCGCGCCATCGCCGTGCAGGCTCTCATCTTCGCGGCCTTCATCGGCTTCTGGTCCAACCTCGCTTTGCTGTTCGACGGCCCGCCCTACCATCTTGGCGCGACGGCGGTGGGACTGATGGCGCTGGTCGGCGTCGGCGGCGCCCTTGCCGCGCCCGTCGCGGGCACGCTCGCCGATACGCGTGGGCCGGCCGCCGTCGTCTCGATCGGCGCGGGCCTCGTCGTCGTCGCCTTCGCCATTTTCGGGTTGTTCCAGGGCTCGCTTATCGCGCTCGTCCTCGGCGTGCTGGTCCTCGATCTTGCCGTGCAGTCGTCGCAGGTCGCCAATCAGGCGCAGGTCTTCGCCCTCGATCCGACCGCGCGAAGTCGCATCAACACGCTGTTCATGGCGACGATGATCCTCGGCGGTGCCTGCGGCTCCGGCATCGCGGGGCCTGCCTTTGCCCATTGGGGCTGGACCGGAACCTGCATCTTCGGCGCAGCCGCCGCCAGTTTGGCGTTTCTTCTGTCCCGTGTGAAATGAGCGGCGGATTGTCGTCGCCGCCAAACCGGGACACGCTCCGCAATGCGTTATTAAAGCGCGCTGGTTGGATCAAATAATACTTCCCGAGGTGGCGGCAATCATCGTGGCATTATCGCGGGGTCCGGCGCCGAAATGGGTCCACGTTGAAGGCTGCTATTGAGAGCACGACGAAGCTAAAGGTTTCGGTGGATAAGCCGAACCAACCCGAAGTGTCTAATTCGTTTACCTGTTCGTCGGCATTAATCCGCCTGCATCGAATTAGCCTCACTCCGACCAGGACGAAAAGAACTCCATGGCCTACTGCCTGATGGTCAGAGCACCTGCCCGACAAAGCGATTGGTGGAAACAATTTTTGTGCGCTGAACCGGTCATGAATGAAAATCACCCGACTACAGTTGTCTGTCCTGCACTGAGGAAAGCGGCATGAATTCAGTTCTGAATGCGCGTATTCGTGCGATTCCCCATCATGTACGTTCTATTCTAGTCGGTCTGCTGCCTGTGCCTTCCATCAGTCAGACCCCTCCAATCCAATCGCGTGGGTTGGAGAAGCGAATAGGCGCATCGAAGAACTGTCCAGTGCGACCCACGAAATGATTAGGAATCACGATCTCCACCCGAGATCGCACTCACTTTTGTCGTTTCTGCCAATACGCCGGCGAGGTCGACTCCAGAGAAACTCCAAAACGTTAGGGCCAGCATTCCCCCAGGCGAGGAATAGCCGAGGACCGTGGAGTGGCTCCCAAGTAATCCACACCCCACGACGACCTGTAGCTTCATCGCGCTCCAACCATGCTGGCCTTCCAGGGCCCGGCGCAGCCACCTGGTCACATTGCGGCCGAAGAAGATCTCCGCCTGTTCGGAAATTGCCGTGCGATCTTGATATCCAAGAAGTCAGTGCAACGGATACGTTAGAAGTCGATGTCAATGCTGTGCGGAAATCACGAAGCGAAAAGACGGCTACGCAAGGTGCATGTCCGAGGATTAGGATGCATCCGACAGATCCACCCGTTGCTGGAGCGCGGCTCGATCCTCCTGTAGCCATGTTCAGTGGCCCGGGCCATCAGGATACTTTGTGGTCCGATGTGAAAGGGAGCGTCGCCCACTCAAGGATGATCAGATGGACGGGCGGCACTGCGGCGACTCACGCGATCATCAAGGTCTCTGGCGCTGCCGAAGTCCGCACGCGTCTGTTCGAGCTGCATTTCTCGTGGAATTCTGGCGTTGCCGAAGCCGAAGCCAAATCGGGCAAGCGGTTTTGGGCTTACAAGAATAGACCTCGCTATGGCCTCGTACTGCCGCCCGGTACGGGCGTGGAATTCAGAATCCAAGAGAAATCGAACTACAGATTTCTCGCAATGGAGTTTGAACCCGCCTATCTCCTGGGAGTTGCGGAACTCGGACATCTCAGTGCACTCGAATTTATCGAGACCTGGGAGTATGACGACCGCCTCACCTGGCATCTGGCAGAGGCAATCTTCGAAGAGTGTGAGAGTGAAGCACAACAGGGTCTTCTGTACTCAGAGACTGCAGTCACGTTGCTCGCTCTGCAGGCCGCCCGTAATCTTTCGAATCATGCGAGCCACGTAAAGCTGCTTAGGCGCGGTGGGCTTCCGCCCGCGATCCTTCGTCGAGCATGTGAGTACATGGTCAGCCGCTTGAATGACGACATATCGCTTTCCGAAATCGCGAATGCGATTGGGCTGTCGCCCGGACACTTTGCATTTGCGTTCAAGCAGTCGATGGGCATTGCGCCTCATGCCTGGTTGCGCCGGCACCGGATCGACACAGGAAAGGCGTTGCTGCGCAACCGCGATCTTAGCGTGTCCGTGATTGCCGCCAGCGTCGGCTTCGCCAATCAAAGCTCCTTTGGGGCCGCCTTCCGGAAGGAGACCGGCCAGACGCCGACCGCCTGGCGGCGGCTGCATTGGTTGTGATCACCATCTGCAGCGAGACGATGGTCGACTGATCTTTCTTGATCTGATCTATCGCCACTCCCGGTGACGCATTGGCGATGCGGCAGGCGTCTCTCGCAGCTTCAATGCAATCTATTCCATCGAAATCACATCTCCGTGGCCTGCCTCACGGTACGCGGGGCTCCTCACACGGCAGAATTCTCGCGCCGGATTTCCTTTCGTCCAAAACGTAGACGTTTCTCATCAGAGCAAGATGAAAGAGCGGCTGCGGCCCGACAGACACTTTCGTCATGAGATGCGAGGTCCATTTCCGAGATGTGGACTGCCAGAGCCACCAGGCCGCGCTCAAGCGAGCGCAGCCGTCAAATATCTCGATGCGTATTGGTGCCATGAAGCAATGGAGAATAGACGATGCAGCAATTTGCGCGTGTACTTACAGATATGGGTGCCGTTCCCGTAATTATAGAAGGGGATGAGCATCTCGATTTGCGCCCGATCGTGTCCGACATCAACCCGGACGCAATAGCCGGTGGCGCCTTGATCGGAGTAGATACGTCCCGTCTTTCTCCCCTCGTCGGCGACTTCACCTACTTGGCGCCGATCAATGGCATTCGGCAGATCGCGGCGACGGGCTTCAACTACAGAAAGCACATTGAGGAATTCAAGATGAAGCCGCCCACCGAGCCCGAGGTGTTCCTGAAGGCGATCACCTCGCTGACCGGACCGTTCGATCCGATCTTCCGTGGCCCCAATCAGAGCGTAAAGCTCGACTGGGAGGTGGAGCTGGCGATCGTGGTTGGGCGCGAGGCGCGGGATATCGTGGTGGCCGAGGCGGCCGACTACATCTTCGGCTACGTCTGTGTGAATGACATCTCTGATCGCGCGACACAGGTCGACGAGGAAGGTCAGCAACATCTAGTGCGCGCCAAGTCGCGGCCCAGCTATTCCCCGATAGGGCCGTATCTGGCGACCGGCATCGACGGAATGAAGCTCGATGTCTGGACCAAGCTGAACGGGGACTATGAGCAGCGCGGCAACACCAGCGACATGCTGTTTGGGGTCCACGAGATGCTCGCCTATTTCTCGTCTCATATGACATTGCTCCCCGGGGATATCCTAGCGACCGGCACGCCACCCGGCGTCGGCTTTGGCAAGAACCGCTTTATGGCGGTAGGTGACGTGCTGGAATGCGGTATCACCAGTCTCGGCGCGCAGCGGCACGAGATCCGGAGCTAGGAGGCGTTCCGGGAGACTATCTACGGCGCCTCTCTACGGGCCTGGCTCAGGCCAGGCCACCGGTCAGCGCAGGTCGGCGCGGAGCTCGCGCACGCCGCGTCCCAGGCGCTCGCGCAACAGCGTCCGTAACGTTGCTCCGTCGACGTAACCGACTTCGGCGGCGATGGCGTCGAGGTCGAGACCGCTGCCGTGGAGGAGTGATTGCGCGCGCTCGATCCGGAGGTCCTGGAAGTAGGACAGCGGCGAAAGGCGAAGATCACCCTCATATGGCTGTCGTTGTTGTCGCCCGGAGTTGCTCGGTCAGTTGAAGCGCAAACTGAGCTGGATCGGTTACGCCGGCATAGGCGTTCGCTCCCAATGCCTTCTCTAGCGCATCCGCCACCTGCGCTCCCATATCCGGGAACACATAACCCTCGCGCAACTCGACAGCGATGCCGCCGATCACCTAACTGACCGTTGTCTGATCGAAGGGTACGCTTGGCGCCGTATCGGGAGCCACCTCGGCACTTGCCGTCGATGGCGGGGGACAAAAGACACGCTCCTTTCATTGTAGGCGGTATATTTCGGAAGACGCCCCCCTGCGTTACCGGCGATAGAGGATCATCCCGGCGTGATGCAGAACATCGTCGATGAATTCGCCATCAGCGGTGAAGCCGGTATCATCCCAATATTCGATGTGCGTGCCTGTCACTTCGTAACGCCCCTCGTAGGCATGCTCGCGCGTGCCTCGCGCCTCAACGTAGCGGCCGTTCGGCAGAAGTTCATGACGGATGTGGCTGTCCTGCGTAACCCAGAGGCCGACATAGGGGTGATTGGCTTTCAATTCTGTTTCCTCGGCCTGCACGGGTGGGGTCAGGAGGGTTGCCGCGATCATGGCCGCAAAGGCGCGCCGCATGGCCGAGCTCCTCATTTCATCTTTGTGTGTTGAATTGGGACCGCGGCCGGCCGCTCCGTGTCCGGGGACACGAAGCGACTGGCCCGGCGAGGTTCGCTATGTCCGCCTATTGCCGGCGCGGCTCGTTGTTGTCGACGACCTGCTGATAGGCGACGAGATCGAGAAAGGCTTCGGCCTCGACGACAGACCCGTCCTTCATCTTGAAGATCCACACGAACCGATTGCGGTACGGCGCTCCCGAGGTCGTGGTGGCCGAAGCGTCGAAGCGGATGATGACCCTGTCCCCGCTGGCCCAGATGTGGTGCACGACAGGCCGGAGCGGAGTCGCGAGACGGCTCACGAGGGGGGCCGAGGCGCGATCGACGAAATCCCTGATGCCGCGATAGGTGCCGGCAACTGGGCCGGAGCCATGGATTGTCCATGTCACGTCGGGGGCCAGGAGGTCAGCAAAAACGTTGCCGCCCGCAGTCCATCCCTCGAAAGCCTTACGGACGGTGGCTTCATTCCGCGCCTCGATGTTGGCATCCGGCGTGGGGGAATTGGCCTGGGCGAGGCCCGTGGTCGCTATGACGGTCAGGAGGATCAGGAGCGTGCGGGTGCGGCCCGCAAGCCGGTCGATCGAAGTGGCAAAGGTCATGGCCTCTTTCCTGTCGTTAAGGGGATAAAGGCGCGAACGGGGTCATCAGCACGGGATTGACCCCGATCGCGGATCGGACCGTCCGGCATCAGTTGCTCGATGCGGTCGGTCGGATGGTAATTTCGGTTGTGTCCACGCTCGGCGGAGCCTCGATCAGTTGCCGTACAGCGCGCGCGATGTCGGCGGGCTGAAGCGCGATCGCCCGATAGCGTTCCATCACAGCCACGGTCTCCGCATGAGTGATGGTCGAGGCGAGTTCACTCTCCACGACGCCGGGGTTGACGCAGGTGACGCGGATGTTCGTGCTCTCCTGACGCAAGCCGTCCGAGATCGCGCGAACCGCGAACTTCGTTGCGCAATAAACGGCGGCGGTCGGCACGACCGAGAGTGCGCCGATGGAGCCGATATTGATGATCTGGCCGCTGCCCTGCCCCTCCATGATCGGCAAGACGGCGCCGATGCCCCAGAGCACGCCCTTGATGTTGACATCGACCATGCGCTCCCATTCGTCGAGCTTGCCGGCGGCAAGCGGCGAGAGCGGCATCACGCCGGCATTGTTAATGAGAACGTCGATGCGCCCCCACTCGTCCATCGCCGCCTGAGCGAAGCCAGCCATGGAATGGCGGTCGGTCACGTCGAGCAGCCGGGCTTGGGCGATTCCGCCGGCTCCCGTGATGTTATCGGCGATGGCTTCGATGCGGTTCAGCCGGCGGGCGCCCAGCAGCACCTTTGCGCCGGCCCCGCCGAGCTCTCTGGCGATGCCCTCGCCGATCCCGCTGGAGGCGCCGGTGATCAGAATAACCTTGTCCATCTCGTGCCCCTTGCTTTGCAGTCGGAGCCCAAGATGGACGTTCGCCGCTGTTGCTGGTATCCGTCCAGTGTTTGACTGGATGGTTAGCAATGCTGGACAATGAAGATTGACCTCAACCTGCTGCCGCTCTTCCTTGCCGTCGCGGAAGAACACAACTTCCGCGCTGCGGCCGATCGCCTTGGCGTGACCCGCTCGGCTGTCAGCCAGGGAGTGCGGCGGCTTGAGGATGCCTTTGGCACGAGCCTCGTCACGCGCACGACCCGTTCGGTACGCCTGACGGAAGCGGGTGAGCGTCTGCGCGAGGCACTGTCCCAACCCATCTCGGATATCGCCACGGCGCTTGACTACGTGGCCGCAGAGAATGCGCCGCGCGGGCTGCTGCGCATCGCCGTCACCTCGATTGCCGAGCGGTTCCTTTCAGGCCCCCTCATCGCCTCCTTCGCCGCGGCTCATCCTGGCGTCACGATCGATGTCACGGTCACGGACGAAGAATTCGATATCGTCGCGGCCGGCTACGATGCGGGCGTCAGGCTGGGCGAAGTGATCGAGCAAGACATGATCACGGTTCCCCTAACAGGCGATCAGCGCGAAGCCGTCGTGGCAGCTCCTTCTTATCTGGCGGCCCACGGCGCGCCGGCGCATCCACGCGAACTGATCCATCATCGCTGCATCGGCTGGCGCCCGGCGCCGAACGTCGCGCCCTACCGCTGGGAGTTTGAAGAGAACGGCATTCCCTTCGACCTGGCGGTCGAACCCCAGATCACCACGAACGACTTGCGCTTGATGCTTCGTGCGGCCCTCTGCGGGGCGGGTATCACCTTTGCACCGGAGGAAACCTTCCATCCATTCGTGAAGACCGGCGAACTCGTCCCGCTCCTGGAAGAATTCCTGCCGCCGTTTCCCGGCTTTTTTCTCTACTTTCCTCAGCGTCGCAACATGGCGCCCAAAATGCGCGCTTTGATCGAGCATGTACGGCAGTGGCGATAGCGCCCGCTGTAACAAGGCTGCCGATCAGAGCTAGCAGCAGGTGGAGGACATGCCGTCAGCCTAGACAGTTCGGCCGTGGCCGAAGCATCCCTGTTCCGAAGCAGCTAGCACCGCCGCATCGGAACCGTAGCGGAAAAGGGATGATGACCGGCAAGACAAACATAGCGGCGGAGCTGCCGGTGCTATTGGCCCTATCGACGCTTTGGGGGGCATCGAGTTCGAGCCGACCGCGTCAGTAGCGCTCACACCCATCTTTCATCCAGTTGGGTCGGCCCTCTGGCCTGTGCCAAACTCGCGCCTCCGTCAGGAAAAGCCCTGGATCAGAGGCAGATGCTGAGAATTTTCAGACGACAGGCCTCCACAGCGCGAGATTTGGGCTTGGCAACCGTCGCCTGCTTTGAGCTCTTCGGCGAATTCTTCGCCACCTTGGGACGCTCATAGTCGCCGGCAATCACCATCGCCCAATAGGTCCGCCCGGTCGCCGAACTCTTGACGCTGGCGACGCCAACGCGCGAGGCGTTGTGCAACAGCAGATTTCGCCGGTGTCCCGACGAATTGATCCATTGGTCGAGGGTCTTTGGAAAGCTGTCATAGCCGTAGGCGATGTTTTCTGCCGCCCGGCCCGCGCCCGATGGGTGGACGCGCGAGTTGAAGGGGCCGAGGACGTCGTGGTCGAGTTTGTCCTTTGCCGCCATCGCCGCGGCTTGCTCGTGCGCAATGCGCGTGAGCGTCGCATCCAGCACCACGCGCCCCTCCCCGTGCTGTACGCGATAGCCGGAGATCATGGCGGCGGGAGATTCGGCCCGAGCAAGCGCTGGGTAACAGCAAGCGGTAAACCAAAGGCAGAGTGTAAGGAGGGATTTCATCGATGTTCCCAAATCAGTCTTCTGGAGCGATAAAGAGACCGGACGAACCCGTAAGTCATTGATTTTATTATTTCGGACTGCGCTTTCCCCCAACTTGATCTTGGGAACGCGATGTCGATACGCGCGAACACGGGCGCCAGCAAGGCGCTCGCGAAGGCCCCTTCCCTCAAAACAAAAAATGAAAAATATCAATGCATTATCGGGAAAAAATGCTGAACATTGCTTTCGTCCAGCTTGCGGCAAGATTTCCGTGCAAACACTGATTAAGCAAAATGGAACCGTATTTTGCTCAATTGTGTTGGGGTTGCATTCACCACTGCAGGGAGCGACTAGAATGACGGACGAGCAGTTAGCTCTTCAGGCCGTTCGTGATGCCCAGGGCATACTTGAAGAATACTTGCAGCCGCGACCGCGCAATAACGAGCGGGTCTTCCTTGATCGATTGGTGGAAGTGTTGGAGCGGCCCGAGCTCCTGATCGCCGTCAACCGGATGCAGCGCGGCCTGTAGCCGCGTCATCACCAGCCTCTGCGGCCTCACTGGCCTTCGCAAGCGCCAGCCAATCGGCTGCGAGCGTCAGCCAGGCATCTTCGTCCACCGGACTACGCGCCTCGGCCGCCCGGTCCCTGCATTCCTGAGCTAGCTGACGAAACCGGATCAAATCTTCCCTCATGCCAGAGCTACGCTCCAACTGAGCAAAAGTTGCAGAGGGCTGCCGACGATTAGCCATACACCGGACAGTCCCGCTCTATTCCCGCGCCGCGACCAAATAAGCTCCTTGGGCGTCATACGCTTGTGGCATGCGCGTTGCACTTCAATGGCTACTGGGGATTTCAGGGGCCCAGTATGAGACAGGGCGCCGCCGGGATAACGTATTTCAAGCCCGGCGGCGTACCTTTCTGAGACATGTTGAACACGGCCGAAAGCACGCATGGCGAAGCGCTCTGTCTCTCGATTACGGGCCGCCGGGATCGACAGATGCAAACACCTGCTCCGGCCAGGGATTGCGGCCGTCCCTGAGCCACAGGAGCGTGTCGGTCCAGAAGCCGGCCGCGTGACTGTCGTGGAAGAGATTGAAATGGCCGATCGCCTTGCGACCGTAGTCGGACGGCTCGAGCAGCACCGCCGTGCGCGGCGCGCCGGTGTAGTAGCCAAGCGTGCGACGGATTGCGGGCACGGTGCCGAGTTCGTCATCCGACACGGCAACCGCAAGGATCGGCCCCGTCACCGCCGCCATCCGTGAGAGCACGGCCTGCCTCCCGCTGCGCGGATGACTGCGCTCGAAACGTCGCCCGCGAAAACTCCATTCATTGGCGACGCCGGCGGGCAGATCCTCCAGCCAGCCGAGCCTGCGGCCGGGAAAATAGCCGCAGAGCGCCGTCATGACGGGCATGGCGACATGCCATTTAACGAACAGGCCGGCCCACCGGCGCGGCGCATAATCGCCCCACCAGGCATATTGCGCGCCGACTGTCAGCATCCGCTCGACCAGGCCAGCACTTTCGGCGAGCCCCGGCAGGAAACCGCCGATGCTGTGGCCGACAACGATGAAGCGAGCCTGTGGCCGATGCTCGTGCATGAAGCAAAGCGCCGCCTCGAAATCGAGTTCGCCCCAATCGCGCCAGCGATAGCCACAGCCTCTAAGGCGGGACGGCCGCGAACCGCCGATGCCGCGATAGTCATAGGTGAGGACATCGAAGCCGTGGTTCGCCAGGAAGCATGCATAGCGGTGGTAATAGCGCGCAGCCACCCCCGTTGCCGCATTGACGATGATGCTGCCGGCGGAGCGGCCGGCTGGCGCGAGCCACAAATGGCCGCCGATGGTCACGCCGTCCCGGCAGGGAATCGTGACGGCTATTCCATCCTCAATCGATGTGCGCAACGCAACTTTGGTCATGCGCGCGACGATAAGAGGCGGACGGCGTTGTGTATATTCACTGGTCGGTATACATAAGGCCATGAGCGAAACTCGCCGTTCGACGCGTGAGCGTATCCTTCAAGCCGCCGGCAAATTGTTCTACGGCGAGGGCATCCGCGCCGTCAGCGTCGATGCGGTGGCGGAGAAAGCCGGCCTCACCAAGCGGACGCTCTACTATCATTTCCGCAGCAAGGACGATCTGATCGCGGCCTATCTCGAGATCCGCGACCAGCCAAACCTGGCCCTGTTCAAGCGCTGGTTCGCCGAGGCCGAGGGTGACGTCGCGGCCAAGGTGGAAGCGATCTTCCGCAACCTCGCGCGGTCGGCGCGACACGCCAAGTGGAAGGGGTGCGGCTTCCTGCGCACCTCGGTCGAACTGGTCAACCTGCCCGGTCATCCCGCAATGGTGATCGGCCGCGCGCACAAGAAACGCGTCGAGGACTGGCTTTGCTCCGTCTTCGAAGATGCGGTCAACCCGCAGCAAGAACGCCAGCTTGCACGGCAGGTCATCCTGCTGTTGGACGGCGCGTTTGCCGTCGTCCTGCTGCATCGTGATCCAAGCTACATGGAAACCGCGGGAGCAGCGGCCGCGCATCTCGTTCGCGGGCTGATGCCGCCGCCACGCAAATCAATCAAGGCCGCCAACGTCCGGCGGACCATCCGGTCCCGGACTGGCTGACGCGCGATCGAGCGTTCCCGCCACCCAGCGCGCGACCGATGGCCCGAGGAACAGCAGCAGGATCACGCGCACGGTCTGCAGCGCCATGACGAAGGACGTGTCGACGTTAGTCGAAGCGGCGATGATCGCGGCGGCATCGACGCCGCCGGGGCTGGTGGCGAGATAGGCGGTCAGCGGATCGACGTGCAGGAGCACCACCAACAGCCATGCCAGCAGTCCGCAAAACGCCATCAGGACCGCGGTTGCGCCGATGCTTTGTGGCAGCGCGCGAGCGGCGGTCGCCAGCACGTCGCGCGTGAAGCGCAAGCCTGTATTCCAGCCGATGAGAGCGTAAGTTGCGATCAGCACCAGTGGCGGCAGCTCGATCTTCACCCAGCCGAGCACGTTGAGCACCGCTCCGAGAGCGAGCGGCCCAAGCAGCACGCCGGCTGGCATCCGCGCCGCAAGGCCAGCCCCGACGAACGCGATGGCCGCGGTGGCTCCGAGGTTCGTCAGGTCGATCGGCGGAAAAAGCCCGGCACTGAAACGCCCGCCACCGCCATGCACGAACCATAGCGCCACCACTGACGCGACGGCGGCCACCAGCACGACGCGCAGATACTGCATGAAGGCGACGAGCCGGAAATCGGCGCCGTGGGCCTCGGCCATCACCATCATCACCGTGGCAGCGCCTGGCAGCATGCCCCAGACCGCCGTGGTGCCGGGGATGATGCGCAGGCGGCTCATGGTCCAGCCGATCAGAGCGCTTGCGCCGACCGAAAGTGCCACGGTGGCGAGGATGATCGGCCAGTAGCGCACGAAGCCGCTGATGATTGCCGGCGTGATCGATTGCGCGACGAGACAGCCAATGATTGCCTGGGCTGCAGCGATCAGCAGGCGGGGCACCCTCACCGCCCCTCCGCCCATCTGCACCAGCGCGGCCGCGGCCAGCGGCCCCAGCAGCAAGGCGGCAGGCAGCCTCACCCACTGCAGCACGCCGGCGATCAGCAACGAAACCACGACGAGCACCGCCCAGCGGACGGCGACCGGCAGCGCTCGGAGCGGGAGATAGGCTTGCTGCTCGCTCACCGCTGCAGCTCGATCTCGGCCGCTTTAGCCACGCGGCCAAGCCGCGGGAAAATGTGCTCGAAGGCAAAGGCGTGCATGTCCGCCGAACGATCGGCGCTCGCGTCTTCCGCCAGCACGACCGCATAGCCATGCTCATGCGCGGCACGCGCGGTGGATTCGACGCCCATATTGGTGGCGATGCCGCCGATCACCACGGTGGTCACGCCACGCCGGCGGAGCTGCAGATCGAGCTCCGTGCCATAGAACGCGCCCCATTGCCGCTTGGTGATCCTGATATCCGACGGTTCGGCGAGGCCATCCGCCAAGTCCGACCAACCCTCGGGAAAGCCGCCGGGCGGCGCTTGCATCGGTTGATCGACCGGCGACTTCAGCGCGTCGCTGAAGTCGGGCGAGAAGGCGACGTTGACCAGCACGACGGGCGCCTTGGCCGCGCGGAAGCGCCGGGCGAGCTCCTGTCCCTGGGCAAGGAGAGCTGAACCGGAATGGGGCTCGGTCGGCAGGCCGACAATCCCTTTTTGAAGGTCGATCAGGATCAATGCTGTGGTCGCGGCAGGCAGGATGAGCATGGGATGTCCTTTCGCCAGGTGGGGGCGTCCCCGCCCCGTTGCCGGGCGCGTGGGGAGCGGCTAAATACTTGAGGGAAAGCTCAAGCACGCAACCACTCTATTTGAGGATATACTCAACTTTGTCAAGTCGGGACCGCAAACCGCTCCAGCCGCAGCGCGAGGTCGGCCGCCAGCGCGTCGCCGAACTCATGCAGGCGGCGGCCGAGGTGATCCAGGAACGGGGCTTCGAGGCCGCGACCATGGCGGAGATCGCTGCGCGGGCGGACGCCAAGATCGGCTCGCTCTATCGCTTCTTTCCAAACAAGGACGCCGTCGCCGACGCCCTGATGCACCACTATACCGAGGTGCTGCAGGCCGAATACGACGCGATCCAGTCCCGCGCCGCCGACGCCAGTCTGGAGCAACTGGCCGACATCCTCATCGATCTCCTGGCCAAGCTCTACCCACAGATCCGAGCGGTCACCGCGTTCTTGGATTCCCGGACCGACTGGACCGAGATCCGTCTTCGTTTCCGCAGCCAGACGCTCGCGGGGATCAAGACAGCGCTGAAGCGTTGCGCGCCCGGCCTCGACGAGCACGAGGCCGAGGACATCGCCGCGGTCGTGCTCAACAACATGAAGACGATGGTGGGGATGACCATGAAGGACGCGCCGACAACCCCCGGCGCGCCCGAGCAGCTCAGATTGATGAACCGCCTCTATCTCGCCGCCAGGCTCGCGCCCGGCAGGCCGGCGGGATAGCTGCACCGGCTTGCGCGCAGTGAGCGCATCGGAAGGCGGATCGTTGCCGCTTTCGTGAAAACAGGTGCGCATTTTGGAAATGCCGACTGCGACCAGATTCTGCATGGCAGGCAGCGTTCGCGTTGCGCGAACGTCCGGTCGAAGCGGAGGATATCCGATGCGATTTGCTCTTTGCTTGGGCGTGCTGATCATGCTGTGCGCCGCTGCCGACGCGGCGCCGGTGCGTCGCGTCAGACATCCCGAGCGACATTTCCGTCTCGAGCAGCAGCCCATTGTCCCGCCGAAGGGATTTGCCGTTCCTGGCTGGTCCGACGAGGAGACGCGACAATGGATCGACAGCGCCTCAGGGCCCAAAGGTTAGCGTACAAGGGTTAGTCCGGAAGGTTGGTGAACGCGTGCCCGGCGCGCCACAGTAGCCAAGCTCTGCGCGGAATGTTACGCGACCATGATGGCGGCAGTCCCCGAAGCACAGGTGAGCCCAAGCAAGGCAGGAAAGCTCGGTTTCCTGCCTCGCCTTGAATCGCTGCGCGGTATCGCGGCGGTCTCGGTCGTCGGCTATCACATGATGAGCCAGTTTACCGACACCTATGTCACGGGCATGGCGCCGGTCGTGATGTTCTTCGTGCTCAGCGGTTTCGTGCTGGCGCGCTCGCTGCAGAACAATCCGAACCCGGTCACGTTTCTGCGACATCGCCTGTTCCGGCTGTTTCCCGCGGCGATCGCGGTGGTCGCTCTGCTGACGCTGCTGCACCATCAATATGGCTTCTATGTCGGCTACGAGGGGAAATTCGATCCGCTCAACGTCGTGCTCAATGCGATCATGGTCCGCCATGACATCAACGGCGTGATGTGGTCGATGACCGTCGAGTGCTTCGCGACGCCGGTCATCCTGCTGTCAGTCTGGATTTTTCAGCGCTTCGGCCCGCAGCCGCTCATGGTGTCGATCGCTGTCCTGTTCGGGCTCTCCTTCTGGGGGACCTATGTGCATCTGCTTGGCGGCGTTTCCAGCCTGGCGCCGCTCTACGCCTTCGTCGCCGGCGTTCTTCTGCAGATGCAGGGCGAGCGGACGACCGAACGGCTCCGCACGGCCGCTGCCTGGGCCCTGTCGATCGCGGCCATCGCCCTGCTCTGCTTCTGCGGATCACAGAAACAGACCGCGCTGATCATTGCGCTGGAAACATTGAGTTCCTCGCTGCTGGTGCTGCTGGTCGCCTTTCGAAGCTCGATCGCCCTCTTTGCCGTTCTCGATCTCCGTCCGGTCCGTTTCTACGGCCGCATCTCCTACAGCTTCTATCTGCTTCACCCGATCGGCATGTGGCTGGCAGCCCGACTGCTCGATGCCAGGGGACTGCCGGTCCTGCTCGCGATATCAGTGATGACGATCGTGGCGGTCGCGCTGACGACGCCGATGGCCTGGCTCTCGTGGCGCTATATCGAGAAGCCGTTCATTGCCCTGGGCCGGCGGCTGGCCACGAAACAGCCCTCGCCGGCGAGCGCGATCGAACCTAGACAGCAGCAATTGCTGTCGCTCGCTCCGACCTCAGGGAAGGATCTCGAGTGAGGCGATCTTGTCACCATCGAGCCCGAAGAAGTATCTGAGATCGATCGGACTACCGGGAAAGTCGCCGACCACATGCGCAGTGACGACGATCTTCCGGTCGCGTTCTTCCACAGCGAACGGCTCGCTCGTATAGTTGTATTTGGTCGATGCATCGGCCTTCCACTGCGCGATGGCCGCACGCCCCTCGTGCTTGCGCCCTTCGTCCTTCACGACGCCGCGTTCGCTGAAGCATTGCGCGATGGCATCGCCATTGCGGCTGTCGGCGGCAAAGTAGACGGCAACGGGGCCCGGCAGATCGAGAGACATCGGATTTCCTTTCCTTTGCGCGTCAGGAACGACACGGTCGCGGATCGCGATTGCGTAGCCGGAAAGGTGTTTGTAGCTTCGCCAAACCGCAAGAACGCACGAAAAGGTAAGGTACTGACTTTTGGGTAAGGTTGAGTACACAGCCGCGAGCGCCGCCGAGGGCGTTGAGAAGGCGTTCAGGATGCTGGATGGCCGGTGGAAGCTCGTGATCCTCTTCCACCTGTTTGGCGGCAAATTGCTGCGCTTCTCCGACCTGGAGCGGGCGATCCCGGGGATCTCGCAGAAGATGCTGATTCAGCAACTGCGCCAGATGGAAAACGACGGCATCGTGCATCGCATCGTCCATCACCAGGTGCCGCCGAAGGTCGAATACGGCCTGACCGATTGGGGACAATCCTTGTGTCCGGCGCTCGATGGGCTGCTCACCTGGGCCGAGCAGCGCCCGCTTGCGCCACCGCTAGACGCTGGTCGAAATGAATGAGGATATCTGGACGGCCCGGAGCAGAACGCCCCAATTGTTCGGGTGCACCCCGTCGTGGGTGAGAGCCCGATAGTTGGTTTTGCTGACCCCTCCTGAATTGAAGAGATCAAGACATGGGACGCGGTTTATTTCCGCCACGCGCAGCATGGCGCCGATGTAAGCGCGAAGAAAATATCCGAGCTTGTTCGGATGCACATCGCTGTCGCGATCGTCTTCGGTTGGCAGCCACCGGGGCGTGATGAGAAAGATCCGCGCCGTCGGGCAAGATTTCCGCAGGAGCCTGATCGAATGATTGAGCGCCCCTTTGAAGGTCTCGCTGCCGACATCATCGTCCGAACCGATCCGCGCCGATTCCAAATGTCTTAAGAAAAGCCCGCCGCTCCATAGGCCGGCTCTCTATCAACCATAACCGGTTCGGAGCAACCGCGCTCTCCTACACGAGGGGCCACGTGCTCTTCACTCTCCGTCATTCCGGGGCGCGACGAAGTCGCGAGCCCGGAATCCATTTCACCACTTGCGCATGCGGCTCGATGGATTCCGGGCTCGCGCTCCGCGCCCCGGAATGACGGCGAAAAATTCGCGAGCAATTCCAACGTGATTTGCCCCGTCCAGCCCTCACACCAAAAACATTCCGCTTTCGCCATCGGGCAAATCACCACTATAACTCCGCGCGTCTCACCCGAGAGAGGGGCGGCTCGCGATCGTCACGAACGTTGCGGTGAGATGCGGTGGACGCGATGGGTGTGACTGACGAGCACACGTATCACGGACGGCGAAGTCGTGTGGTCCTGGCGCCCCGACGCTGGCGCTAAGTTTCGTGCGAACACATTCGCACTAGACGACGGTGGCAAGAAAGCCCGGTCACCGGGGAGAGCGCGAAGGAAACCGTAACACCATCGCGCAGGGAAAGCCGGAATGCTTCGGTTGAACCTGTGGTCCTACCCCCGTGCTTTTTGTTGCACGGGACCCATGGGTGCAACCGGCACCCGGCTTTCCCTGCGCCCTCTGTTCGATGAGAGGGTGAAAGTGATGCAAAGCTCGGGCAGCGAATGCCGCGAGAATGTGGACTCACATCCTCAAGCTGTTTGAAAATTGAACCGTGATCTCTCCCCACGTCGTCCCGGGCTTGCCCGCCTCGGCGAAGCCCTTGGCGTAGCCGGGACCCATAACCCCAGGCCTTTGTATGCTCCGCTACCACCGCTTGCTTCCGCCACAACCACAGCCTGTGGTTATGGGTCCCCGCCTTCGCGGAAACGACAGCGTAGGATGGGTAGAGCGCAGCGAAACACATCATCCGCGGCTTGCGTCCAGCGGGCCCAGCGCGCCCACAAATTCAGCAAACGTGTTGTGCCCGCCGGTGAGATCGTCGGCCGGAAGCCTTAATTGCTGCATGATGCTGTGCCGGAAATGGTGTGCACGTCGTAGGCATCTGCCTTGCTGGATGCAATCCAACAATGGCGGTACGCCGTGGCTTTACGCTGGCGCGCCCTGGCTTTACGCTAGAATGTACCTTGCTCCAATGCGGGAGGTGTGGCGATGCCGAGAAAGGGAATCACCGGCCACGACGAATGGGTCATCACCGAGGCGCTGGCGACGGCGCTCGTCGCCCTCGAGCAGCTTCCGCCCAAACACCAGCCGCGACCGCATATGGAAGACATCCGAAAGCTGCTTGCCGCCGGCTGCGATCGCGGAACTGTCACCCTGCATCTGGCGCAAGCGAAGTGCCGTCTGTTTCCCGAGGCCGATCCGCTGGCGATCTACGAGGAATACGGGCTCAGCGACGGGCAAGGCTAAGAGGCTAACGGCTGATCCGCCAGATCGTGCCATTGGCGTCCTCGGTAATGAGCAGCGCACCGTCACGCGCTACGGCAACGCCGACCGGGCGTCCCCAGACTTCGGAATCGTTGATGACGAAGCCGGTCGCGAAGTCCTCGTATTCGCCGGTCGGCACGCCGTCCTTCAACCGGATGCGGCTCACCTTGTAGCCCGTGCGCTTCGACCGGTTCCACGAGCCATGCAGGGCCGCGAATATGTCGCCGCGATACTCGGCGGGAAAATTCTGGCCATCATAGAACGTGAGGCCAAGCGAAGCGGAATGCGCCTGCAGCAGCACGTCCGGGACCGTGACCTTGTCCTTCAGGTCAGGCCGCGCGCCAGCGTGCCGCGGATCCTGGTTGGCACCGATGTAGAACCATGGCCAGCCGTAGAACGCGTTCTCGCGGACGCGGGTCACATAATCGGGCACGAGGTTGTCGCCGAGGCCATCGCGCTCATTGGTCGAGCACCAGGGGACGCCCGTTTGCGGCTGGATTGCAAGTCCGACGCAATTCCGGATGCCGGTGGCAAAGGTGCGCTGGTTCTTGCCGTCAGGATCGAAGGCCAGCACCGCCGCGCGGTCGGTCTCGTTGCCCCAGGCGGCGCCGAGCGGGCGCTCGCGCTTCCAGGCTTCCAAGCCACCCGGCGGGGTACCCATGCCCTCCCCCGAATTGCCTGCCGAGCCGACCGAGACCAGCATCCGCTTGTTGTCGGGCGTAAAGACAATGTCCCGGGTCGAGTGACCCCAGCCGTGCGGCAGCTTGGCGACGACTGTCTCCGGCTTGCCGGAAGCCTTGAGGTCGCCATTGCGATAGGCAAAGCGGACCACGCTTCCAGTGTTGGCGACATAGAGCCATTGCGGGTTGTCGCCATTCGGAAAGAAGGCGATGCCGAACGGACGATCGAGGCCGCTCGCGTAGGCTTCGTTGATTGTAGGCTTCGTCGCCCCGTCGGCGGCGCGCAGCACCCGGATACGCCCGGCGCGCGTCTCGGCCACGAAGATGTCGCCGTTCGGCGCGGTGTTGATGATGCGCGGCCCGTTCAAACCGTCGGCGAACAGCTCGGCCTTGAACCCTGGCGGCACTTGGGGAATTGCGGAGGCCGTTCGCGGCACCACCCGCGACATGTTCGCGCTCGATGGCGTCGCGCCGGGTTTGGGCAGATCCTGCGGCGTGATCAGGCGCAACGTGCCGGGCTTGTCGCGCCGCCAATCGCCATAGGCTTCCTGTCCCTTCAGCACAGCAGGCTGTGCGCTTGCAGCAGCTGCATTCATCAACTCAAGCAAGGTCGCCATCGCGACGCTCGCTGCAACTGGCTTCCAGGGCATTTCATATCCTCACGCGAGACGATGATCTCGCGAACACGCATCCATAGCCCAGAACCTTGGCTGGCTCATTTCACAATCGCGTCTGTGGTTGCGACGATTTGGCCGTCAATGTCCTCTTGCCGACGCGTTGAGATCGATCGAGCGCATGCTCAGCGCGAGCGGGATCATCAGGGCGCCGATGACGGCGAGCGTCCAGAACACATCGATATAGGCGAGGAAGTCGATCTGGCGCTGCAATGTCTGGCCGACCCATGCGATCGCCTGCGAAGCCGCCTCGGAAGCGTTGGAGCCCTGCGTCTGGAAGTAGCGCGTCATCGCATCGATGGTCTGCTGGTAACCGATGTCGGATGGCGCGGCGTGCTCGACCAGCCGGCTCTGATGGAATTGCTGGCGTTGCGCCAGCACGGTCTGCGCCAGCGCGACTCCCATCGAGCCGCCGATGTTGCGCGCGACATTGATCAGCGCCGACGCCTGGTTGGTCTTCTCCGGCGGCACGCCATCGTAGGAGGCCGTCGTCACCGGCAGGAACAGGAACGGCAGCCCGATGCCGAGAAAGATGCGCGACCACGCCGCATAGCCATAGGAGATATCCTGGGTGAGCCCCGTGAGATGCCACATCGAGAGCGTCACGATGAGGGCGCCGACCATGATCAGATATTTCGGCTGCACGCTGCTCACGAGCCTGCCGACGATCGGCATCATCATCATCGTGAAAATGCCGCCCGGCGACAGGGCGAGGCCTGCGAGAGTCGCGGTGTAGTTGAGCTCGGCCTGCAGCAGTTGCGGCAGGATCTGGGTGGTCGAAATCAACACTGCACCGGTACCGAGCATCACCAGGAAGCAGGCGGCGAACTGCCGCTGGCCGAGCAGGCGAAGCTCGATGATCGGCTCCTCGCGCGTCAGTTCCCAGGGGATCAGCGCCAGCAGGCAGAAGCCGGAAATCAGCGCAAAGCCCAGGATCATGTTGGATCCGAACCAATCGTTGCGCTGGCCTTCGTCGAGCACGAATTCGAGCGAGCCGAGCCCGATCGCAACCAGAGCGAAGCCGACATAGTCGACACGAAGTCCTTTGCGGAGCAATGCCCTTCGCTCCTCCTCCGCACCCGAGGGTTCGTTCACCAGCGTCCCGACAAGGAACAGCGAAAGCAATCCCATCGGTACGTTGATCAGGAACACCCAGTGCCACGAATAAGTATCAGTGATCCAGCCGCCGAGCGTCGGCCCGATCACCGGCGCCACCACGACCGCGATGCCGTAGATCGCAAAAGCCTGGCCGCGCTTGGCTGGCGGAAAGGAGTCGGCCAGGATCGCCTGCTCGGAGGTCGCCATGCCTCCTCCGCCAAGGCCTTGCAGGATACGGAACAGCACCAGAGATTCCAGGCTCCAGGCAAACCCACACAACAGCGAGGCCACGGTGAAGGTTGCCACGCACATCATGTAGAAGCGCTTGCGTCCGATCACGGTGGCGAGCCAGCCGGAAATCGACAGCACAATCGCGTTGGCGACGAGATAGCTGGTGATGACGTAAGTGCTCTCGTCGATCCCGACCGCCAGTCCGCCCGCGATGTGGCGCAGTGCGACGTTGGCGATCGTCGTGTCCAGCACCTCCATGAAGGTCGCGATCGAGACGACGAAGGCGATGAGATAGGGATTGTGTCCACCGGCGGCGGAGCGCTCCGGCGACCAGCCGCCGGCCTGCGTCGCGTCCGTCATCGTACTTTCGTCCACGGCACGACCGACATGCCGGGACCGACGGGCACGTCGGCGGGCCAATGATCGACCACGATCTTCACCGGCACGCGCTGCACGACCTTGACGTAGTTGCCGGTTGCGTTCTCGGCCGGCAGCAGGCTGAACGCCGTCCCCGAGCCGGGCTGCACCGAGTCCACGCGTCCGGTCAGTTTGCGGTCCGGATAGGCGTCGATCCTGAACTCGACCGGCTGGCCTGGGCGCATGTCGCGAAGCTGGGTCTCCTTGTAGTTGGCGACGATCCAGACCTCGTCGGGCACGAACATCATGATGCTCTGCCCGGCCATCGCGTACGTACCCTTGGCGCCGCTCAGCTTGACGACGCGCCCGGACTGGGCCGCTGTGACGTTGGTGTATTCGAGATTGAGCTTGGCCTGATCGCGCTGCGCCTCTGCCTGTTGCAGCGAGGCCTTGGCGCTCTCGCGTTGGGCCTGCAGCGGCTTGATCCCAAGCTCCGCCACGGTTACCGCCGTCCTCGCACGCGTGGTGTTGGCCTGCTGCGCTTCGAGATCGGACTTGGTCTGCTGCTGACGCTGCAGCGTACCGGCGCCCTTCTGCAGCAGATCATCGGCGCGCGCGGCCTCCTGCTGCGCGAATTGCAGTTGCGCTTCGGCTTGCGCGAGTTGTGCTCTCGCCTGATCGATCTGGGCTTGCTGGCTGGTAATCTGAGCCTCGAGATTGGCGATGTTGGCGCGCGCTCCTGCAACCTGCCCCTCGGCCTGGTCGACCGCGATCCTGTAGTCGCGATCGTCGATACGGGCGAGCAGATCGCCGGCATCGACGTGCTGGTTATCCGTAACGGGCACATCGACAAGGTAACCGCCGACCTTCGGCGCAACCGAGAAGCTGCGGGCGGCGATGAAGGCATCGTCGGTAGATTCGTAGTTACGGACCTCGAGCCAATAGACGACCCCGCCAATCAGCGCAGCCAGGAGAACGCAGGCGCCCACGATCGCCAACAGCCAATGCTCGCGGAGCCGATCGCGCATCGATGGCTTCTCGGGCGCGGTCGGCGGGCTGTCTTGCGTTTCGCCGACATCCCTGAATTCCGGCTTCTGTTCGGGAGCGCGTTCCGGAGGCCGCGTTTCTTCTGCGGACGGTCCATGCTCTCGGGTCATGGCATCCACGACAGCACCTCAAGCGAAGGAGATCATTTGCAATCGATTTGGCTAACCGCGCGGTCAGACCATGGTTCCGGCGAACGACCGGGATTACCGATTGGAATTGGAACCCTCACACAGAGTGCCGGTTCTCTGTGCTTCATTTCGCTCCAACGCATCGCGAGTTTATGGCGCGTATTTTGATCGGGACATCGGGCTGGCACTATGATTCCTGGCGCGGGCCGTTCTTCCCTAAAGGCCTGCCGCTCAAGAACCAGCTTCGCTACTACGCAAGCCAGTTTCCGACCACCGAATTGAATGGCGTCTTCTATCGCACGCCGACGCCCGAGGCGGTGAAGGGATGGCGCGAGCAGACGGACAAGAATTTTGTCTTCGCCTGGAAGGCGTCCAAGTTCATCACGCATTGGAAACGCCTGTCGGAGAATTCGGTGAACAGCCTCGAGCTGCTCGAAGACCGCCTGTCGCTGCTGGGCAACAAGGCCGGCCCCATCCTGTTTCAACTGCCGCCGCAGTTTGAGGCTAAGCCGGATCGCCTCGCCTCCTTCCTCAAGCTGCTGTCGAAGGAGCGCCGCTACAGCTTCGAGTTTCGGCACCCAAGCTGGTATGCCCCGAAGGTCATGCGACTACTGTCCGATGCGAACATCTCGCTGTGCATTTCGGACCATCACGACGCGCCGGCACCGTGGAGGCGCACCGCCGATTTCGTCTACGTCAGAGGCCACGGCCCCGGCGGCCGATATAAGGGCCATTATCGCGATGCGACACTGGCGGAGTGGGCCAAGCGCATTCGTTCCTGGAAGAAGCAGGGCTGCGACGTCTACGTCTATTTCGACAACGACCAGAAGAGCGCCGCGCCCGCCGACGCGGCTGCCCTGCGACAATTGATTGAAGGGGGAAAGTAGGAACCAGCAGATCGAGCGTCTCGATCAGCTGTTGCACCCGGTTGATCAGGCAACTTTGCTGACGAAAAATGCCGGCTCATGGCCGGCATTTTTCTTGATCGCATCGGTCTAATATCGGCCGCCCGATTGCGTCCCCTTGTCGCTCTTGGTCCCGGCACCATGGCTGGAAGGATGGGCCGCGCGGCTCGAGCCGCCGCCAGCGCCGGTCGTCATGCCCTTCTTATTCATGTGCGTACTCGTATGCGGTGTCGCGCCAGGCCCGACATTGCCCTCGCTGGATGCACCGGGCGCGGGCTGGGCCTGCTGCGCGAGCGCGCCGCCGGCAGACAATGCCAGAACGCATGCAGACGCTAGAATGATCTTCTTCATCGGTATCTCCTTGGATTGACCTTTCGGCACAACCCGGCGCCGCCCGAACCGGTTCCTACTGCCGTGGACGCAAGTTCGTGCGTTTCGCCATCCACGCTCAATAGATCGCGAGAACACTTAGGAACCAAACACGGCAAACCGGGTTCCCCAGTAAATTCGAGGAACCGACATGTCGGCATGGTTCAAGGACGAGTCCTTTCCCGTGCTGCTGGAGAGCGCGGTACAGATCGCGTGGGACTACCTCAGGCGGGCTGGCGAAATCGATGATCCGGTGGAAGCACACCATTTCCTGATCGAGAAAGTCGCCTTCATGATCAGCCAGGGCCAGCACAACAGGCTTGTGCTGTCAAACCGCGCCATTTCCGCGTTTCAGCAATACAAGCGCGCACGCACCATCGAGTTGTCGTTGATCTCGCGATAAGATCGGTCATAGGCGCAACGCGCCTTGCCTAGTGGATGATGTCTAGCGGCAATCGACAAATCTCGTCACCGTCTTCGTTGGTGACAAGGATCGAGTAGTGCCTGTTCTTCAGGTCCGGGTGTTCGCCGAGCAGCCGCCGTGCGATGTTGTCGGCCGAATCCATCGCGGCGATATCGTCAGCGAGTTCCGCGCCGCCTTGATCGGCAACCGTCTTGGTGTTGACGAGATCGAAATGGTAGAGCGGCATTTTTCGCTCCCGCCTGGCATCGTCTCACCCGAGACTACGCACGACAGCCCGACTTGGTTCCCGGTCGTAGCCGCCGTTCGGTCCCGCCTTGAAAATCCTGCGGCCCGAAGGAACGCCGATCCGCAACATCGGTTAGGCGCTAAACGACGACAGCGAGGTCTGCCATGAGAGTTTGCGATGCGATGACCCCCGACGTTCAGCTCTGTACTCCTGAAGACAGCTTGAAGGATGCGGCAGAGGCTATGGGCGCACTCGGCGTCGGACTGCTGCCGGTCACCGAGAACGACCGCCTCGTCGGCATGGTGTCCGACCGCGATATCGCTATTCGCGGCGTCGGCATGGGCCGCGGGCCGGAGGCGCGGATCCGGGACGTCATGACTGCCGAGGTGAAGTACTGCTTCGAAGATCAGGATCTCGACGAGGTGACGGCAATTATGGGCGAGATTCAGGTCCGTCGCATGCCCGTACTCAATCGCGAAAAGCGTTTGGTCGGTATCATTGCGCTCGGCGATATTGCGCAGGCCAACGGCGGTGACAGCGCGGGTGTGGCGCTGAGCGAGATTTCTCGTCCCAGCGCCCAACATGCACAGCTATAGCGATGCACGAGCATCAACACGACAAAGTCCGCCTCAACCTTGACCTGCTTTGCGCGACATTGGCGATCGTCAGCGCGGCACTGCTCACGGGGATGCTGAGGTATCTGCTGGGATGAACAGTCCCAACCATGTGCGGCAGACCGCCGGTTCGCCGACCGTGTCCCTATACTTGCCGGGTTTCCTGATCGCCGCTGGCGTCGTTATCGCCTTGGGTGCGATCGCTTGTTCGCGAATGGCTTATGTCGAATCCGACTAGGTCCCGTCGGTTCTGGTTGACGAGGCTCCGACGTCGAAAGATGCGATCGGGGCGACGGCGCCATCTGACGTGAGCTGCTGCTCATCCTTCGTCTCGAAAGTCATCGAGAGGCCGCCCGTTGGATCGATGGCTCGCTCGAGCCATTTGATCGATTCTTCGATCCAGTAATCGCTATTTGCTGGATCGGCTTGCGCCCTCGCCCGGCAGGCATCGGCCTGCGCCAGACAGGCAGCCTTGCGATCCATCGTCATCTCAGCGCGGCGATTGCAGGCCGGGTGATGTCAGCCACTCGTTCAGATGAGCGGCGGTTTCCGCTTGCCTTGCCTTCTTCAGCAATGCGTCGCGCGCCTCACCTTGCGGCAACTGCTCGGCTGCCGCGCGTGCCTCGTCTGCCGCTCTCTGGAGCCGCTCGTCGAACGGCACGCTGTTCTTTCTTCGATTGCGCTTTGCCGTCATGGAAGTCTCCCGCTTCGCAAGTGAGTATAGAATCGCGCTTCCAACAATCTATCGTCGCTAACTCAGGTTACTTCGCGCGAACAAAATAAACGGCTAGGCGGGAACGGATCACTCGAAAAACAGCCCAACGGGCCTCTCTTGGCAACCCTCGCTCCTCCGCAGCTAAGGCTTGGACTGCATGGCGGCTTCGCCCTGCTCCCGCGCCGGCACGCTCACATGCACTTCATGGCCCTGCCGAATCGCCAAAGATGCAGCAGCGACGGCAGATTCGAACGCGGATTCTTTGGTCGCATATTCACCGTTCACAACGCCGTCATGCAGCACTCCCCATTGGTCGCGAATTGGCACGATGGCGTATTGCGCAAGTCCCATCTTCCTCTCCGTTGCAAACGTCTTCGCGATTACTTCTTGTCGGGATCGTTCGGGCGAACGGTCATGTTGCTCTCGGGCATTCTGTCCCGGCCGGCGTCGCCATTGTTGTCCCGCCCGCCTGAAGTCGATGTCCCGCTACCGCTCCGGCTCGGCCTCGTTGCACTGCCGGTTGTCGGTGCGGAGCCTGGCGTGGCGGAGCTCGCGGCCGGGTCTCCCGTGGTCGATCCGCGCCCGCTCGGTGCGCCACCCGTTTGCGCCAGTGCGAGCGCGGGGCACAGCATGAATCCGAAAGCCAACGCAATTCGTGTCAGTTTCATCGCAAGCCATCCTTAAGACGTCGATGAAACTAATCGGCCAGTGACGAGAACGTTCCTAATCGCGGCTTCCGATGCCTGATCCGTCGCGGCTATGCAGTGCGCGAACTGAGCGCCGGCTCCGATCCTGGCGCATTCATATCTCGATATGAAGCAGCCTCCGTGCGCGGCTTTCCCTGCAACGGCACCGTTAGGCGACAGACCAGGCCTTCAGGGCGCCAATCGAAATCGGCATTGCCGCCAAGCTGGGTCTCGATGCTGGCGATCACGCTCCTTGTGCCGAATCCCTTGGAGGTCGGCTTGGTCACGCGCGGTCCACCTGTTTCAACCCACGCCAGGATCAGCCTATCGCTCTGCACTTCCCAGGTGATGGCGAGCCGGCCTGACAGCGAGGAAAGGCTGCCATACTTCGCGGAGTTGGTGACGAGCTCGTGCAGCGCCAGCGCCAGCGTTTGCGCCGTGGCAGGCTCGAGCTGGACCTCCGCACCCTCGTACTGGATTTGTCCGGCTTCCGAATACGGCGCTACTTCTTCGGCCACCAGTCGCCGGATTTCCGCGCCCTGCCAGCTCGACAGCGACAGCACGGTGTGAACCCGCGCCAGCGCCGTGATCCGGCCCTCGACCGCCTGCACATAGGCGTTGACATTCTGCGCGCGCGTCAGCCGTACGATCGACTGCGCCAGCGCGAGAGCGTTCTTGGCGCGATGATCGACTTCTCGCGTGAGCAGGCTCTGCCGTTCTTCGGCACGCTTGCGGTCGGTGATGTCGACGGTGACGCCGCTGACCCGCACCACGCGGCCCTTCTTGTCGGTGGTCGCAGCCGCCGTGCCGACGCACCAGCGCACCTCGCCGTCGGGACGGATGATGCGGAATTCGGCTTCATATGATTTCACGCCCTTCGCGAACTCGGTCCAGGCCTCGCGCAAGCCATCGAAATCCTCGGGATGAAACAGCGCTTGAATGTTCGCGGACGTCAGCTCGAAGCTCTTGGCATCGACGCCGAAGATCTTGTACTGGCCATCGTCCCACATCCAGTCGCCGTTGACCCAGTCCCAGTCCCAGGAGCCCATCTTGCCGGCGGCAATCGCCATGCTGCGGCGCTGTTCGCTTTCGACCAACCGCGCGGTCGATTGCTCGAGCTCTGCGGTGCGCGCGCGGACGCGGTCCTCAAGCTCGGAATTGAGCCGCTCCAACTGCCGGGTCTTGCGGTAGAGCTCGGCGAAGACACGGATCTTGGCGCGCAGCACTTCCGGCACCACCGGCACCGGAACGTAGTCGACCGCGCCCATCTCATAGCCGCGCAGCCGGTCGAAATCACTGACCTGGATCGCCGAGATGAAAATCATCGCGGTCTTCTGAAAGCGCGGATGTTCGCGGATCATGGCCGCGAGCTCGAAACCATCGAGCTCGGGCATGCAGACGTCGACCAGGATGACCGCGACTTCGTTCTTGAGCAGAAACTCGAGCGCTTCCCGCCCCGACGCGGCCACCACCAGATTCTCGCCGAGCTCCTTCAGGATCACTTCATAGGCCAGCAGCTTCGCCGGCTGATCGTCGACCAGAAGGATGTTTACCTTTTCATGGTCCATCATCTTCATGCCGCTTCAGCGATGTAGCCACATGCGGATGGCGAGCAGCAACTGCTCGGTGTTCACCGGCTTGGCCAGATAATCCGACGCGCCCGCTTCCAGGCATTTCTCTCGGTCGCCCTTCATCGCCTTTGCGGTCAGTGCGATGATCGGGAGACGGGCAAGCGCCGCATTCTGCCTGATCACGCCGATGGTCTGATAGCCGTCCATCTGCGGCATCATGATGTCCATCAGGACGATGGCAATCTTGGGATTGGATTCGACTAGCGCGATCGCCTCGTGGCCCGTCGTAGCCGTCAGTACCTTCATACCACGCCGTTCGAGCACGCTGGAAAGCGCGAAGATGTTTCGCGCGTCGTCGTCGACGAGAAGCGCCGTCTTGCCAATGAGATCCTCATCGGAACTGTTAAGTTTCTCGAGCATCCTTTGCTTTTCAATCGGCAATTCCGTGATGACACGGTGCAAGAACAGTGACGTTTCGTCGAGCAGGCGTTCCGGGGATTCGACGCCTTTTACGACAATGCTGCGCGCCATTGTGTGAAGCTCGGCATCCTCCTCGGCCGAGAGTTCCCGTCCGGTGAAGACCACGATCGGAACATTGGACAGGCTTTCATCCTTGCGGATTTCGTCGAGCACCTCAAAGCCGCTCATATCGGGCAGCCGCAGATCAAGCACGACGCAGTCGCAAGGGATGCTTCGCAAGGTCGAGAGCGCCCCGGCTCCGGTACCGGTGGTGACGATCTCGACGTCCTTATGATCCAATAGTTCCTTGATGCTGAGCCGTTCGGCCGGATTGTCCTCCACGATCAGAAGCCGCTTGCGTCGCGGCCTTGCATATTCCTTGATCTGGGCGAGCGCCGCGCTGACGCCCTCGGTCGTCGTGGGCTTGTTGACGAACGAGAAGGCGCCGCGCGCCAGCGCATGCTGCCGGTCCTCGTCGAGCGTGATGACCTGCACCGGTATGTGCCGGGTCAGCGGATTGTGCTTGAGCTGGCTCAGCACGGTCCAGCCGAGCATGTCGGGCAGGAACACATCGAGCGAAACCGCGGTCGGCTGGAACTGCTTGGCGAGGTCCAATGCCTCGGCGCCGCGGTTCGCGACCAGGACCTTGAAACCCTTGTCCCGTGCGAGATCGACCAGGACCCGCGCGTAATGCGGGTCGTCTTCGACGATCAGGAGGATCATGTCTCCGGGCTCGAGATTGAGCCGGTCGTCCAGCACCTCCGCCACGCGCTCCTGCGTTGCGGGCGCCTGCAGCGCCGGCGCACCGCCCTGCGATAAGGGCAGCGCGGGGGGCACGCGAAGCGCAACGCTCGGGCCGGAATATTTCAGCGGCAGATAGAGTGTGAAGGTACTGCCCCTGCCGGGCGCACTTCGCAGATGGATCTCGCCGCCGAGCAGGCTCGCGAGCTCGCGGCTGATCGCAAGGCCGAGACCGGTGCCGCCATATTTGCGGCTGGTGCCGGCGTCCGCCTGCTGGAACGCTTCAAAGATCAGCTTCTGCTTGTCCAGGGGGATACCGATGCCGGTATCGCTCACCTCGAAGGCGACGACCGCGGGTGCGGTGTTGAGAATTGGATGCTCGGCGCTCCAACCGCCGACCGCGGCCGAGACGGTCAGCTTGACGCCGCCCTCGGCGGTGAACTTGAAGGCGTTGGACAACAGGTTCTTCAGCACCTGCTGCAGGCGCTTGGAGTCGGTGACCATGCTGCGGGAAAGCGTCTCGTCGACCTCGATGCTGAACGACAGATGACGGTTTTCCGCCTCATGGCGGAACGGTCGGCCGACGGTTTCGAGCAGGCTCGATGTCAGGATTTCCTCGGCGTCCACGGTCACGGTACCGGACTCGATCTTCGAGAGGTCGAGGATGTCGCTGATCAGATTGAGCAGGTCGGTGCCGGCGCCGTGGATGGTGCGGGCGAATTCAACCTGCTTGGGCGCAAGATTGCCTTCGGGATTATCCGAAAGCTGCTGGCCGAGGATCAGGATGCTGTTCAACGGCGTGCGCAGCTCGTGCGACATGTTGGCCAGGAATTCCGACTTGTATTTCGAGGTCAGCGCAAGCTCGCTCGCCTTTTCTTCCAGCGCACGGCGCGCCTGCTCGATTTCCTGGTTCTTGCGTTCGACCTCAACGTTGCGTTCGGCGAGCTGTTGCGCCTTCAGTTCGAGTTGCTCGTTGGTCTGCTGCAATTCCCGCTGCTGGGCCTGAAGCTCGCCCGCGAGTTGTTGCGACTGCTTCAGCAGGCCCTCGGTCTGCATTGTCGCCTCGATACTGTTGAGCAGGATGCCGACGCTGTCGGTGAGCTGCTCTACAAAGGTAATCTGCGAGGCGGTGAACGACGCGAGCGAAGACAACTCGATCACAGCCTTGACCTGGTTCTCGAACAGGACCGGGAATACCACCACGTTCTTCGGCAGCACGCGCATCAGCGCCGAATTCACCGGGACCACGTCATCAGGAATGTCCGAAAGCAGCCGTTGCCGCTTGTCCAGTGCGCATTGGCCGATCAGTCCCTCGCCCAAGCGCACGATTGATGGATGCGGTTTGGCGCCGTCGTCGGCATAGGCGGACAACAGACGCAGTTGCGGGATCTCGGCGCTCTCGACCTGGTAGATCACGCCCATATGCGCGTTGATCACGGGCGCCAATTCGGTCAGCAGCAGCCGTCCCACGGTCGACAGATCGCGCTGCCCCTGCAGCATATTGGTGAACCTGGCGAGATTGGTCTTCAGCCAGTCCTGTTCGGTATTGCGGTCCGTCGTCAAACGGAGGTTACCGATCATGGTGTTGATGTTGTCCTTGAGCTCGGCCACCTCGCCGCGGACGTCGACCTGAATGGTGCGGGTCAGGTCGCCTTTTGTCACCGCGGTTGCGACCTCCGCGATGGCGCGGACCTGCGAGGTCAGGTTGGCGGCCAGCAGGTTGACGTTGCCGGTCAGATCCTTCCACGTGCCGGCGGCGCCGGGCACGTTGGCTTGCCCGCCGAGCCGGCCCTCGACGCCCACTTCGCGCGCCACGGTCGTGACCTGATCGGCGAACGTCGCCAGGGTCTCGGTCATGTTGTTGATGGTGTCGGCGAGCGCGGCCACCTCGCCTTTCGACTTCACGGTCAGGTTCTGCTTCAGATCGCCATTGGCGACCGCCGTCACGACCTTGACGATGCCGCGTACCTGCTCGGTCAGGTTGGCGGCCATCACGTTCACGGTATCGGTCAGGTCCTTCCAGGTGCCGGCGACGCCGCGCACCTCAGCCTGGCCGCCGAGCTTGCCTTCGGTGCCGACTTCGCGCGCCACGCGCGTCACTTCGCCCGCAAACGCGTTGAGCTGGTCCACCATGGTGTTGATGGTGTTCTTTAGCTCGAGGATTTCGCCCTTCACGTCGACGGTGATCTTGCGCGAGAGGTCGCCGCGCGCCACCGCAGTCGTGACTTCCGCGATGTTGCGCACCTGCGTGGTGAGGTTGGCCGCCAGCAGGTTGACGTTGTCGGTGAGGTCCTTCCAGGTGCCGGCGACGCCAGGCACCACGGCCTGGCCGCCCAGCCGGCCCTCGGTGCCGACCTCGCGCGCCACGCGCGTTACTTCAGCCGCGAAGGAGCGGAGCTGCTCCACCATCGTGTTCAGCGTTTCCTTCAGGAGCAGAATCTCGCCGCGGACGTCCACTGTGATCTTCTTCGACAGGTCGCCGCCGGCGATCGCGGTCGCGACCTCCGCGATGTTGCGGACCTGGGCCGTCAGGTTCGACGCCATGAAGTTGACGTTGTCGGTCAGGTCCTTCCAGGTGCCGGCGACCTCCGGCACTTCTGCCTGGCCACCGAGCTTGCCTTCGGTGCCGACCTCGCGCGCCACGCGCGTCACCTCGGAGGCAAAGGCGTTGAGCTGGTCCACCATCGTGTTGATGGTGTTCTTCAGCTCAAGGATTTCGCCCTTCACGTCGACCGTGATCTTGCGCGACAGGTCGCCGCGCGCCACGGCGGTGGTGACTTCCGCGATGTTGCGAACCTGGGCGGTCAAATTGCCGGCCATCGAGTTGACGCTGTCAGTGAGGTCCTTCCAGGTGCCGGCCACGCCGGGCACATTGGCCTGGCCGCCGAGACGCCCTTCGGTGCCGACCTCGCGTGCGACGCGCGTCACCTCACCCGCAAAGCGGTTGAGCTGGTCGACCATGGTGTTCAGCGTTTCCTTGAGCTGCAGGATCTCGCCGCGCACGTCGACCGTGATCTTGCGCGACAGGTCGCCGCCGGCGATCGCGGTCGCGACCTCCGCGATGTTGCGCACCTGCGCCGTGAGGTTGCCCGCCATCGAATTCACGGAATCGGTCAGGTCCTTCCAGGTGCCGGCGACGCCAGGCACTTCCGCCTGGCCACCCAGCTTGCCGTCGGTGCCGACCTCGCGTGCGACGCGCGTCACTTCGCCCGCAAACGCATTGAGCTGGTCCACCATGGTGTTCAGTGTCTCCTTCAATTGAAGGATTTCGCCTGACACGTTCACGGTGATCTTCTTCGACAGGTCACCCTTCGCCACCGCAGTTGCGACTTCCGCGATGTTGCGAACCTGGCCCGTCAGATTCGATGCCATCGAATTGACGCTGTCGGTCAGGTCCTTCCAGGTGCCGGCAACGCCGCGCACCAGCGCCTGTCCGCCGAGCTTGCCTTCGGTACCGACCTCGCGCGCCACGCGCGTGACTTCGGACGCGAAGGCGTTGAGTTGGTCGACCATCGTGTTGATGGTGTCCTTCAGCTCCAGGATTTCGCCGCGCACATCGACCGTGATCTTCTTCGAGAGGTCGCCATTGGCCACGGCCGTCGTCACTTCCGCGATGTTGCGGACCTGGGCGGTCAGGTTGGACGCCATGAAGTTGACGTTATCAGTCAGGTCCTTCCAGGTGCCGGCAACGCCGAGCACGTTAGCCTGACCGCCGAGCTTGCCTTCGGTGCCCACTTCACGCGCCACGCGCGTGACTTCGGACGCGAACGCGTTGAGCTGGTCCACCATGGTGTTCAGCGTCTCCTTCAATTGAAGGATCTCGCCTGACACATTCACCGTGATCTTCTTGGAAAGGTCGCCCCCGGCGATCGCAGTGGCGACGTCGGCGATGTTGCGGACCTGGGCGGTCAGGTTGGACGCCATGAAGTTCACGTTATCAGTCAGGTCCTTCCAGATGCCCCCGACACCGGGCACCTGGGCTTGGCCACCGAGCTTGCCTTCGGTGCCGACCTCGCGCGCGACGCGCGTCACTTCGCCCGCGAAGGCGTTGAGCTGATCGACCATCGTGTTGATGGTGTCCTTCAGCTCCAGGATTTCGCCGCGCACGTCGACGGTGATTTTCCGCGACAGGTCGCCGCGCGCCACCGCGGTCGTCACGTTGGCGATGTTGCGCACCTGCGCGGTCAAATTGCCGCACATCGCATTGACGGAATCGGTCAGGTCCTTCCACGTGCCGGCCACGCCGGGCACGATCGCCTGGCCGCCAAGCTTGCCGTCGGTACCCACCTCGCGCGCGACGCGCGTCACTTCGGACGCGAACGAGCGCAATTGGTCGACCATGGTGTTGATCGCTTCCTTCAACTGCAAGATCTCGCCGCGGACGTCGACCGTGATCTTCTTCGAAAGGTCGCCATTGGCGACTGCGATCGTCACCTCCGCGATGTTGCGGACCTGACCTGTCAGGTTGTTGGCCATCGAGTTGACGCTCTCGGTCAGATCTTTCCAGACACCGGTCACCTCCGGCACCTGGGCCTGCCCTCCAAGCCGGCCCTCGACGCCGACTTCCCGTGCCACGCGCGTCACTTCCGACGTGAACACGCCGAGCTGCTTGATCATCGTGTTGACGATGTTCGCCGACTGCAGGAATTCGCCGCGCAGTGGCCGCCCCTCGACGTCAAGCTGAACGGTCTGCAGCAGGTCGCCTTGTGCGACCGCCGCGACCGCGCGCGTCACTTCCCGGGTCGGCCACAAAAGGTCGTCGATCAGCGTGTTGATCGAGCCTTCCATGTCCGCCCACGAGCCACTTGAAAGGCCGAGATTCACCCGTTGGCGGGTCTGTCCCTCGCGGCCGACGACTTGGCCGACGCGCTCGAGCTGCTGGGCCATGCGCTCGTTCGCCGCGGCGATCTCGTTGAAGGCCTCCGCTATCTTGCCGTCGATCCCGAGATAGTCGCCGCGCATGCGCGCGGTGAAGTTACCGGCCCGCATCGCCTGGAGCGATTGCAACAGGTCCTGGGCGGGATCGATCTTGCCGTTTTGTTTGTTACGGCGGGGTTCGCCACGACTACGAGGAGCCGGACCCAAATCGCTCATAAAATTCCCCCTGCACGCTGGCCGGCTTTAGATTTTCGAAGTTCCGGACCATCGGATGCATAAGACGGATAGGTTGCGATCTAATCAAGACAGAAAAAATGAGCGATAACACGCGGAGACAGCCGAACGATACCAATGAGAGATCTGACGGAAGGTTCCCGGTCCTCGGGAACTTTTTTGCGACTGCTCAGCAACCTGTTAGATCCAAGCCAAAGCGGGAACGAAAGTCGCGCCTTGGCGTTTGCAGTCGGCGGCGCAGGATTTCAAATGGCCAAGAAGACCAAACAGCTCGAACGGGATTATTTCGAGAGCGAACGCAATTTCCGTCTTCTGGTCAAGGCCGTCACGGATTACGCGCTCTACATGTTGAGCCCGCAGGGCATCGTCGCGAACTGGAATGCCGGTGGCGAGCGAATCAAGGGCTATTCATCCGAAGAAATCGTTGGCCAGCACTTCTCGCGTTTTTATACCCCGGCGGATCGGGCGGCGGGCAAGCCCGCTCGAGCGCTGAAGATCGCCGAGGAGACCGGCCACTACGAGGAAGAAGGTTGGCGCCTCCGCAAGGATGGCTCGTTCTTCTGGGCGAGCGTTGTGATCGACCCGATTCGCAACCGCTCCGGCCGATTGATCGGCTTTGCCAAGATCACCCGCGATATCACCGAGCGTCGCGAAGCGCAGCTCAAACTGGAGCAGATCCAGCGCCAGCTTGCGGAATCCCAGAAGATGGACGCGCTCGGCCAACTGACCGGCGGTGTCGCGCACGACTTCAACAATCTCCTGATGATCGTCTCGGGCAATCTGCACAAGATCAAGAAGGAGGTGACGAGCCCGGGAGCCCGGCGCGCACTGAGTGCGATTGAGACCGCTACTCAACGTGCTGCTTCCCTCACCAGCCAACTCCTCAGCTTCGCCCGACGACAGAGTGTCAATCCGCGGACCATCGACGTCGATCACCAGATCTCGTCCGTGCGTGAGGTATTGGCGAGTGCGCTCGGCAGCATGGTGACGTTGCAGATCGATATCCAGCCCGACGTCTGGCCAGTCTTCCTCGATCCCGCCGAGCTTGAAACCGCTCTCCTCAACCTTGTCATCAACGCTCGGGATGCGATGCCGGAAGGCGGCACCATCACCGTCTCGGCGCGCAATGATTTGGACAAGGATCAGGTCCTGATTTCAGTCGAGGATACCGGCACGGGCATTCCACAGGATGTGCTCAGCAAGGTGTTCGATCCCTTCTTCACCACCAAGCCCCTCGGCAAGGGAACCGGCCTCGGCCTCTCCCAGGTGCATGGCTTCGTCCATCAGGCCGGCGGGACGATCGACATCGAAAGCGCGCTTGGCAAGGGCACCATGGTCCGCCTCCGTCTGCCCCGGGGCAGCGCGGCCGAACAGCACGGACAGGAGAGTTTGAGCAAGCAAGCCTCCGCGACCGTCCTGCTGGTCGAGGACAATCCCGCTGTGGCCGACGCAAGTGCCGGGCTGCTCGAGCAACTCGGCTACACCGTCCGCTGGGTCCCTAACGCTGAAACGGCGCTGCAGGAGATCGAGGCTGACGATGTCGACCTCGTATTCAGCGACATCATCATGCCCGGCAAGATGGACGGATTGAAGTTGGCGCGCGCGATCAGGGAACGAAATCCGACGCTGCCGGTCCTGCTCACGACCGGTTATTCCGATTCCGCCAAGCACGTCAGGATGGATTTTCCAGTCCTCCGCAAGCCCTACCAGCTTCACGAGCTCAGCCGTGAGCTGTCCAAGCTGACCGGGCACGACTGACCCCGCGGCGCGGGTCGCCATTTCTTGCGGCTCGCAGGAACCTGCCCGCCCCCAGATCTGTTGTTGCGGCAGCCATGGGAAATGCTGCTGGAGCATCGATGGCCAATGACCACCCGCAGGAGACCGTTGAAACGCAGCAAGCTCGCGCACGGGAGGGATTTGGCGGCATGCCGTCCGCTCGTGCTCGACGATTCCAGCTCCGATGAATTGCTGGACGATTGGATGGTCGCCTATCCGGGCACCGAGTTGGTCACGCCGGCGGCCTGATCTGAAGCCTTGGCGACCCCATCAACCCGCCTGACTCGTGGACGGCCAGCTTCCCCGGACGAGCCGGACCCGTTCGATGCGCCCGCATTGCTCGCAGCGATATTGAATGACGTCCTTGCCGTCCTCGCCCGGCGCGCTCCGCTCGAGCCGCATTGTCTTCCTGCAGATGACGCAGGAGATCAGTGTGAGCAGCGGGTTGCGATCGTCATTCATCGTTCCCGTCCGACACAAAACTCACCGAAGTTAACCTATGTGGCGGTTGCGGCGGCTGAAATGGGCTACATCATCACTATTCGATGTAGTTATTATCGATGGCCGCCGGGGGCCGAGCTTATGGAACGTAAGCGATCTCCATTGGAGCGACAGGCGGCCGACGCGCTGCGCCGCGCACGCCGGCTCCCCGTCGGCGCCGGCCGCAACGATCTTCGCCAGCTTGCAGTCGGACTGCTCTTATTGCACCGCCGTGGCATGGACGCCCTGCTGGAAGGTCGCCTCCAGGGGTTTTCCCGGCTGAACCGGCCTCTTTCCGAAACAATCGTCGATTGACATTCCAAGCACGGGAACATCGGGCCGACGCAGCGCAATACTCGCTGCGCCATTCCGGTTGCCAGAGATCGGCCAACTGCCCGGCCGCGGTTCACCGAGCAGATCGACCTCGTTCGCGTCAGCCGCTCTTTTCGGCGGTATCGATACTTTCGCGATGAATCTCGATGCCAGCATCATCAAGCACCACGACCGCATAACCTTTGCCGAGATATTCCTGCCCGCTCTCAGCGAGATCGATCGCAAGCCGCTTGGCGTGCACGAGCGCCTGGTCGCGGTCACCCACCGGTCGTCCGATGGCATCGAGCGCCCGATCGTGGTCAACAATCCAGAAGTGATAGCGGGTCATCGGTATGCTCGTGGCTGCGACCGCCTTCAGCTGGTATTGCTCTCCCGCCACTTTTCGAGGTCAGGTTTCGGATCGCCGGATCGCTGCTCCTTCTCCGGCTTCTCCTTCCACGGTTTGTCGGTCTGCTTGTGCGAACCCCAGTCGGTCTGCTGCCGGGGATCATCGAGTGGCGTTTCCTTGCTCATGCGACACCTCCTGGAGGAAGCAAGCGCAAGCGCTAAATCTGTTCCTAACTCGGACACTCCGTCGCGGTCACGTCGCAGGTTCGAGTTCTCGCCCGACCAGCATCGCGCGCCTGTGCTTGAAGCGCCGATAGTCGTCGATCGCCCTGTTCGCCAGCAGAAGGCGCCGCCGCTCTCCCCGTCGCACCATCAGTTCGATATCGTCGACCAGAAAGCGGCTCGCGACTGCGCCATCGTCAAGCTCGCCGGCGCGCTCGAGAAAGTCCCAGGCGATCTGCACCGAATCTTCGATCAATACGCGCAAGGGCTCAGTCATGGTCTCCTTGCGGTGAAAACGCGCGGAGACGACGTCCGTTCCTGGTCGGAAGCGGGCGGGAGCACATCGTGCTGTGCTGTCGCGCAACTGCCCGCCTATCTATCCGCAAACGCGGCTAGCGAGGCTGGTTGGCGCGTCAATCCTTCTTCGGTCGCACAACCGGCTGGCGTTTCAGGTGCTCTCTGACGTCGGGCAGCCGTTCGCTGCCGCCGGCAGCTTTCCACTGACCGATCAGCTCAGTCATCTCCGAGCGCATGGCAAGCAGCCGGCGCGCCGCCTCCGTGCAATCGTGATCGTGATTGACCTGATCGCGGACCACGCCCTCGGCAACGATCATCTCGTCCCGTAGCGCACTGATCTTGCGACGGATTTCATTAATTCTATTATCCATGGCTTGTTAGAACAAAAATAGAACATAAAGTCAAGTCACGGATTTGAGACTACGAGGCAGCGGACCATGAGGACACCGGTGGCGAAATATGGCGGGGTACGCGAGCGCGCCAGTGCTCAAATGACCCGCGCCCAGGCATTGCGATTGAAGGGTCTTGCGGAGGAGGCCTACCAGCCCGGGCAATACGCGGGGGATCTGAGCTTTGAAGAAGCCGAGCGGCGTATTCAGGCGCTCGAGGCGGAAATCGCGCTGGCGGATTCCTTCTAGCCGATGCTGGCAGCCCCTCGCCTCCTGTTAACAAATGATATAGCCGGGTGACTTAAGCGTCGGTTGGTCGTTGCCCGGAGCGTCTCTTGCTGGATATCGAAAGGAATTCGCCGCTCCCGTTCCCGCTTGCGTTGAGGGACGGGCGGACGATCGCGACCGTTGGCGACGTGGCGGATTTCTTTTCATCACTCACTGAGGATCAGCGCGAACGCGTTCACTGGCGAACGGCGATCCTGATGCTGAACAATGCCATGAAGGAATCGCGCTATCTGAAGATCGCCGCCATCAACCTGCGCTCCGCGCTCGCCTATGACCGCTTGCTGGCGGAGGACGCGCTGTGACCGTGTTCGTAGGGGCATGGCCGAATCGCGGCTCTCTGCGGCAATCCGGGGTGGCCTTGGAGACCAGGCGCCCCGTTCCCTGTCAAAGCAGTTTTGCGCGCACGAACAGCGCGCGCAGCGCATTAGTCGCCGGGATCGCCAGCATCGCGTTGTCGGCGGCTTTCTCCAGCGCGCTGACCGCCTCGTCGTGCAGCGTGCGGAATTCCATCCACTCCACCGAGTTCAGATTGGTGATGAAGCGATAGGCCTGACCGACGGTCGCAATCGTGACGGTCTCGCCGTTCAGCTTGATCTTGAACGTCGCCTTCAGCGGTGTGTCGGAACTCGATACGTCACCCATGACGCGGTTGTGCAACGGGCGTAGCCAAAGTCAATCTAATTCTATCTCCCGCCCTGGACCTTCATCCCCACAGGCCCGATCTCTGTTAGCTTTCTCCGGGGTGATTCGTGCTCGCGGACAGCAAAGACACATATCTGGATGCGCTCAATCCTGCGCAACGGCGCGCCGTCGAGCACGGCGTCGGGCCGGATGGAACCATTGGCGCGCCGCTTCTGGTGATCGCCGGCGCCGGATCAGGCAAGACCAACACGTTGGCCCACCGCGTTGCGCATCTGATCGTCAGCGGTGCTGACCCACGCCGCATCCTCCTGATGACCTTCTCGCGCCGCGCGGCGGCGGAAATGACCAAGCGCGTCGAACGGATCGCCCGCCGCGTGCTCGGCGACAACGCGGGCGTCATGACCGATGCGCTCACTTGGTCCGGCACCTTTCACGGCATCGGCGCGCGGCTACTCCGGGAATATTCCGAGCGGATCGGGCTCGATCCTGCCTTCACCATCCATGACCGCGAGGATTCCGCCGACCTCATCAACCTCGTCCGGCACGATCTCGGCTTCTCCAAAACCGAGAGCCGCTTCCCGACCAAGGGCACTTGCCTTGCGATCTATTCCCGCTGCGTCAATTCCGAGACGCCGATCGATAGCGTGCTCGGCATGTTCTATCCCTGGTGCTCGGGCTGGGCGGATGAACTGAAGCGCCTGTTTGCCGCTTATGTCGACGCCAAGCAGCAACAGAACGTACTCGATTATGACGACCTCCTGCTCTATTGGGCGCAGATGGTGACCGACGCTGCGCTTGCCGACGAGATCGGTGGCCGCTTCGACCACGTCATGGTCGACGAATACCAAGACACCAACCGCCTGCAATCATCGATCCTGCTCGCACTGAAACCCGGAGGGAGCGGGCTTACGGTCGTGGGCGACGACGCGCAGTCGATCTATTCGTTCCGCGCCGCCACTGTCCGCAACATCCTGGATTTTCCGGATCAGTTTACGCCGAGGGCGGAGCTCATCACGCTCGATCGCAACTATCGCTCGACCGAGCCGATCCTATCGGCCGCAAACGGCGTGATTGCGCTGGCCAAGGAGCGCTTCACGAAGAATCTCTGGACCGAGCGGACATCGTCGCGCAAGCCACAGCTCGTCGCCGTCCGCGACGAGGCCGATCAGGCGCGCTACATCGTCGAGCAGGTCCTGGCGAACCGCGAGGAAGGCGCGTTGCTCAAGCACCAGGCGGTCTTGTTTCGCACCTCCTCGCATAGCGGTCCGCTGGAAGTCGAACTCACCCGCCGCAACATTCCCTTCGTGAAGTTCGGCGGCCTGAAATTCCTCGACGCCGCCCATGTCAAGGACATGCTGGCGTTATTGCGCTTCGTGGAGAATCCGCGCGACCGCGTCGCCGGTTTCCGCATCCTGCATTTGCTGCCGGGCGTCGGGCCAAGCTCGGCGCAGCGGGTGCTCGAACGCATGGCCGAGGCTGCCGACCCGATTGCCGCACTTTGCACCTTGCCCCCGCCGCCGCGCGCTGGCGAAGATTGGAAGGGATTTGTCCGCGCGATCGAGAACCTCCGCTATTCCGAGTGGCCCGTCGATATCGAGCGGGCACGGCTGTGGTACGAGCCGCATCTCGACCGCATCCACGAGGACGCCGAGGTCCGCCGCGCGGATTTGATCCAGCTCGAACAGATCGCAAGCGGCTATCCGTCGCGCGAGCGCTTCCTGACCGAGCTCACGCTCGATCCGCCCGATGCGACCAGCGACCAGGCCCGCCCGCCTTTGCTCGACGAGGACTATCTGATCCTCTCGACGATCCATTCCGCCAAGGGACAGGAATGGAAGTCGGTTTTCGTGCTCAACGTCGTCGACGGCTGCATGCCCTCCGATCTCGGCGCCGGGACCAGCGCCGAGCTGGAAGAGGAACGCCGCCTGCTCTACGTCGCCATGACCCGCGCCAAGGATGATCTGCACCTGATCCTGCCGCAGCGCTTCTTCGTGCACGGCCAGAGCGCCAAAGGCGACCGGCACATGTACGCCTCGCGCACGCGTTTCATCCCGGAGAGGCTGGTGCCGCTGTTCGAGCGCTCCACCTGGCCGATTGCGCGTCCGGCGACCGCAGCGCCGGCAGATCGTGCAGCGCCGGTCGACATCCGCGCCAAGATGCGCGGGATGTGGCGTTAGCCGAGAGAGCAATCGGGGAACGATCGCTACCGGGCCACGTTGATGCCAGGTCCAAAACTTTTGCGATGGCCCCCGTGGCGAACGACGAAGCCGCGAAAGCCGTCGTCCGATGAGCAGTCGTGAAAACCTTCCCGTGTGCCGTGCTGTTACTTTCTCGCGAAGATCTGCTTGAGGTAGCAGAGTCCATCGTAAGTCAGCCGCGTCTCGCGGGTCTCGCCCTTCGCTACTTCGCCTTCCAGGAACGTCTCGAGCTCCGGAAGCGCGCGCTCGAACTTCTCCGTGATGCCCATCATCACGCAGGTTTCCTTGATGCGTTCGATCGGTCTTTCGAGAACGTCGATTTGAACCATCGCCTTCAAATTCATGATCCAGCGCTTTGTTCCGACCGCTGCGGTGGAAGCCCGCCGCCGGTCTCGGAGAATCATCTGGTGATCGCTTAACCGGCCGAGAGTCTACTTGCCATGCGTGTCAGCAAGAAGAATGAGCGATCGGACAAGGCGGCGCGGCTGTGGCCTCTGCTCGCTCTGAACTTCTTCATGGCCGACATGCAGTCCGGCATCGGGCCGTTCGTCGGTGTCTTTCTCCAGGCGCATGGCTGGGCGAGCGGCTGGATTGGGACCGCGATGACGATAGGCAACGTCGCGGGCATGCTGATCACGACGCCGATCGGCGGTTTCATCGATGCAAGCCGGCACAAGCGCGCCTGGGTGATCGTGCCGGGCGTCGCCGTTGTCACCGCCTCGGCCCTCATTCTGCTGTCGCAAAACTTCTGGGCCGTCGCCTCATCGCAAATCGCAACCTCGCTTGCCGGCGCCGCCATCGTTCCCGCCGTCACCGGCATCACGCTTGGCATCGTGAGGCAGAAGGGCTTCAACCGGCAGAACGGCCGCAACCAGGCCTTCAACCATGCCGGCAACATGGTCGGCGCGGCCGTATCGGGCTATCTCGGTTGGAAATACGGCTACACGGCCGTGTTCCTGCTGGCGGCGCTCTTCGGCGTCATTGCGATCGCATGCGTTCTTCTGATCCCTGCCGACGCCATCGACAACAGGGCTGCGCGTGGCACCAAAGAGGATGATCCGGAGAGCCAGCCAAGCGGCTTCACGGTGCTGGCGAGGCACAAGGCGCTGCTCGTCCTCGCATTGGCATTGGCGGCCTTCCATCTCGGCAATGCCGCGATCCTTCCGCTGTATGGGTTGGCGGCGGTTGCCGACGGCTTTGCCAAGGGGCCGGATTTCGTGGCGACCACGATTGTGATCGCGCAGGCCGTCATGATCGTGACCTCGATCATCGGCATGCGTGCGGCGGAAAACCGCAGCTATTGGCCGGTGCTGCTCGCGTCCTTCCTGGCACTGCCGCTGCGCGGCATCCTCGCGTTCTTCCTCACGGGCTGGTGGGGCGTAGTGCCGGTGCAAATTCTCGACGGCATCGGCGCCGGCCTGCAGAGTGTCGCGGTCCCGGGAATGGTCGCCCGCTCGCTGAACGGGACCGGCCGTATCAATCTCGGACAGGGCGCGGTGATCACCGTTCAAGGCATCGGCGCTTCGCTCAGCCCCGCGCTCGGCGGCTGGATCGCGCAATGGATCGGCTATCCGCCGACATTCGTCCTGCTCGGCGCACTCGGCCTGGTCTCGGTCGCGCTGTGGGTCGGCTTCGCCCCCGAGATGAAGAAATATTGATGCCCGCTGGCCCGCTCTGGTTCCGGCGGACCGGAATGACTAGATCGACATGACCACCCTTCCGCCGATGTCCCTCTGTGAAGAAATTCGTGGTCATTCTCGTCCTGCTGATTGTCGTTCCGCTTGCCTTTTCGACGGTCGCCTATTTGCTGGGAGACAGGCGCGTCGATTGGCAGACGGCCGACCGATCGAGCGCGGGCCTGCTGCCGAAAGCCTCCGAGCATCCGGCCGCCGTCGTCCGCGTCTATGCTGCGCGCACCGTGCGCTGGCGCGGGATTTTTGCGGTCCACACCTGGATCGTGGTCAAGGAACAGGATGCGCCGCGCTACAGCCGCTATGACTACACGGCGTGGGGGCAACCGATCCGGGTCGACGGCTTCGAGGCCGACGGCCGATGGTTCGGTGCCGTGCCGGAAGCAATCGTGAGCGTGGACGGCGCGAACGCCGAGCCGCTGATCCCGAAGATCCGGGCGGTCATCGAGAATTACAGGTTTCGCGACTATGGCGATTACAGCGCCTGGCCGGGCCCGAACTCGAACACGTTTGTTCAGGCGGCACTCGACGCCGTGCCGGAACTGCAAGCGGTGCTACCGCCGACGGCGATCGGCAAGGACTACCCTTACCGGGGCGAGTGGTACGGCGTCACCGCGTCGCGCACCGGTGTCTTCGCCACATTGGGCGGTTATCTCGGTCTGACGATCGGCTGGATCGAAGGGATCGAGCTGAACTTGTTCGGCGGAGTCCTTGGCATCGATATCCGTCGCCCTGCCCTGAAGTTCCCGGGCGTCGGCCGGCTCGGCCTGCCGCTTGCCCGGTCATAGCTGGCTGCCGGGCTGGTTGTCAGAAGAAGCTATTCACTCGCGGAGTATCTCGTTGCCTGTTCTCAGTCATATGACCAGCGCCGCCTTGGGGTTCATTGTCCTGCTTGCTTTCCTTGGTCCGCCGACAGATCGGGAGGCAAAGGCGCAAAGCGCGACCGCTGCAGCGGTCGCCAAGCCCGTATCATTGCCCGACATCGCAATCGGCTCACCGAAGGCGCCAGTAACGATCGTCGAATATGCCTCGATGAGCTGTCCGCATTGCGCGGCATTCGGCGAGAATGTCTTTCCGATGCTGCGCTCGAAATATATCGACACCGGCAAGGTCCGGTTCGTGTTTCGCGAATTCCCGCTCGACATCAAGGCCGCCGCCGCGTCGATGCTGGTGCGTTGCATCGGCAAGGACGATCCGGAAAAGCATTTCGCCGTCATCGAGACGCTGTTCAAGCAGCAGGCCCGCCTGATGGATCAAACAAAGGAAACGCTGTTCCTGGTTGGCAAGCTGAACGGGATGAGCGAGCAGGACGTCGAAACCTGCGAGACCGACCAAGCGCTGCTCGACAAGATCGCCGCCGACCAGCGCTACGCGATGGAGACGCTCAAGGTCGACGCCACGCCAACCTTCTTCGTCAATGGCGAACAATGGAAAGGCGCGATGTCCTACGAAGAGCTGGACGCGAAGCTCAAGACCCTGCTCAAGCGCTAGAACGCCCCGCTCTCGCACATGCGATTGTGCAGAGCGGCATGCATCGCCTCATCGTCACAACGCAGATGTGCCCCGCGCGCTGGTGGGCTTGCCGTTCGCCGCGGCCCAAGGATAGCTTCGCTGACCATAGGCGGGGCGATGGGCGCGACGCCCGCTTGAATCAAAATGAACAGGCGCCAAGGGGAAACGCCATGTTCGAGATTCTCGATCGCCGGAGGAGTCTGACCGGCAACCAGATCAAGATCCTTTCGGCTGCCATCATCGGCGACGCGCTGGAATTCTTCGATTATTTCCTGATCGGCTTCGTGCTCGCCTTCCTGATCGGGCCGTGGAAGCTCACCTTCGGACAGTCGGCGACGGTCCTGATGAGCTCCGGCATCGGCGCCATCATCGGAGCCTATGTCTGGGGCTGGCTCGCCGACCGGGTCGGCCGCCGGATCGTATTCATCGGCACCGTACTCAACTTCTCGATCGCCACGGGCCTTCTGTACTTTACCCCCGATAACGGCTGGATCTATCTCGCGGTGCTGCGCTTCTTCGTCGGCACAGGCGTCGGCGGGCTCTATTGCGTGGACCTGCCGCTGGTGCAGGAGTTCGTGCCCTCGCACAAGCGCGGCTGGGTCGGCGGCCTCGTCACCTGCGTGATCCCGCTCGGCGTCGGGCTCGGCGCCGTCCTTGGGGCGTTCATGGGCTCCGACCAGTGGCGGCTGATGTTTGCGATCGGCGTGCTGCCGTCCCTGCTCGTGCTGCTGGTCCGGCTCTGGGTTCCGGAGAGCCCGCGCTGGCTGTGCCGCCAGGGCCGCTACGAGGAAGCGCGCAAGTCGCTCGCCTGGGCGCTACAAGTGGAGCCGTCCTCCCTCCCGCTGCCGACGGCGGCCGATGCCGGCCCGGTGATCAAGACGAGCTGGCTTGATCTCTTCAAATATCCGCGCAGCCTGATCGTCTCCTGGCTCGGCAATGCGGGCGCGCAGACCGGCGTTTACGGCATCACCCTGTGGGCGCCGGCGCTGTTCGTACTGCTTCTGAAGGTGACGCCGCAGGAAGCCGCCAAGATGATGATCCTGCTCAGTGTGTCGGGTTTCCTCGGCCGCATCTCTTTTTCCTTTCTCTCGGAGCTCCTGGGACGGCGGACCTCCGGCGGGCTGCTCGGTTTCGGCGCGGGCGCGCTGACGATCATCGCAGGCTATCATTACGACGCCACGCTGTTCGGCGTCTCCGCGTTCTGGCTGCTGTTGACCCTGGCATTCTTCTTCGCCGATGGCGGCTTTGCCATTGTCGGGCCTTATGCGGCGGAGGTCTGGCCCTCGCATCTGCGCACCACCGGCATGGGCTCGGCCTATGGCTTCGGCGGCATCGGCAAGATCATCGGTCCGGTCGGTCTTGCGCTGATCGTCGGCTCCAGCAACTACCTGAAGCCTGATGTGCCGCTGACGCAAATCCCGACCGCCTTCGTCTATCTCGGATGCTGGTTCCTGATGGCGGGCGCCGTCTATTACTTCCTTGGCATCGAGACCAGGGGCAAATCGATCGAACAGATCGATCGCGAGCTGACGGGCGAAGCCGACGTAGCGGCGACCGCGTCGGTTCGGCAAGCCTGAGGAGCTTTGAACGATGATCGCGACATCTGCCGAACTTGCGGGCGATCCGGCCGTGATCGCCCGCGCGAAAGCGGTCCAGCCGCTGGTCGCAGCGGCCGCAAACGAGATCGAGCAAACGCGCCGGTTGCCGCCGGCGCTGCTCGACCAGCTCCATGACCACAGGCTGTTTCGCCTGTTGCTGCCGCGGTCGTCGCAGGGGATCGAGACCGATCCCCTCACCTTCTTCCATGTCATGGAGACCATCGCGCAGGCCGATGCCTCGACGGCGTGGTGTCTGAGCCAGGCCGGCGGTTGCGCGATGGCGGCTGCCTATCTCGATTTGCCGGTCGCGCATGCGGTGTTCGGCGATCCCCGCGCGGTGCTGGCCTGGGGTCCCGGCCCAAGGGTGAAGGCAGTCGAATGCGCAGGTGGCTACCGCGTCACCGGCGTCTGGTCGTTCGCTTCCGGCGGGCGACACGCCACCTGGCTCGGCGCGCATTGCCCGGTCTATGCGGCTGACGGCTCGCCGAAACGCGACGCCAATGGCGCGCAGATCGAGCGCACCATGCTGGTGCGGACCGAGGACGTCGAATGGACCGACATCTGGAACACGGTCGGCCTGCGCGGCACCGCCAGCGACCAGTTCGCACTGAACGACTTCTTCGTTCGCGCGGATCATTCGATCACCCGCGAGTTCGAGCGCGAACGCCGCGAGGCCGGCCCGCTCTACCGGATGGGGTCAGGCACCTGCTACCAGGTCGGCTTTGCCGGCGTCGCCTGCGGCATCGCCCGGGGCGCGCTCGACAACTTCGTCGACGTGGCGCGCAACAAGGTGCCGCGCGGTGCCAAGAGCCCGCTGCGCGACAACGCCGTGATACAGTCCGGCCTGGCCCTGGCCGAAGTCCATCTGCGTTCCGCGCGCGGCTTCGTGCTGCAATCGATGGCCGACATCTGGAAGGACCTCGTCGCCGGCAACGACATCACGGTCGAGCAGCGGATCACCATCCGCATGGCCGCCACCCACGCCATCCACAAGGCGTGCGAGGCCGTCGACTTCGCCTACAATGCCGCGGGAGCAACCGCGATCTTCGACGGCCATCCGCTCGAGCGCCGCTTCCGCGACATCCACACCGTGACCCAGCAACTGCAGGGCCGGCTCAGCCATTTCGAAACCGTCGGCGCCTGGATCATGGGTGCCGATTGCGACCTCACCTTCGTTTAGTTTCCAAGGAGAACACCATGCCGCTCGGCCGACTGCAGCATTACACGATCGAACCCCAGGATCTCGAAAAGACCAAGAACTTCTATTGCGACGTGCTGGGTCTCGAGAATGGCGACCGACCGCCGCTCGATTTCCCCGGCTACTGGCTCTATTCCGGCGGCGTCGCCACCGTGCACCTGATGGGCACCCGCAAGCCGCGTGAGGGCATCGTGGTCCGCGGCACCGAGAAGAAATACGAAGACACCGGACGGCTCGACCACATCGCCTTTTCCGCCACCGACGTAGATGGCGTGCGCCGCCGCCTGCAGCAGCACAATATCAAGTTCCGCGAAAGCATCGTGCCACGGACCGGCGACACCCAATTCTTCTTCTACGACCCGGACGGGGTCGGCGTGGAACTCAACTTCGCCAAGGTTTAGAAAGGCTCCCCGGCGACAAGTTCCGTACGCGATTCATCGGCCAGCCCGCGCTGGCCGATGCCATTTTGTAACGCTGCGCCAACGGGTTCCCGACAAGACCTTCAATCAGCCATAAGTCGGGCGTGAATCAGTCGAGGTTTCTTCAACTTTGCATGACGATTGGAGAGGCCGCGCCGCTGCGGCAGGATAGCCGGGTGCCGCGCCTTCAACCTACCCCAGGGCATGGTTACCCGGCTATTCGTGGCGGCCGTCGAAGTGCCCTCCCACTTAGTCCAGCCCCCGCTCGTGGCTGAGGCGGACCATTTCGTTGATGAAGATCTGCTTCTGCTTGTCGTCGAGGCTCGCATAAAGCGGCTCGGCGGCATCGGCGACGTTGCGCTGGTCGACGGCGCGGTCGTTGAGGAACTGGGCCTCATTGCGCATCTGCTCGACGATATCGTCCGGCGGGTCGCGCTTGGCGCGCGCAATGCGCAGGTTCACGCGATCGGCGCCGTTGTGACCGAGATAGTGCATCGCACTATTGAAGCCCGCCCAATACTTCTCCTGCTCGGGCGTGAGGTTCAGCTCTTTCTTGATCCGCTCGATATTGGAGTCGCTGTTGGCGACAATCTGCTCGGCCGTGAGCTGCGGCACGTTCGCCTGGGTCAGCATCTGCGGTTGCTTGGCGGCCTTATCCTTGGCGGCCTTGCTGCTCTTGGCCGGAGGGCCTTGCTTGTCGGCCGGCGCCGGGTTGGTGCCGGTGAGCACGCCGGTCACCCCCGTGACCACGCCAACCACACCTCCAATTGCGCCGCCCAAGACGCCACCGACCGGCCCGGCAGCCTTGTTGCCTTCACGAGCCCCCTGCTGGACGCCCTGGATCAACCCTTGCGCCTCCGCGCGCGGGGAGGCATTGAAGGACAGGATGGCAGCCGCCGCCAGCGCGGCGCAGAGCCTCAAGCGCGCACGCTGCTTCGATACCAAGCTTGGCATTATCGGAGTCTCCATGATCGATCGTGATCGCGGCTGAAGCGCCGCCGATCCCCGGACTTTATCGTTCTCCCCGCAAGCAGGTCTACCTGTCGCGTCCCTGCATTCGCGTGCGCCGCAAAAAAGCGCCCTGCGGCAGGCATAGCGCAAAGATTAACAGATCCGACTGCCTGCCATTTGCACACAACGTTAGTTCTACGAAAGCATTCACCTGATTTCTCGACAGGCGCCGACAATTCTGCTCTGATCTCCAACGAGGAAATCGCCCCGCCGCCTCGAATGCGGCGAGCCAAAAAAACAAAAACGAGATTTCGCAAGTCTTTGACCGTCGGCTCACCAGGGAGGGAACGCCATGTCACGGAAGAAGCTGTCTCGACGAGAATTTGTTGCGGCTACAGCGCTGTCATCGGCAGCGCTGGTTACGGCTCCTTACATCCGCGGCGCCTATGCCGCGGGCACGCTCTCGATTGGTTTCTGGGATCACTGGGTGCCCGGAGCCAACAAGGCTTCGACCGAGCTCGTCAATGAATGGGCGGCGAAAGAAAAGGTCGAGGTGACGATCGATTACATCCCGAGCCAAGGCAATAAGAACCTGCTGACGATCGCCGCCGAAGCCCAGGCGAAGTCCGGTCATGACATTCTGCAGATGCCCACCTGGTGGCCCCATGCGCACGCCGAACTGCTCGAGCCCGTCAACGACATCATGGACCAGCTCGTCAAGCAGAACGGCAAGGTCAACGGAACGGTCAATTATCTGGGGCAGGCCAACGGCAAGTGGCTCGGCGTTCCCGCCAGCGTCGGCAGCCAGATCAAGGGCCCCTGCTCGCGCATCGATCTGATGAAGAAACATGCCGGCATCGATGTGCAGGAAATGTATCCGGCAGGTTCGCCGCCCAAAGACGAGAACTGGACATTGGACACGTTCCTGAAGGCGGCCGAAGCCTGCCACAAGGCCGGCGTTCCCTTCGGCATCGGCCTCGGCGAGACCAGCGACAATGTCGACACCGCGGGCGCGATCTTCCAGTCCTACGGCGCCGAGCTCGTCGATGCCAAGGGCAACCTGACCGTGAAGACCGATGCGGTGCGGCAGTCGCTCGAATTCTACAAGAAGCTGATCGCGTTCCTGCCGCCGGATGTGTCGGCATGGGACGACGCTTCCAACAACAAGTGGCTGGTCTCGGGCAAGGGGGCGATGATCATGAATCCGCCCAGCGCCTGGGCCGTCGCCAAACGCGACGCGCCGCAGATCGCCGAACAGTGCTGGACGCACGGCTTCCCGGCCGGACCGAAAGGCCGCTTTGCGCCCTATCTGCCTTTCTTCTGGAACATCTGGGCGTTCTCGAAGAACAAGGCAGCCGCCAAAAGCCTCTTGGTCCACCTGTCGCAGCCGGCATCGGTCGAGAAGATGGTGGTGGCGAGCGGCGGCTATGACCTGCCCGCCTATGAGAATCTGACGAAGCTGAAGGTGTGGGAGGAGGAAGGGCCCCCGAAGGGCACTCTCTTCAGCTATCCGGACCCCTACCATAGGCAAACGCTGTCGATCGCGGCCTCGCCGGCGCCGCCCAAGGTCGCGCAGCAAATCTATGCGCAGGCAACCCTAACCAAGATGTGCCTGCGTTTTGCCCAGGGCGAAGCGATGGAAAAGACGCTCGCCTGGGCCGAAGGCGAGTGTGAAGGCTTCATGCGGAGCTGAGAGCGAGCGTGTCGTCGCGGTGGCCGTAACCGGCCGCCGCGGCGCGGACCGTCACCGCTGTTGGCGGCATCAGGTCCGACGTTCCGGATTCTCCGTTGGAATAACTCTCGCGAGGAAGATCGATCATGGCCGATGTCGCCCTTCACCCGAACCGTGTCCCGGCAACAAAAGCCACACGGAGGCGCAACGGTTTACACAATGCGCTGAGGCGCAAGTCGACGGTCGCGTTCCTGATGACGCTGCCGCTGATCCTCCTCGTCGCGGCGTTCGTCATCTATCCCGCGCTCTACTCCCTGCATCTGGCGACGCTGAACAAGTCGATGACGAAATTCATCGGCCTCGGCAATTTCGAGTTCCTGTTCAAGCGCGACACGTTCTGGCTGGTCGTGAAGCAGTCCTGCATCTTCGCGATTTCGGCCGTGATCTTCAAAGCGTTGATCGGCTTCATCGTCGCGCATTTCGTGCACAACGTTCCCGCCAACAAGCAGCGCAGATGGCGCGGCATGTTGCTGGTGCCGTGGGTGATCCCACCGGCGATGAGCACGCTGGCCTGGCTGTGGCTGTTTGATCCCTCCTATAGCGCCTTCAATTATAGCCTGTCCTTCTTCGGCATCGGGCCTATCCCATGGACCGGCGATGCGAATTGGGCGCGTTTCTCCGTCATCCTCGTCAACGTCTGGTATGGCGCGCCCTTCTTCATGATCATGTATCTGGCGGCGCTGAAATCGGTGCCCGAGCAGCTCTATGAGGCGGCCGCGATCGATGGCGCCAATTGGTGGCAGCGCATCTGGTACGTGACGCTTCCGATGATGCGCAACATCATCGCGATCACGACGCTGTTCTCGCTGATCGTCACCTTCGCCAATTTCGATATCGTCCGCATCCTCACCGCCGGCGGCCCGCTCGACCACACCCACATCTTCGCGACCTGGGCGTTCCGGGTCGGCATCGAGGGCAGCGACATTCCGCTCGGCGCCAGCGTCTCGCTGTTCATGGTGCCGATCCTCGCGGTGGCGGCGATCTTCATCCTGCGCGATATCTCCAAGCGGGGGAACGAAGCCTGATGAGCACAATCACGATCGACAAGGCCGGACCGACCCGTAAGGTCAAGAAATACGGCAGCATCAGCCGCGACCGCGCCTGGGCGCTGCGCTGGTCGTACTTCTTCCTGGTGCTGTTCGCGATCTTCTCGCTGACACCGCCGCTCTATATGCTGATCACTTCGCTGAAGAGCAGCGCCGAGATCTCGGCGGCGACCAATCCATGGTGGGTATATCATCCGACGCTTGAGAACTATATCGGGCTGCTGACATCGAACCAGTTCCTGCGTTTCTTCTGGAATTCGGCCTGGGTCTCGATCATCGTCGTCACCATCACCATGCTGATCAGCGTCCCCGCAGCATTTGCACTTGCACGGATGAAGTTCTGGGGTTCGGCAACGCTCGCGACCGGCGTGTTCCTGACCTACCTCATTCCGGACACGCTGCTCTTCATCCCGCTGTTCAAGATGTTCGTCCTGATCGGCGACTGGACCGGCATCCAGCTCATCAACCGCTGGTACGTGCTGCTCTTCATCTATCCGACGCTGACGGTGCCGTTCTGCACCTGGATCATGATCGGCTACTTCGCCTCGATCCCGAAGGAGCTCGATGAGGCCGCGATCATCGACGGCGCGTCCTGGTTCCAGACGCTGACGCGGATCTTCATTCCGGTCGCGCTACCCGGCCTGATCGCGGCGACGATCTTCGCCTTCACGGTCTCCTGGGCCCAGTTCCTCTATCCCCTGGTGTTCACGACCTCGACCGACCAGCTCGTGCTCCCGGTCGGCATCATCACCACCCTGATCAAGGGCGACGTGTTCAACTGGGGACAGATCATGACCGGGGCGCTGCTCGGCGCCGCGCCGCCGCTGATCATCTACGCCTTCCTGATGGACTATTACATTGCCGGCCTGACCGCCGGCGCGACAAAGGGTTGAACTCATGGCCGAAGTTTCGCTGCGGAAAGTCGTGAAGCGCTATGACGAAGTCGAAGCGGTGCGCGGCATCGATCTCGACATCGCCGACCATGAGTTCGTGGTGCTGGTCGGTCCATCCGGCTGCGGCAAGTCGACGACGCTGCGGATGATCGCGGGGCTGGAAGACATCTCGGACGGCGATATCACAATCGGCGGCGACATCGTCAACGACGTGCCGCCGAAGGACCGCGACATCGCGATGGTGTTCCAGAACTATGCGCTCTATCCGCATATGACGGTGGCCGAGAACATGTCGTTCGGGCTGCGGCTGAAGCACTATCCCAAAGCCGAGATCAAGAGCCGGGTCGCGGAAGCGGCCCGCATGCTCGACATCACCGACCTGATCGACCGCAAGCCGAAGCAGCTCTCCGGCGGCCAGCGTCAGCGCGTCGCCATGGGTCGCGCCATCGTGCGTAATCCCAAGGTGTTCCTGTTCGACGAACCCTTGTCCAACCTCGACGCCAAATTGCGCGTGCAGATGCGGATCGAGATCAAGAAGGTGCACCAGAAGGTCCGCACCACCACGGTGTACGTGACCCACGACCAGGTCGAGGCCATGACGCTCGCCGACCGCGTGGTGGTGATGAACCACGGCCGCATCGAGCAGATCGGCACGCCGAATGAACTCTACCACAAGCCGGCGACCCGCTTCGTCGCCAGCTTCATCGGCTCGCCCGCGATGAACTTCATGCCCTGCCGGCTCGAGGATGTCGACGGCCGGCTGCATCTGCGCCTGACCGACCGCCTCGCCTTTCCGGTGCCGCCGGCACGTTCCGCCCGCTACCAGGCGGTGCCGCGCACCGAGAGGCTCCTGCTCGGAATCAGGCCGGAACACATCGCCGAGGCCCGGCCGCATCCGCACCCGGGAGTCGAGCCGTTCGAGGCCGTGCTCGACGTCACCGAGCCGATGGGCATGGAGACCCTGGTCTATTTCACCCTCGAGGACACCCAGATCTGCGGCCGGGTCAATCCCAACGCCGGCGCGCAGGATGGTGCCCCGCTCCGCTTGGCTGTGGACCTCAACAACATGCATTTGCTAAACGAGGTGACCGGCGTCGTCCTTTGACGACGCAATTCACGTGCTAGCCAAGGGCAGGAAATGGCCACCAACAAGAAGAAGATTTTTGTCACTCAGACACTCTCATCGGGAGCACGGGCTCTCCTCAACGAACGGGACGACGTCGAACTCGTCGAATTTCCCAACCTGATCTCCGCCAGGGATTTCGCGGCCTTGTTGAAGCAGCATGCGCCGGTCCATGGTGTCGCACTTGGCCCCACCCCATTCGGCGAGCCGGAGCTCGAGGCGTCCGGAGACATGCAGGTGGTGACGCGGATCGGCGTCGGTTACGACGCGGTCGACGTCCCTGCGCTCTCGCGCCGCAAGGTACCACTGATGGTGGCAGGTACGGCGAACTCGCCGTCAGTGGCCGAACAGGCCCTGTTCATGATGCTGACGCTGGCCAAGCGCGCACAGGAAATGCATGCCGTGGTCAAGGACGGCACCTGGGCGAACCGGCTCGGCGTGCTGCCCTTCGATCTCTATGGCAAGACGGTATTGATCGTCGGCTTTGGCCGCATCGGCACCCGCACCGCCAAACGGTGCCTGGCGATGGAAATGCAGGTGCTGGTTTACGATCCCTACAAGCCGGCCAGCGAAATCGCGGCCGCCGGCTGCGAGGCGGTGCCGGATCTCGACGCGGCACTGCCGCGTGCTGATTTCATCACCATCCATTGCCCGAAGACGCCGGAAACGATCGGCATGTTCAACGCGGCGCGCTTCAGACTCATGAAGCCGACCGCCTATCTCATCAACACCGCCCGCGGCGGCATCGTCGATGAGAAGGCGCTGCACGATGCGCTGGTATCGGGCAGGCTTGCCGGCGCCGGCCTTGACGTGTTCGAGCAGGAGCCGCCGCCGGTCGGCCAGCCGCTCCACAGCCTGCCGAACGTGATCATGGCCCCACACGTTGCCGGGGTCACGGTCGAAGCCGTCGACCGGATGAGCGAGCAGACCGCACGCAACATCCTGAGCGTCCTTGACGGCGCGCCGCTGCGGCAGAACGTCATCAACCAGGACGTGCTAAACTAATCCGATAAAACCATCTATCTTCGGGCGGGCCGACAAGGATCGGCCCGTCATCAGCGCATGACCTGTGGATACCACTTCTTCCCAAAGGTCATTGCTCCAGCAAGAGGATAGAGACGAATGCGCGCCCGAAGATGCGCCGTTCGCTCTAGGTGTGGAATATGGCTTTCAAGGAATTCGGCAATTACGATGCGGTGGGCCTCGCCGAGCTGGTCCGCAACAAGCAGGTCAGCCCGCGCGAACTGCTCGACGAAGCGATCGCCCGCACGGCCAAGGTTGACCCGCAGATCAATGCCGTCGTCGTCAAGCACTACAATTATGCCGAGCAGCAGATCGACAAAGGGCTGCCGGACGGACCCTTCACGGGGGTGCCGTTCCTTCTGAAAGACCTCGATCTCCTGCAGGGAACGCGCACGACCTCCGGCGCCAGCGTTAACAGGGATTTCGTCGCGGACCACAGCAGCACCCTCACCCAGCGTTTCATCGACACCGGCGTGACCATCTTCGGCAAGACCGCGAGCCCCGAATTCGGACTGATGCCGACCACGGAGACGCGTCTGTTCGGGCCGACCCGCAATCCCTGGAATCTTGCGCATTCCTCCGGCGGTTCCTCAGGTGGCGCCGCCGCCGTTGTCGCAGCACGCATCCTGCCCGTGGCGCATGCCAGCGATGGCGGCGGCTCGATCCGCATCCCCGCTTCTGCCTGCGGCGTGTTCGGCATGAAGCCGAGCCGGGCCCGCAATCCGGTCGGTCCTGATCGTGGCGAGGGCTGGGGCGGCTTTTCGACCGCGCATGTCGTCAGCATCAGTGTGCGCGACAGCGCCGTGATGATGGACGCGATCCACGGTCCGGAGCCGTGGAGCCTCTATGTCGCGCCGCCCCCGGCGCGGCCGTTCTCGCAGGAAGTCAGCCGCGATCCCGGCCAGCTTCGCGTCTCCTTCACGGACAAATCGCCCAATGGGGAGGCGATCGACCCGGAGGTCGCCGCAGCGGTCCGCGACACCGCAGAACTGCTCGCCGGCCTCGGCCATCATGTCGAGGAGCGCGCCCCCACCCTTCCAGCGGATCCCTCCACGGTGATGACGACGATTGTCAGCGGCAACACCGCGGTCGCCGTGCGAACGATCGAGCAGCGCATCGGCCGCACCGTGACGGGCGACGACCTGGAAGTCCTGTCGCTGGCAAGCGCCCACAACGGACAAAATATCACGTCGGCGGACTACATCGCCGCGCAGCTCGCGGCGTTCCAGATCTCGCGCAGCCTCGCGATCTTCTTCGAGGGCTGCGACGTGTTCCTCAGTCCGACGCTGTGCACGCCGCCGATCTGGCTCGGCGAGATCAACACCATGTCGGAAGACCTGGCACAGATCGGGCCGATCCTGCGGCGCTACATGCCGGGTACCTCGATGTTCAACATGTCCGGCCAGCCGGCGATGTCGGTACCGCTGGCCTGGAGCAAGGACGGTCTGCCGCTCGGCATGATGTTCGCCGCCAGGCTTGGTGACGAGGCAACGCTATTCCGCCTGGCCGGCCAGCTTGAGCAGGTACGGCCCTGGAAGGACAAGCGTCCGCCGGTATGTGCGTAAGGGAAAAACTGCAGCAGGGCCAAAACTCAGCCTCATTCCGGGGTTGAGTAGATGGGAAGTGTCGGCAACCATCTTTGCCGACCAACCCCTAAGGAAAGAGATTTTGAGCCAGAGCGATCCTACCGATAATGCGCTTGCCGCCATCGCCAGCATTTTGGACGAGCAGCACGCGCCCGCGCCGATCGAGAAGCCGCAGGCCGAGCCGGGGGCGGTCGAAGAGCAGCCCGCGAGCCCGCTGCCGCAGGAGGCCCATGGCTATTCGAAAGTCGGGCCCGGCCCGATGGCCGCCCTCCGCTTCAAGTGGACGGTTCGCGAGCAGGATGGCCAGTACTATGTCGACGAGACCATCGGCGAGAATTCGAAGCCCCTGGTCAGCGGCCCGATGGATCGGGAGGCCGCGATCAGGTTCGTGGATGACCGCGAGGCCGACGCACGTCACCGCTTCGAGGTCTTGAAGCAGGAAATGGCCAGCCGCGCCGCCGTCGCCAGCCTGGTCCGGGAGGAAGGCGGCGAGATCTAGCTTCCGCATCGAGATCATGATCCGATTAGACGAAATCGGATCATGATCTCGTCTCCTTGTTTGAGCATGATCTCCGCGCAACGCTTCGCGTTTGTCGCGAGCGAAAACCGGTCTCCACTTTTCCGGATCATGCTCTACGCCGGTCTTGGCGGTCCCAGGAAATCCTTCTTGACGAGATCGACGCCGGCGTGACGCAGGATGTCGTAGGCGGTCGTGACGTGAAAGAAGAACTGCGGCACGCTGAAGCCGAGCAGCAGCGACCGCCCGGTGAACGCGCGCTGCGCGCCGCTCTTGAAGGTGAACACCACCTCCTTGTCGCTGGCCTCGTCGATCGCAGCACGCGGCAGGCTTTGGACGAAATCGATCGCGGTCTCGATCCTGCGCTTGAGCTCATCAAGATCGGGCTCGATGTCGCCGAAGCTGAGCGGCTCGTGCCCGGCCAGCAGCGCACAACAGGCGATCACATGGCGATTGGCCTCGCCCACCTGCTGCTTGAGACTGTACATGTTCGGATAGAGCCGCATGCCGAGCAGCACGGCAGGATCGATGTTTCGCGCCCTTGCGTAGGCGGACGCGTGATCGAGCAGCCCGGAAAGATTGCGAAGATATGGCATGAACACGCCGACCGATGCTTCGTAAACCGAGATTGTCACGATTTGACTTCCTTTGACTGGCTCGACACGCTCATTCCATCTAAAGCCGTGGCAACCGATTATCGTCGAGGCAATCGATGGAGGAAACTTTGATGATGCGCGCATTCGTCAGCCTTGCGGCTGCCACGTTGATGATAGCTTCCGCCCATGCTCAGCCAGCGGCGTCGCCTTCGCGGCTCGACGACATCATCCAGCGCGGGACGTTGCGTGTGGGCATGACCGGCGACTATGCGCCGTTTAGTTTTGTTGACCGGACGACGCCCGGCTTCAGGGGATTCGAGGTCGACATGGCGGAAGCGCTCGGCAAGGTGCTCGGCGTCAGGGTCGAATATGTCAAAACGGCCTGGCCGCAGATGACGAAGGATTTGGAAGCCGACCGCTTCGACATTGCGATGAGCGGCATCTCGATCACGCTGGAGCGCCAGAAGAAAGGCTTCTTCTCGATCCCGATCATGCGCGAAGGCAAGACGCCGATCACCCGCTGCACCGATGTCAACAAATACCAGACGCTTGCCGAAATCGACCATGCCGGCACGCGCGTCATCGTCAATCCCGGCGGCACCAACGAGCGCTTTGCGCGGGCGCATGTGAAGAACGCCGAGATCAAAGTCTTCGATGACAACACCAGGATCTTCGACGAGATTGCCAAGGGCGATGCCGACCTGATGATGACGGATGCGTCCGAGACGCGCTACCAGCAGAAACTCCACCCCGGCGTGCTCTGCGCGGTGCATCCCGATCACCCGTTCGACTTTGCGGAAAAGGCCTACTGGCTGCAGCGCGACGTCGCGCTGAAGTTGTTTGTGGATCAATGGCTGGACATCGCAATGAAGGACGGCACCTTCAAGCGCGTCTATGCTGCCTGGTTTGAATGATCCGATCCGCGTCGGACTGCAAGTTTGACCATCAGGCGAGCCCTAACTAGACTGTCGGTCAGCCGTTTGAACCAAAGCTGGTGGTACACGACTTACGTTTCGATTACGTATTGAAAGTGATCTAGGTCACGTTGCATCAAGTTACTGAGGTGTAGCTTCACTGACTGGGGATTCCTGTTCTGGAGGTCATCATGAAGAAGCTTCTGGCTATCGCTGCGCTTTTGCTTGCCAGCTCCACAGCGCAGGCCCAGTACACCTTCGAATATGGCGGCCGCACCATCCGCATCGATCCCGATCGCGGCACCGTCTCGATCCCTGGCGTCTACGACAATACCGGCCGCAAATCCAAGCGCGCCAAGGGTGAGGAAGGCACTCGCAAGCAGAAATCGCAGCAGCAGGAGGCGAAGACCGATTCGCAATCCGCGCCGGCTGCGGCGGCTCCCGCTCCGTCCGGACAAGCCGCAGCACCGGCGGCCGCACCGCCCGTCCCTGCTGCGCCGCCGACGGCAGCTTCCACCGCACCCTCGACCACGACAATAGCCGTTGCGCCGAGCGATAGCGCGACCGCGCCTCAGCCCTCACCGCCCAGCGCGCCAGCACCGCAGACCCAGCAGACCGCAGTGCCCGCTCCGGCCCCGGCTCCGACGGTCGCCACAGCCACTCAAGCGCCGGTCGCGAAGCCCGTGACACCAGCGGCGGCAGCGCAAGCCAATTCGCCGATCGGCATGTGGCTGACGGAGGAAAAGGAGGGCAAGATCCGCATCGAGCAGTGCGGCGCCAACCTCTGCGGCTATGCTGTCGACGAGACCTCGAACCAGAATGGCGAGCAGGTCCTGATCAACATGAAGCCCACCAAGGACAAATGGAGCGGCCGCATCCTCGATCCGAACACCGGCAGCACCTATGACTCGACGATCGCGCTCAAGGGCTCCGACACCCTGCGCGTGCAAGGCTGCGCCTTCGGCGGCATGTTCTGCGGCGGCCAGACCTGGACGCGGGTGAACTGATCTAGCCTTACGAATGCTGCGTAGCCCGGATGAAGCGAAGCGCAATCCGGGGAAGTGTCCGTGTGGCACGAGCGGTCCCGGGTGACGCTGGCGCTTCACCCGGGCTACGGAACTCTCGCGTCCTTGGGAAAACTACCCGACCTTCACATTGTATTGCTCGTCGGTGACGTGCTCCATCCAGTTCGAATAGACGCCATCGAGCGCTTCCTGCATCGCGATATGGGTCATGGCATTGGTTGGCGACGCGCCATGCCAATGCTTCTCGTTCGGCGGAATCCAGACTACGTCGCCCGGCCTGATCTCCCTGATTGGACCGCCCTCGGCCTGGACCCGGCCGATGCCGGAGATCACGTAGAGCGTCTGGCCGAGCGGATGAGTGTGCCAGGCCGTGCGCGCGCCCGGCTCGAAGGAGACGCGCGACGAGTTCAGCCGCGCCGGCGCGGGCGCCATGATGACGGGATCCTGCAGCACCGTGCCGGTGAAATATTCGGCCGGCCCGCGACGGGTCGGCCGCGTGCCAGCGATATGGATTTCCATGGGCTTACCTCGCTTTTCTGAAGTTATTTCTTGCTCGCGGCGTAGCGCGCCTTGGTTTCGGCATTCATCGGATAGAGGCCCGGCAGTTGCACGCCATTGTTCACCTCATTGACGATCCAGGCTTCCATCCGTTCCTGCTCCGGTCCCTCGGCCAGCACCTGGTCGAGGAAGGCCTGCGGGATCAGCACCGCGCCATCCTGGTCGGCGACCACGACATCGTTCGGGAACACCGCCACGCCGCCGCAGCCGATTGGCTCGCCCCAGCCGACGAAGGTCAGTCCGGCGACGGATGGCGGCGCGGCAAAACCGTTGCACCACACCGGCAGTCCCGTGCCGAGCACGCCTTCGAGGTCGCGCACCACGCCGTCGGTGATCAGCGCGGTGACGCCACGCTTCACCATCCGCGCGCAGAGAATGTCGCCGAAGATTCCGGCGTCGCTGACGCCCATCGCGTCGACCACGGCGATGCAGCCTTCCGGCATTGCCTCGATCGCGGTGCGGGTCGAGATCGGTGACGACCAGGATTCCGGCGTCGCCAGATCCTCGCGCGCCGGCACGAAGCGCAACGTGAAGGCCGACCCGACCAGCCGCTTTTGGCCCGGCTTGAGCGGCTTGGTGCCGCGCATCCAGACGTTACGCAGCCCCTTCTTGAGCAGGACCGTGGTGATGGTGGCGGTGGACACGTGCGACAGCGTCGCGATCGCTTCTGCAGTGAGGGACATCTTGAAAGATCGGCTCCGGTGGGAATGAATTGGCGCGCGCATCTTGCGAGCCGCGGCCTTCGCGTCAAGGGCGAGAATGCGATCATCGATTACGCTATCTTATCGCCGGCCCTCGGTTTAATTTATTGAAGATGCTTGGTGATTTTTCGCTAGCCGAATTCCACTGCGCAGCAAAACACGCTAGCTTGATGCTCGATGAGCAATGATGCCATGGCCGCGCGCGAAGCCCCACCCCGTCTTCTCCCGAGTGGCGACAGCGCCATCACGGTGGAATTCAGCCGCAACATCGATGACGCCGCCAATCGGCGGGTGCTGGCGCTCGACCGTATCCTTGCCGCGGCGCCGATCGCCGGCGTGACCGAGACCGTTCCGACCTATCGTTCGCTGCTCGTGCACTATGAGCCCGTGCAGATCGACTTTGAAGCGCTCGGGGAACAATTGCTCACGCTGGCGCGGCGCCCCGATCCGGCCGCCGCAAGAACCCGGCGTTGGCGCATCCCGGTGGCCTATGGCGGCGAACATGGCATCGACCTCGAGGACGTCGCCAAGACCCTCGACACCACGCCTGACGAGATCGTCAGGCGGCATGTCGGCGGCGACTACCGCGTCGCCATGATCGGCTTCACTCCCGGCTGGTCCTATCTCAGCGGCCTGGACAAGTTCCTGCACATGCCGCGTCGCCAGAATCCGCGTGTGCTGACGCCGGCTGGCACGATTTCAATCGGCGGCGTGCAGACCGGAATCCAGTGCATCGCCGGACCCAGTGGCTGGCACCTGCTCGGCCGCACCGCCGTCCGCACCTATCAGCTTCACCGCGATCCGATCTTCCTGCTCGAGCCGGGCGACACTGTCAGCTTCACGGCGGTCGACGCCAAGACCTACGTCGAGCAGGATCGCGCCGCGGAAGCCGGCGAGTTCGTCGCCGAACTGGTCGCCGCATGAGCAAGCTCATCGTCTCCTCGATCGGTCCGGCGAGCTCCGTGCAGGACGGCGGCCGGCCCGGCTCGCAGCGCTATGGGCTAACCCCCAGCGGTGCGATGGACCGGCTCGCTCTGGCAGCCGCGAATGCACTGGTCGGCAATGAGCTCTTCGCTGCTGCAGTGGAGATCGGACCGTTCGGTGCGAGCTTCACCGCACGTTGCGGCGCGGTACGTATTGCGCTTGCGGGCGCCTCGCGCAGCGCCGACGTCGCGGGACGAGTCGTGGCGTTCGATACCTCGGCGACCCTCGCCGAAGGCGAGACGCTGACGCTCGGTTTTGCCAAGCGCGGCGCGTTCAGCTACCTCGCGATCGAGGGCGGAATTACGGGAGAGCCGATGTTCGGCAGCCTCGCCGTGAACGCGCGCGCAGGCGTCGGCAGCCCCTATCCGCGCCCGCTCCAGAGCGGCGACGAGCTCCAGGTGCAACGTGCCATCGGTGCGGCCGAGCGGCGGATCGCGTTGCCCGAACGGCCGGACGCACCGATCCGCATCCTGTTCGGTCCGCAGGACGACGAATTCTCCGAGGACAACAAAAAGCTGTTCCTCGACAGCGAATGGAAGATTTCCGCAACCAGCGATCGCATGGGCTACCGGCTCGAAGGCCCGGTGATCAAGCATCTGCACGGGCACAACATCGTCTCCGATGGCACCGTGAACGGCAGCATCCAGGTGCCCGGAAATGGCCAGCCGATCGTGCTGATGCCGGACCGCGGCACCAGCGGCGGCTATCCCAAGATCGCCACCGTCATCTCCGCGGATTTAGGTCGGTTCGCCCAGATTTCCGCCGGACACGCGTTCCGCTTCAAGACAGTCACTATGGCCGAGGCGCAGGCCGAAGCTCGAAAATTCGCCGAATTGGTCGCTACCCTGCCGGATCGGCTGCGCCCGCTCGAAGGCCTTGATCTCAACCTCGAAGCACTGAGCGCGGCCAACGTCGCGGGCCACGCCGTCAACGCGGTCGATGCCGCGACATGGCAGGTCGCGGAATCAGCGACTAGCTAACCAATAGCCAACCGACGCAAAGCGGGACCAGCACCATGACTGCTACCATCGACCTCAACTGCGATCTCGGCGAAAGCTTCGGCCCATGGGAGATGGGTAACGACGCCGCGATGATCGAGCTTGCGACCTCCGTCAACATCGCATGCGGCTACCATGCTGGCGACGCCGACATCATGCGCCGCACCGTGGATCTGGCGAAGGCGCGCGGGGTGAGCATCGGCGCGCATCCCGGCTACCGCGACCTGCACGGCTTCGGCCGCCGTCCGGTTCCCGGTCTCAAGTCATCGGAGATAGAGAACCTCGTCGCCTACCAGATCGGCGCGCTCCAGGCGATCGCGACCGCGGCCGGCCACAAGGTGACCCATGTGAAGGCACATGGCGCGCTCTCCAACGTCGCCTGCGAGGACGATATGACGGCGAAAGCGATCGCGAGCGCGATCAAGGCAGTCGATCCAAGCCTGATCTTCGTCGTGCTCGCCAACTCGAAACTGGTGCGCGCCGGCGAGGAAGCCAATCTCCGCCTGGCGCATGAAGTGTTCGCCGACCGCGCCTATGAGGACGACGGCAATCTGGTCTCGCGCAAGAAGCCTGGCGCGGTGCTCCACGATCCCAAGGCGATTGCCGATCGCGTGGTGCGGATGGTGCAGGACGGCGCGGTGGTCTCGGCGTCAGGCAAGGTCATCAAGATGCGCACCGATACCGTGTGCATCCACGGCGACACGCCCGGGGCGGTCGACATCGCGCGCGGCGTGCGGCAGGCCTTGAAGGATGCGGGGATCGCGGTCGCGCCGTTCAAGACGGCACATTGACAATCCGCTGAAGTGGCGGCGCGTCCGCCTGCGTCGTTGCAAGCGCAAGCGAAGCAATCCATCTCGCCACTTGCGGAGACATGGATTGCTTCGCCGCTATCGCTCCTCGCAATGACGGCCGGAGACGATCGAGCCAAACAATGTTCTTAGAACGGATGGACGGACAGCGTGCCGAACACGATCGCTGCGATCACGGCGAAAGCGCTGTAGAGCGCAACCGTGTGAAACCCGGTCCCCGATTTCCGCGACAGGCTGCGCGCGTAAAGATGCAGGCGGGCTTCCGCCGATAGTTCGCGCATCGTCGATCTCCAATGCAACATTTGCTGCATATGGAATAGCGTTCGCGCTCGAACGCAAGACGGGCCAAAAAATAGCGATGCCGCCGCTTCCGGCCGCTTCCTTCGAAGGGAAAACTTCTCCGCGTTGTGGGCGGAGAAGAATATTATTCGTTCGAATTTGAGCTCGGATTTACCGCTCAGTAAACGTCGAGCTGGAACCTGCTCTTCTTCTTAAGGTCGGCAACGAAGGCGATCGCCTCGTCCACCGAGCGGGCCCCGAACTGGGCGACGATATCGACCAGCGCGCGCTCGACATCCTTGGCCATGCGCTTGGCGTCGCCGCAGACATAGACATGCGCGCCTTCGGCAAGCCAGGTCCAGAGCTCTCGGCCGACCTCGCGCATGCGGTCCTGCACGTAAAACTTCTTCTCGCCATCGCGCGACCAGGCGAGCGACAGTCGCGTGAGCAGGCCCGCCGTCTTCATCGCGTTGAGCTCGTCGGCATAGAAGAAATCGCAGTCGCTGCGCTGATGGCCGAAGAACAGCCAGTTCTTCCCTTGCGCTCCGGTGGCGCGGCGGTCGAGCAGGAAGGCGCGGAACGGCGCGATGCCGGTGCCCGGCCCGATCATGATGATCGGCGTCTTCGGATCCTGCGGCAGCGCAAAGCCGTGCGCCTTCTGAACGTAGACATTCAGCTCGTCACCGGGATTGATGCGTTCGGCCAGGAACGTCGAGGCCAGCCCAAGCCGCCTGCGCTTGTTGATGATGTAACGCACGCAGTCCACCGTCAGCGACAATTTTCCGGGCGTTGCATTGTGCGATGAGGAGATCGAATAGAGCCGCGGCTGCAGCGGCTCCAACGCCTCGACGAAAGCTTCCGGGTGTGGCCGCACCTTCGGGAATTTCTGCAGCACCGCCATCACGTCGAGCGTCGCCGCATCTCCGTCAGGATCCTCGCCTTGCGCGAGCGCCCGCGCCTTCTCACGCTGCGCGCCACCGGTCAGATAGGTGATCAGTTCGAACAGCGAGTCCGGCGCAGGCGACAGCGAGACGTCGTTGAGCAGCACGTCGCGCAATGTCTTGCCGCGGACTTCGGTCACGTGCGATGCGCCGAGCAGCGCGATGATCTGGTCGACCAGGCCGAGATCGTTCCTGGCGAAAATGCCGAAGGAATCGCCCACCACGTAGTCGAGCCCGCTCTCGGCGAGATCGAACTCGATATGCCAGGTCTCCTTCTCGGAGCCGGGCTTGTTGAGCAGTCGCCGCGAGACGAACTTTGCCGGCACTGGATTGTCCCGCGAGCGTCCGGGCTCGCCGGCAGGCGTTGCGGCGGCAGCCGCTGCTTCGGACGGTGCAGCAGGCGCCTTGTCGAGCTCTTCATAGAGAGCCTTCAGCATCCGCGCGGTGTCCTTGCCGCCGGGGACGCAGAGGTTGAGCCGCGCTTCGCTCTTGCCGGCAATCGCCTCCGAATAGTCGTGGCAGTTATATCCGCACTGCCCGCAATCCTGCTGCGCCATCGCCGCCATCATGCGCCGCCGCAGCGGGCGTCCCTCGGCAAGCTTCATGCGCTCGGCGATCGGCATGGTCTGGTCATGCCACGGCGCTTCGCCGTCATCGCCGTCGCCGGTTGCGCCTTGCATGACGGCCGCGCCTTGCTCTGCAGACAATGGCGTTGCGACGTCCGGCGACAAAAGTCCGGCAAAGAAGCCGTTGAGCCAGGAGCGCTGCGCTTCAGAGAACGGCGCGCTGGCGGGGATGATGTCGAGTTTCGGTGGAGGCGTGATCTGGTTCATGCGGATGCCTCGGCGAGTTTGCGCAGCGTCTCGCCATCATGGCGGCGCGCGAAGGAAAGGAAGGGTTCGTCAGCAGATGAACGATGCGCGAGATAGGCCTTCAGCAGCTTCTCGATCGTCTTCGGCGCGTCTTCGGCCTTAAGGTCGTGATAGACCTCCTGCCCGACATCGGCATCGGGGCCGAAGCCGCCGCCGGTGAAGAGATGATAGCCCTCGACCGGATCGGCGTCCTCGCCGACATCCACTTTCGCCGCGATCAGGCCGATATCGCTGATGTAGTGCTGCGCGCAGGAATGATGGCAGCCGGTGACGTGAATGTTGACCGGCTTGTCCATGGCAACACGCGGCTCGCACCAGTCGCCGATCTCGGCAGCGTGGCGCTTGGTATTCGAGGCGGCAAAGCGGCAGCCGGCATTGCCGGTGCAGGCAATCAGCCCGGCACGGATGTGCGAGGCCTCGACAGCGAGCCCGATCGTCCTGATCGCGGCGATTGCGAGTTCGATATCCTCGTCGCGGACGCCTGATATCAAGAGGTTCTGCCAGACGGTCAGGCGGATCTCGCCATCGCCGAGATCGCGCGCGATCTTGGCCAGCCCACGCATCTGCTCGCAGGTGAGCTTGCCGAGCGGCAGCGATACGCCGATCCAGTTCAATCCCTCCTGCTTCTGCTTGTGCACACCGATATGCGCCATGCGGTCGGTCAAAGGCCGCGGCGCCAGCGCCTCAGCCGGCACGCGGGTGAAGGGTTGCTTCAGCCGCTCCTCGACCAGCTTGAGGAATTGATCGTGGCCGATCCCATCCAGGACATATTTCAGCCGCGCCTTGTTGCGGTTGGTGCGGTCGCCGAGATCGATGAAGACGCGGACGATCGCGTCCGCCACCTTCGTCGCCTCGTCCGGCTTGACGATGATGTCGGAGTATTTTGCAAAATCCTTGTGCCCGGTAATGCCGCCGAGGCCGAGCCGGAACCAGACCCCTCGCTCCACGCCAAACCCGTCCTTCACCTCCACCGCCGTGAAGGCGATGTCGTTGGTCTCTTCCAGCACCGCGATCCGGCCGCCGCCATCGAAGGCGACGTTGAACTTGCGCGGCAGGCCGTAGAGCGAGCGCTCGTTGAGGATGTGGTAGTGCCACTCGCGCGCGTAAGCGCGCGTGTCCAACAGCTCCTGCGGATCGATGCCGGCGGTTGGCGTGCCCGTGACGTTGCGGATATTGTCCGCGCCGGAGCCGCGCGAGCACAGGCCGAGGTCCTGTATGCCCTCGATCAGTTTCACCGCGTGCTTCGGCGGGATTTCGCGCACCTGCAAATTCGCGCGCGTGGTGACGTGGGAGTACGGGCCGCAGAGTTCTTCGGCGAGATCGGCCAAGCCTGCGAACTGCCAGTGCTTCAGGATGCCGTTCGGAATGCGCAGGCGGCACATGTAGGAATCCTGCGCCGGCGCGACGTAGAACAGGCCGAAATAGCGCCAGCGGAAATTATCGGCAGGCGACGGCGGCGCGTTGTCGAGCGCCTGTTGCTTCAGGCGCGGATAGGCATCGAAAGGATGCTCGTCGCGTTTGAATTTTTCCTGGTCGACGAGCTTCTTGCCTGAGGCGATGACCTTGTCCTGCGCCTTGATATGCGCGGCATCCGGGCCGGTCGGCTCGGCACTGGTTTTGGGGGCGCCCCCGCCAAGCCCGCGGCCGACCCGGCTGATCTGCAGGCCGGTGGCAAAGCCTTCGAGGTAGCGTTTCTGCTCGTCGGAGAAGTCGACTGAGAGCGGCTCGATTTTCATGGTCTGCGACGAAGCTCCTGCGGCCACGGCGAGTGGCGTCAACGAGGTGAAAGCGACCGCTCGGAACCGGCGTGGCCTTACGACGGCGTTGCTCGATTCCTGGGAACGGTCCGATCAGCCTCGTTGCTGCGGAAATCCATCTTGGACGTGAGCCAGCAGGCATCTGCGACAGGCTGGCCGCACTGCAACATTCAAGTTGCGTGCCAGACGTTGCCGGAGAAAATATCTCGTTATTTCAGTCTATTAGCGGAACAGGCCGCGGGTCTGGAGGCTCGCCTCGTTGCGAATTTTCGAGCAGCCCGCTCAAAATTTAGCCGAGCTGCGGCTACTGCCTACGATCGCAGCACAGGCCTTACGGCTTCCAGTAACCGATCTTGAACGCGGCCAGATGCCCCTGGATATCGTTGGGATCGAAGGGTGGCCCGGCGAAAGCGCCGATCGGCTGGGGCGCATCGGTGGCTGCCGGGCGACGTCCCACAGCCGCGTCATAGAGGTCGGGCCGGAACACGTCCATGGCCGTCTTCAGAGCATCCGGCTTCATGGCCGCCTGTCCCCACCGCACCATCTGCGCATAGAGCCACGCGGCCTGCGCCGGATCAGGTCGCGCCGCGCCGTGCCGGCCGACCAACAGGTAGCGACTGCTTTCGCGCTTGACGCCGTCGGGCGAGATCTTGAGCCGGCCGTCGAGGGTGCGCTGGATCACCTCGGCGTCGACGCCGATCCGCTCCGGCTGCGCCAGGATCGCAGCCGCCTCGGCGCGGTTTTCCGGCTGCTCGATGAATTCAGCGGCGCGCAGATGCGCCCGCACCAGCGCTGCGACGACGTCAGGATTCTTCTCCGCCCAGTTCTGCCTGATCGCCAGCACCTTCTCGACCGCGGCGACCAGGATGTCGGAAACGAAATGCAGGATGTGGCCGATGCCGAGATCGACCGCGACCGAGTTCCAGGGCGCGCCGACGCAGAACGCATCGACATGACCATTGGCGAGGCTGTCGACCATGTAAGGCGGCGGCAGCACCACGAGCCGCACGTCCTCGTCCGGGTCGACACCTCCAGCCGCCATCCAGAACCGCAACTGGTAATTATGGGTCGAGAACGGGAACGTCATGCCGAACGTCAGCGGCTCCGCCCCACTCTTGCGCCGCTTGGCGACCACGCGCGACAGCGCAAGCGCTGTTAGCATCGGGTCGAAACGGTCGCCGGCGATCTCCTCCATGATCGCAGCATGCAGCGGCGGCGAGACCGTGATCGCGTTGCCGTTGAGGCCGAGATTGAAGGGCGCCACGATCGGCACCTTGACGTGGCCAAGGCCGAGGCTTGAGGCGATCGCGACCGGCGCCAGCAGATGCGCGGCATCGAACAGGCCGATATTGAGCTTGTCGCGGACGTTCGACCACGACACCTCCCGCACCAGGGTGATGTCGAGCCCTTCGGCGACCGCAAAGCCCTTGTCGGCGGCGACGATCAGGGCGGCGGCGTCGACCAGCGGAATGAAACCGATGCGAAGCGGTGTGGTCATTTGAGCAACTCCGACGCGGTCAGGATCGACTGCGCGATCTCGCCGATCTTCTTTTTCTCGCGCATCGCCGTGGAACGCAGCAGCACATAGGCTTCGTCTTCGGTGAGGCCCTTCAATTTCATCAGGATGCCCTTGGCACGGTCGATCACCTTGCGCTCTTCCAGGGCATGCTTGGTGCGGTCCAGTTCGTCCTGCAGTCGCGCGAACGCGTTGAAGCGGGACACGCAGAGGTCGAGGATCGGCTTGATACGCTGCTTGTTGAACCCGTCGACGATATAGGCCGACACGCCCGCCTCGACGGAGGCCTGGATCGAGGCGGCGTCGCTCTGGTCGACGAACATGGCGATCGGCCGCCGCACGGCCCGGCTGACCTGGAACATCTGTTCCAGCACGTCGCGGCTGGGGTTTTCGAGGTCGATTACGATGATATCGGGGTCGACGGCGTAGATTCGCGCCAGCAGGCTGTGCATTTCGCTGATATGCACGACGCTGATATAACCGGCCTCGCGCAGGCCCTCCTCCAGGATCGCGGCGCGGATCGGACTTTCATCGACGATGACGATTTTCGGAGACGACTCGGCGGCCATCGCTCACTCGTGTTCTCTAAAAACTATCCATAGCACGACGGAAGCCAGCTCAAAGCCTTGTAATTATGGACAATTGGGACTAGCTCCTGCCCATCAATCAGGCAGATCTAGATATGCAGCAGGCGGCCGCGCCAAAAATGTCGTTCGTTTCGCTTGGACGTCCCTGGGACAACGAATGTAAAGTTTCGGGGCTCTCATGAAACCAGCGCCACGCATATCCTTTACGAGTCTGGGTTGCCCCAAGGCGCTTGTGGATTCCGAGCGCATCATCACGCGGCTGCGAGCGGAGGGCTATGAGCTCGCGCGCAAGCATGACGGCGCCGATATCGTGATCGTCAACACGTGCGGCTTCCTCGACAGCGCCAAGCAGGAATCGCTCTCGGCGATCGGCGAGGCCATGGCCGAGAACGGCAAGGTGATCGTGACCGGCTGCATGGGGGCGGAACCCGAGCAGATCGAGCGCGCCTATCCCGGCGTGCTCTCGATCACCGGTCCACAGCAATATGAGAGCGTGCTCGACGCCGTGCACCGCGCGCTGCCGCCGATGCACAACCCGCATCTCGACCTGGTGCCGCCGCAGGGCGTCAAGCTGACGCCGCGCCATTATGCGTACCTGAAAATTTCCGAGGGCTGCAATAACCGCTGCACCTTCTGCATCATCCCGAAGCTGCGCGGCGACCTGGTGTCGCGGCCTGCCAACGACGTGCTGCGCGAGGCCGAGCGGCTGGTAAAGGCAGGCGTCAAGGAACTGCTGGTCATCTCGCAGGACACTTCGGCCTATGGCGTCGACCTGAAATATGCCGAGAGCCCGTGGCAGGATCGCGCCGTCCGCGCCAAATTCTTCGACCTCGCAAAAGAGCTCGGCGAACTCGGCGCCTGGGTGCGGCTGCAATATGTCTACCCCTACCCGCATGTCGACGAGGTCATCGGCCTGATGACCGAGGGCAAGGTGCTGCCCTATCTCGACATCCCCTTCCAGCATGCGAGCCCGGATGTCCTGAAAGCCATGAAGCGTCCCGCCGCGCAGGACGAGACTCTGGCGCGGATCAAGCGGTGGCGCGAGCAGTACCCGGAGCTTGCGCTGCGCTCGACCTTCATCGTCGGCTTTCCCGGTGAGACCGATTCAGATTTCGCTTATCTGCTCGACTGGCTTGACGAAGCAGAGATCGACCGCGTCGGCTGCTTCAAATACGAACCGGTTGCAGGTGCGACCTCCAACGCGCTCTCCGGCGCCGTGCCGGATGAGGTCAAGCAGGAGCGCTACAACGCGCTGATGGCGCGCCAGCAGAAGATCTCCGCGCGTCGGCTGAAGCGCAAGGTCGGCACGCGCCAGCAGGTCATCGTCGACGAGGTCGGCCCCACCGTCGCGCGAGGCCGCTCGAAAGCCGATGCGCCGGAGATCGACGGCGCGGTCTATCTCTCGAGCCGCCGCCCGCTAAAGGTCGGCGAGATCGTCACAGCGAAGATCGAGCGCTCGGACGAATACGACCTGCACGGCAGCGTCGTCGGATTCTGAGCGGCTTCTACATCAATAGTTGCGGCCACTTCGGACGTTTTGATCCAGCGCAATGCTCGTTGGGCGTCCGCGAAACGATATTCAAAATTCAGAGAGTCATGCTGCCACCTCGGCGGCAAGGAATTGGCGTCGCCCGATAAATTCGCAGCCTGCGAAGCCGCTTTCGCGCGCCCAATCTTAGATACTCATCTATAATTACAACAACTTCAAGATGTCACGCTCCATTCACGGACTCGGCCTATGGCTCGCGCACCTTCAAATCTTAAGGGGTGAATGATGAGCCGCATCTCGGACACACTGCGAACGCAACGTTGGGACGATTACCGCTACTACCACCAGAGCCGCATCAATCAGACGCTGCACCTGATCAGCGCTCTCATATTCCTGGTCTGCTACGGGCTGCTGTTCACCGATCCGGCGATGGCCGGCTTGGTCGGCTGGCTCGCGATGTTGACGCGGCAGACCGGGCATTTCTTCTTCGAGCCCAACGGCTATGACGCCGTGAACAAGGTCACCAACGAATACAAGGAAGCGATCAAGGTCGGCTACAACCAGAGCCGCAAGATCGTCCTGCTGGTCGTCTGGGGCCTCGCGCCGGTCGCGCTGTTTGCCTTTCCGACGTTGTTCGGCCTGTTCTCACCGCCGGTCACCAGGCTCGATTTCATCCGCCACGTCGGTACCGTGTGGCTCGCGATCGGCATCGCCGGCGGGCTCGCTCGCATGATTCAGCTCTTCGTCATCAAGGACGTGCCGACCGGGCTGATCTGGGTCTGGAAGGTCCTGACCGATCCGTTCCACAACATCGCGCTGTACTACAAATCGCCGCTTGCCCTGCTCCGCGGCGAGCTGATCGACACATCGATTGTCGATGCCGATTGGGGCGAGGAGGAGACCGAAGAGGCGCGGCGCGCGACTTGACATTCCCTGCCCTTGGGCTGTATGGCCCATCGCCATGAAGCTGAACCGGACCATCCGCCGCGCCACTTTCCGTCGTCGCACCCGCGACGATGATGGGTTGCGCCATGTCCGACGCCAGCGCTGACTAGCTAGTTCAGCCTAAGGTTTTCGAGAAGGCCGCACCCTCAAAAGTGCGGCCTTCTTGCGTTGCCGCCTGCCCTTTCATCCCAGCCAATCAAGGAGCCTGACATGCCCAACGCCCTGCCTCCGTTCGACGCGCTGATGGACATCACCGCGCGCCCGAAGACCGTGTTTGTCCGCGGCGAAGGCTCCTATCTCTGGGATGATTCTGGCCGCCGCTATCTCGATTTCATGCAGGGCTGGGCCGTCAACTGCCTCGGCCATTCGCCGCCTGCGGTCGCGGAAGCACTGGCCACACAGGCCAAGTGTCTGTTGACCCCGAGCCCGGCCTTCTACAATGAACCCAGCCTCAAGCTTGCCAATGCGCTTGTCGAGAACAGCTGCTTCGACGAGGTGTTCTTCGCCAATTCCGGCGCGGAAGCCAATGAAGGCGCGATCAAGCTCGCGCGCAAATATGGGACGAAATACAAGAACGGCGCCTTCGAGATCATCACCTTCGAGGGCGGCTTTCACGGCCGCACGCTGGCGACCATGTCGGCCTCCGGCAAGAAAGCATTCGAACCACTCTTCGAGCCGAAGGTGCCTGGCTTCCGCAAAGCGCGGCTCAACGACATTGCCTCGGTGAAGGAGCTGATTTCATCGAATACGGTTGCCGTGATGCTGGAGCCGATCCAGGGCGAGGCCGGCGTCTGGCCCGCGACCGATCAATTCCTGAAACAGCTGCGCGCGCTGACCGGCGAGCAGGGCCTGCTCCTGATCGTCGACGAGATCCAGACCGGCATGGGCCGCACCGGAAAGCTCTTCCATTACGAACATGCCGGGATTGCACCTGACATCATGACGCTCGGCAAGGGCATCGGCGGCGGCGTGCCGCTGGCCGCCCTGCTCGCGACCGAGCATGCGGCCTGCTTCGAGCATGGCGACCAGGGCGGCACCTTTAACGGCAATCCGCTTATGTGCGCGGCGGGGCTTGCCGTGCTCGAGCAGGTCGGCAAGTCGGAATTCCTGAAGTCCGTCGCTGATACCAGCCTGTTCCTTGAAAGCGAATTGCAGCGCCTCTCGGCCCGGCATGGCCTCGGCGAAGTGCGCGGACGCGGACTGTTGCTTGCGCTCGATCTGAAATTGCCTATCGGCGCAGCGATCGTGGCGCAAGCGTTCTCGAAAGGCCTCTTGATCAACGCGCCGCAACCCGACGCACTGCGCTTCATGCCCGCGCTCAACGTGTCTCGGACCGAGATCGCGGAGATGACCGAGGGTCTGGATGCAATCCTCACACAGGTAGGAGCCGCGCGCCGGGTGGCGTAACCGTCCCATCGTCATTCCGGGGCACGCGAAGCGTGAACCCGGAATCTCGAGATTCCGGGTTCGATGCTAACGCATCGCCCCGGAATGACGGTCACGATTACGGCCTCAAAATCGACGCCCCCGTGGTCGCGCGGCTCTCCAGATCGGTATGCGCTCGCGCGGCATCCTTCAGCGCGTAAGCATGGTTGATCGGCACGTGCAGCTTGCCGTTGATCACGGCGGCAAACAGCGTGTCGGCGCCTTCGAGCAATTCCTTCCGGGTGGCGACGTAGTCGTTGAGCTTCGGCCGGGTCGCAAACAGCGAGCCGTGATTGTTCAGTTCGGCGAGCGCAAATGGCGGCACCGGGCCGGACGCGTTGCCGAAGCTCACGAACAGGCCCCGCGGCCTCAGGCACGACAGTGAACCCGGGAAGGTGGTCTTGCCGACGCCATCATAGACGACGTCGCAGAGCTCGCCCCGGCTGATCTGCTTCACCCGCGCGACAAAATCCTCCTCATTGTAGAGGATGACGTGATCGCAGCCATTGGCGAGCGCGAGATCGGCCTTCTCCTTTGAGCCGACGGTGCCGATGACGTGGGCGCCCATCGCGCGCGCCCATTGGCAGGCGAGCAATCCGATGCCGCCGGCCGCCGCATGGATCAGCACGCGGTGATGCGGCTCCACCTTGAAGGTCTTGTGCAGGAGATACCAGACCGTCAACCCCTTCAGCATCAGCACGGCGCCCTGCTCATAGGTGATATGGTCGGGCAGCTTCACCACCTTGTCGGCGGGGATGACGCGCTCGGTGGCATAGCCGCCGAGGTTGAAATAATAGGCGACACGGTCGCCGGGATGGAAATTGGTCACGCCGGGTCCGACCGCCACCACTTCGCCTGCCGCCTCGTTGCCGGCGATGAAGGGAAGACCGGGCGCCTTATAGAGGCCGGTGCGGAAATAGGTATCGATGAAGTTGAGCCCGATCGCGTGCTGACGAATCCGCACCTCGCCCGCCGCAGGTGCCGGCACCTCGACATCCTCGTAAGTGAGGACTTCCGGGCCTCCCACCTTGTGCACGCGCACGGCCTTGGTCATATCGGCTCTCCTCAACTTATCCCGTAGCCACGGAACCGAATGCCATCGGCGCCTTGTTGTCAACTCGCGGGCTGGATCGGCTACTTGACCGCCTTCTTGCGGTTACGCCTCGCCAGCACGTTGAACGTCTCCACCGCGGCTGCGAATGCCATCGCAAAATAGATGTAGCCGCGCGGGATGTGGAAGTGGAAACCGTCGGCGACCAGTGCCACGCCGATCAACAGCAGGAACGCCAGCGCCAGCATCTTGGTGGTCGGATGCTCTGCGACAAAACGCGCCACTGGCCCCGACGAGACGTACATGACGATACAGGCGATCACGACGGCGGCGATCATGACCTCCAGATCCTGCGCCATGCCGATCGCGGTGATGATCGAGTCCAGCGAGAACACCATGTCGATAATGATGATCTGGACGATCACCCAGAAGAACGCGCTGCGGCCGGACGCCGCCTCTTCGTCACCTTCCCGCGCTTCCACCTCGCCGTGGATCTCATGCGTCGCCTTTGCGATGAGGAACAGCCCGCCGCCGATCAGGATGATGTCGCGCCAGGACAGCGCGAGCCCCCTCACCGTGATCACCGGCTCCGTCAACCCGATCAGCCACACCAGGAGGCTGAGCAGCAGGATGCGGAACACGAGCGCCAGGAACAATCCGATCTGACGCGCGCGCTTTGCCTGGTGCGGCGGGATGCGGGAGACCAGCACCGACAGGAAAATCACGTTGTCGATGCCAAGCACGATCTCCAGCGCAGTCAACGTGAGTAGCGCCGCCCACGCTTCCGGGCTGGCCAAAAGTTCGATCATGCTCTGAGTGACCTCATCAACCGGATGACGGCGTCGCTGCCGGCGACATAGGCCGCGATCACGCAGAGTGCCACGATGATCGGCGTGCCGACGTCAAAGTCACGGGCGAGCGTGTACAGCGCCAGCACCGCTCCGGCGGCCATCAGCCACAGTGTGAGCCAGCGCAGCCGCGTGACACGCAGGGGATGCAGCACGTGGAATGGCGCGAAGGTGAGCGCGATCATAATCGCCACGGCAAGGCTCGACCACGCCGGCGGCAGATGCAGCAGGAACAGGTAGAATGCCACTGCGTTCCAAAGGCCCGGAAAGCCGCGGAAATGATTGTCGGCGGACTTCATCCTGCGATCCGCGAAGTACAGCGCGCTCGAGATCACGATACCGATGCCGAGGATCGGCGCCGCCAGCGGCAGCAGCAAATGACTAGCCGTGATCGCATAGGCGGGAACAAAGACATAGGTGACGAAATCGACGACGAGGTCGAGCACCTCGCCGGACCAGTTCGGCTGCAGCCGCACCACGTCGAGCTTGCGCGCAATCGGACCGTCGATCGCATCGATGACCAGCGCCACCCCGAGCCAGCCGAACATATTGGCCCAGTGCTCGCGCACGGCCTCCATCAGCGCGAGCAGCGCGACGCCCGCCCCCATCGCCGTGAAGATATGCACGGAGAACGCCGCCATCCGCATCCGCAGCGATGCCGGAAACGTAGCTGGCTGGCTGGTCTGGTCGATTTCCATCGCCGGGCAGTGCTATCAGGAATCGCCTGTGTTTGCATATCCGCGCTTGCGGCGTTCCGCCGCGCAAATCGGTGGAAAGATTTTAGCGAATTTGATGGCTTGAAAATGCCGCCAATCCCGTCAAATGTTCCGATATGAGTGATGCACCGCATGTCTATGACGCCGTAGTCGTCGGCGGTGGCCCTGCTGGGCTGACCGCCGCCATCGCGCTTGCGGATGCCGGGGCGAAGACCGCCCTGCTCGCCCGCCGCGCGCCCTACGCCGACAACCGCACCACGGCGCTGCTCGGCGCCTCCGTCGAGCTGCTCGAGCGGCTGGATGTCTGGCGGCGTCTGGCCGAGAAGGCCGCGGCGCTGAAGGTGATGCGGCTGGTCGATGACACCGGGCGGCTGATCCGCGCCCCGGAAGTGAGGTTCTCGTCCGACGAGATCGATCTTGAGCAGTTCGGCTTCAATATCGACAACCGCTCGTTGGTCGCGGCGCTCGAACAACGTGCGGCCGAACTGCCTGGTCTGACCCGCATCGACGACGAAGCCGAGATCATCAATCCGGAAGACACCATGGTCACGATCCGGACCGGCCGCCGCGAGCCGCTGGCGGCGCGGCTGGTGGTCGGAGCCGACGGCCGGCAGTCGCAGTCGCGCGAGGCGGCCGGCATCGAAATCAGCCGCCGCGACTTGAAGCAGTCGGCCCTCACCTTCAACATCGCCCACTCGCGCCCGCACAAGAACATCTCGACCGAATTCCACACACAGCACGGCCCCGTCGTGTTCGTGCCCCTGCCCGGCAACCGCTGCAGCGTGGTCTGGGTTTCCTCGGCCGCGGAAGCCGAGCGGCTGAAGGCGCTCTCCGATGCGGAACTGTCTGACGCCGCCGAGAAGCAATCGCATTCGATTTTCGGCCGCGTCGAGGTCGAGCCGGGGCGCAATCTGTTTCCTCTGGCGATCGAACAGCCCAGGCAGTTTGCCAGGAACCGGGTCGCGCTGGTCGGCGAGTCCGCCCATGTGGTGCCGCCGATCGGCGCGCAGGGCCTCAACCTCGGGCTGCGGGACGCAGCCGATATCGCCAGGCTCACCGGCGAAGCGCTCGCGCATGGCGAGGACCCCGGCTCGCCGCAGGTATTGGCGCGCTACCAGGCGGCACGGCGCGGCGATGTCATGAGCCGGACCTTCGTCATCGATCTCGCCAACCGTTCGCTGCTCAGCGATTTCCTCCCGATGCAGTCGATCCGCGCCACTGGCCTGCACCTGATCGGATCGATCGGCCCGCTGCGGCGGCTCGCCATGCGCGAGGGACTCGCGCCGTCTTGGCGGCGCGTGAGCTGAAGCTCTTTAGGGAAAGCTTAGCCTTCCCGTCTGCAGCACCCACATTACGCTGGTCAGCGTCACGACGGAGGCAAAGGTGCCGACCAGCACGGCGACGGACGCCGGTTTGACCCAGGTGTCGTTCTGCCGCGCGATCACGAACACGTTGAGCGCCGGCGGCAATGAGGCCATCAGCACCGCGGTCGCAGCCCAAGGCTGAGCGAAGGGACCGAACGCCAGCATCAAGCCGAACGCGAGCAGCGGATGGACCAGAAGCTTGACGGTGATCACGCCCGGCACGTCCCACGGAATCCGATCGAGCGGCCGCAGCGCGACGGTGACGCCGAGCACGAACAGCGCCACCGGCGCCGCCGCGTTCTGCAGGAACAAGAGCGTACTATCCAGCGCAACCGAAAAACGCAGGTGCAGGGCCGCGGCAAGTGCGCCGAAGCACGCCGCCATGATCAGCGGGTTCAGCACGATCTGGCGCGCCGTCACCCCCAGCGCGTGCAACAGCGAGGGATGCTCGCGGTCCGTCAGTTCGATCAAGAGCGGCACGATCGAGAACAGGAAGATGCTGTCACAGCAGAAGATCAGCGCGGTCGGCGCAGCAGCCTTCGGCCCCAACACCGCGAGCGCCAGACCCGGACCCATGTAGCCGATGTTGCCATAGGCGCCGGAGAGCCCCGCGAGCGTCGCCTCGCGCAGCGACAGCCGCCCCAGGAGCTTGGCGACCAGCATCGCCAGGAAGAAGGCGATCATCGTTCCGAGCGTGGTCGCCACCAGGAACGGCGGATTGTTGAGTTCCGAGAACGGCGTCTTCGACATGATGCCGAATAGAAGCGCCGGCAGCGAGACGTAGAGTAGGAAGAAATTCATCCAGGCAAGCCCCGACTCGGGCAGACCCTTGGCCTTGCCGCAGGCGAAACCGATGAAGATCAGCCCGAAGTAAGGCAGCGCAAGATTGAGGATATCGACCACGGAAGGCGTCTTTTTGGGGATTTTCCAAAGGAAATGCCGGAAAATCCGGCAGGAGGCGAAAGGTTAATTCGCGCGCTTGCCCCTAGCATCCGCCGTCATCATGGTCTATCGACGAGCTATGATAAAAGCGCGTACCGCTAAGTTCCAGATTGGGCAGATCGTCCGCCACCGGGTGTTTTCCTTCCGGGGGGTGATCTTCGACATCGATCCGGAGTTCAACAACACCGAGGAGTGGTGGCTGTCGATCCCGGAAGAGGTGCGGCCGCACAAGGATCAGCCCTTCTATCACCTGCTCGCCGAAAACGCCGAGACCGAATACGTCGCCTACGTCTCCGAGCAGAACTTGCTGCCCGACAATTCCGGCGAACCGGTCCGGCACTCCCAAGTTGCCGAGATATTCATCCAAGACAAGTCCGGCGGCTACCGTCCGCGCAATCCTTCGCTGAATTAGCTCGCACGCGACACGGATGCTGCATCGCAGCGGCGCGGATCAGATCGTTCCCGTAGCAAAAAAGGCGCTCCTGCGGGAGCGCCTTTGACGTATCGGGAAGCTTCCCGCCGTTACTTCGCGGGGGGCGGGCTGGAGACGCCCGTCGCCGGCGGATTGGCCTCAAGCTTCTTGCGGGCCTCTTCCGCGCGCTTCTGCAGCTCTTCCTGCAGCTTCTTCTGGTTTTCCTCGAACACCTTCGGGTCGGTCGGCGGACCGTCATAGGCTTTGGCGAATTCGTTGACGAGCGGCAGCGGCAGCGTCAGCGGCGCGCCGTTGGCGTTGATCGCCTGCACCACCAGGTTCTGGCCCTTCTTCAGGCTGTTGAGCAACTCGGGGGTTGCCTCATAGTCCGACATGCAGCCATTGGCGAAGCAGATCACATAGGGCGCCTGCTGCGGCGGGTTGTTGTCGACGATGATGCGGGTGCCGTGCACGAGCTGCATGCCGAGCGGGAGCGTGACGCGCAGGATCTTCTTCGGCTCACCCTCGGGCTCGATGATCACGGCGGCGATCACCGGCTGGCCGGACTCGATACGGCCGTCCTTGCCCGTGAAGCAGACCTGCTTGGCGTTGGCATCCTGGCCCTTGAGGCAGAACTTGGTCCAGGGCGCGTAGATGAGCTGAACCTGCTGATCCTGGGGCGGCGGCTGCTGCGGCTGGGCTTGCGCGGTCGGAGCGCCCTGGGCGGGCGGCTGACCTTGGGCCGCCGGCGCGGGCGCCTTGGGGGCAGCCTTCGGCGCCGCCTTGGGAGCAGCCTTCGGTGCCGCTGGTGCGGCAGGAGCCGCCGGCTGCTGAGCTCCGGCCTCGGGAACAAGCACGGCCGCGGACAGGGCCGTCGCTGCCAAGGCGGCGAAAATTCGCCCACGCGGCCGGGCCGACGCGGCCAAGATACGGAAATTCATTGCGGAAAACCCTTTCTCAACGGCGGCGCCCGAAACCGCTGCAGGCACCGACACCTAGCCGTTTGGGGCGGCTGTCTCCTAGTCAATTGAGGCGGATACGTGACAGGCGTTGCCGCCTTGTTCAATTGCACGCCTTCAATACAGCGGCAGACGAAAAGATCAATGCCGGCAAGCAGGTTTGCCCCAACGTCACGGCGAGTTGCAGGGTCCTGTGGTAAAGCTCGTTCCGTGAGATTTCGCGAATCAGACCGACGCGTTGCTCCGCGCGTTTCTTGGGTTGCATCTGGGCGTGGCGCCCTCGCCGCGCTGGGTTTTGCCATCGTGCTCGCGCTGGTCGGGACCAGCCCGGCGCAGGCGGCGGAAAGTTATGCGATCGCAATGCACGGCGCGCCGGCATTGCCGGCCGATTTCACCCATATGCCCTACGCCAATCCCGACGCGCGCAAAGGCGGCCGGCTGACCTGGGGCATTCTCGGGACGTTCGACAGCCTCAACCCGCTGATCGTTCGTGGTCTCGCGGTGCAGCAGATCAGGGGCTTCGTCGTCGAGAGCCTGCTGGCGCGCGGCAATAACGAGCCGTTCACGCTCTACGGCCTGCTCGCCAAGACCGTCGAGAGCGACGATGCGAGAAGCTACGTTACCTTCCATCTCGATCCCCACGCCCGCTTCTCCGACGGCAAGCCCGTCACGGCCGAAGACGTGCTGTTCTCCTGGGAGCTCCTGCGCGATCACGGCCGTCCCAACCACCGGCAATATTATGCGAAAGTCGCGAAAGCCGATTCCCCCGATCCGCTCACGGTGCGCTTCGATCTCACAGGCGCCAACGACCGCGAACTGCCGCTGATTCTCGGCTTGATGCCGGTGTTGCCGAAACACGCGGTCGATCCGGCGACCTTCGAGGACACAACACTGACGGGACCGATCGGCTCCGGCCCCTATCGCGTCGGCGCGGTGAAGCCGGGCGCGAGCGTCACGCTGGTGCGCAATCCGGATTATTGGGGCCGCGACCTTCCGATCAATCGCGGCCTCTACAATTTCGACGAGATCAGGCTCGATTTCTACCGCGAGGCCAACGGCCAGTTCGAAGCCTTCAAGCGCGGGCTCTACGATTTCCGCGTCGAGGCCGAGCCACTGCGCTGGCACGACGGCTATGATTTCCCCGCGGCCCGCAACGGCGAGGTAATCCGCGACACCATCAAGACCGGAATGCCGCAACCTTCCGAATACCTGGTGTTCAACACCCGCCGTCCGCTATTTGCAGACGTCCGCGTGCGCAAGGCGCTGACGCTCCTGTTCGATTTCGAATGGATCAACCGCAACTACTTCTTCGGCCTCTATGCCCGCAGCGGCAGCTTCTTCGCCGGCTCGGAACTGTCCGCCTATGGCCGCCCTGCCGACGAGCGCGAACGAGAATTGCTGCAGCAGGCGAACGCGCATATTGCGCCCGACATTCTCGACGGCAGTTATCACCTGCCGGTCAGTGACGGCTCAGGCCGCGATCGCACCGCGCTGCGCGGCGCACTCGCACTGCTGTCGGAGGCCGGCTACGAGCTCGAGGGCACTGTGCTGCGCAACCGCGCGACCAAGGCGCCGTTTGCATTCGAGATCCTGGTGACGACCCGCGACCAGGAGCGGATCGCGCTCGCCTACCAGCGCGACCTCAAGCGTGCCGGCATCGAGGCGCGCGTGCGGGCGGTCGATCCGGTCCAGTTCGACCAGCGCCGGCTCGGCTATGAGTTCGACATGCTCCAGAACCGCTGGGATCAGTCACTGTCGCCCGGCAACGAGCAGTCGTTCTATTGGGGCAGCCAGGCCGCCGATATCCCCGGCACCCGGAATTACATGGGCGCCAAGGATCCGGCGATCGATGCCCTGATCGCCGCGCTGCTGGAGGCGCGGGAGCAGCCCGCCTTCGTCTCGGCGGTGCGGGCGCTGGACCGCACGCTGATGTCCGGCTTCTACGCAATTCCGCTGTTTAACATCGCGGAGCAATGGATCGCGCGCTGGAATCGGATAGAACGACCAGAGAGCACTGCCCTGACCGGCTACCTGCCGGAGACCTGGTGGCAGAAGCCAGAGCCGCAACCGAAGTAGCCGCAGGCCAAGTAATGCAACCGAAGTTGATGCAACCGACGTTGAACCCGTGACCCAGTCCGCTTCGCCCACTCTTGATTCCCTGTTCAAGCGCGTGCTGGCGCGGCAGCCGGACGCACTGGCGCTGGTCGATCCGCTCAACAAGCAGCGCATCACCGGCCAGACGCGCAAGCGGCTGACCTATGCGCAAGCCGACCGCGCGATCTCGGCGCTAGCGGCGCATTTCATTGAAGCGGGATTGCCGGCCAATTCCGTGCTGGCCGTGCAATTGCCGAACACGGTCGAATTCGCGCTGACGGTGCTGGCGGCCCATCGCTGCGGCCTGGTGGTCGCGCCGATGCCGCTGCTTTGGCGGCACGCCGAACTGACCGCGGCATTGAACCGCACCGCCGCGCGGGCAATCGTGACGACGAGCCGGATCGACGGCGTCATCTACGCCGACTTCGCGATGAACGCGGCGGCGGAAGCGTTCTCGATCCGCCATGTCTGCGGTTTCGGCAGCGACCTGCCTGAAGGCATGGCGTCGCTCGACCAAGCTATCCTGCGGGAATCCTCGACCACGCGGGCGGTGATCCAGGACGGCCGCAAGGCCTCGCTGATCTCCTTCGATGTGACCGCCGATGGCTTCCGTCCGGTACCGCGCGCCCATTTCGCCGTGATCGCCGGCGGACTTGCGATGTCGCTGGAAAGCGACGTGCCGCAGGGCGCAACCATCATGTCAGCTTTTACCCCGATGTCCTTCGCAGGCCTGGCTTCTTCGCTTGCGGTCTGGCTGCTCACCGGCGGCACTTTGGTGCTGCACCACCCCTTCGATGAAGAGGTGCTGCAGACCCAGATCAACGACCATGCCTGCGACACGCTGATTGCGCCTGCGCCTCTGGCGCTGCGGCTGGCTGAACTTGACCTCGACGTCAACATGCCGAGCGTGCGCAACGTGATCGGGCTGTGGCGGGCGCCCGAACAGGTCGCCGCCGGCGCCTCCTGGACCGCGCAGCGCGCGACGCTGACGGACGTCTATCTGTTCGGCGAAGCCGGCCTGTTTGGCGCGCGCCGGACCGCCGAGGACGGTTCGCCCGCGCCGATCAAACCGGGTCCGCATGGCGCGCCGCGCGAGCTTCCGGGCTCCTCCATTGCCGGCGAGATCCTGCTGACGCCAACGGGTACGCTTGGCCTGCGTGGGCCGATGGTGCCTGCCGCAGCCTACGCACCGCCGCAAGTGCCGAACGACACGTTGATAGCGCCGCCCCCCCGCGACTACGTCGACACTGAATACGCAGCGCGGCTCGACCGTTCGACGGGCGCCATCAATATCACCGCGCCTCCGTCCGGCATCATGGCGGTTGGTGGCTACCGCTTCCTCGCCAACGACCTGCAGGAATGGTCGCGCCGACTCGGCCAGGGCGCGTTGCTCACCGCTCTGCCCGACCGCCTCGCCGGCCATCGCCTCGCCGGACGCGCCCAGGACAATGCGCGCGCCCGCAACGCCATGACAGAACTCGGCCTCAATCCATTGATGGTCGAAGCCTTTCGCGATCGGACCGGCGGCATTGAGCAAACCCCGCGTTAGAGCGTGGTCCGGAAAAGTGGAAACCGGTTTTCCCTCGCGACAAACGCGAAGCGTTTGCGCGGAGATCATGCTTAAACAAGGAGATGAGTTCATGATCCGATTTCGTCAAATCGGATCATGAACTAACGTTGACGCTGCATTAAGCGGCGGCAACTAGCATCGCAGCCAACGCTTCCGCCCGATCCGAGTTGCCGAATGCCCCAGCAAGGCCCGATCCTGATTGCCTCGACCACGGGTCGGCCAGCCTTTGCGCGCGCGCTCGATGAGAGCAGGCTGTTCCCGGTAATCGAGACCACATGGACTGACGCCGCGCGCGCTGTCACCCAGGTACAGCCAGCCGCCGTGATCGCCGCTGCCTCGAGCAGAGATGAGGCGGGACTTGCCGAATTGGCAGCGATGATCGCGCCACGCCAGCCCTATCTGCCGCTGATCGCCGTCAATCCCGAAGCGGCGTTGCCCGACAATGCCATTCCGTTCTTTCATGCCGAGAAGCATCCCAGTCGCCTGGTCGCGCGTCTGAACGCGGTGCTGCGCATCCGCTCGCTGCATTCGACCGTGATGCGGCGCCTGGTACCGCCCTCGCCGATCCTGCTTTCGGATATCGACACCAGCCGCGACGCGACCGTGCTCCTGATTGGCCGCGGCGGCGCCTACCCGGCGCTCTCGGTTGTGCTCGGCGAGCGTTGCGGCGTGGTCGGCGCACTCAGTATCGAGGCGGCCGCCAAGCATCTCAATTCTCGCGACGTCGATGGCATCGTTCTCGGCGAAGGCTTTACGCTGCGTGTGATCGATGCCTTCCTGACGGTGCTTGCCGAAGACGCCCGCTTCCGCAATCTGCCGGTCGTGGTAACGCCGGACGGGCTTGCCCCCAGCTACGAACTGCCCCATCTCGAGCTGGTTGCCCGCGAGCCGGCCGACGTCGCCGCGATCGCTCTGCCCTTGGTGCGCCAGCACGCATTCGAAGTGCATTTGAGCCGGACGTTGCGCGCGATCGACGCCAAGGGCCTGATCGATGCGCGCACTGGCCTGCTCACCCGCATTGCCTTTGAGCGCGATTTCGCCACCGCCGTCTATCAGGCCACCGAGCACGGCGGCGCGTTGAGTGTGGCGCGCTTCGCCTTCGATCCCGACCATCCCCGCGCGCAATTCGACGGCGCGCGCATTATCAGCCGCCTGATGCGCCAGATGGATTTCGGCGCGGCCCAGGAAGACGGATCGGTCATCGTCGTATTTGCGGGCGCCGACTTGCGCAACGCCCATGCCATCGCGCGTCGCCTGTCCAGCGTCATGCGCCACACCAGCCATGGCACGCACGATATGCGTTCCGATCCCAGCGTGAGCGTCGCTACGCTGCTGTCGAACGACACGGCAAGATCGCTGCTCGCGCGGCTACACGACGAGGCGCACCGCGCGGCATCATAGCGGCGCAAGGAGCGCCTGCCTCCGATCAAGACCGCGGCGGCACGTTTGCGAACAGCGGGCCTAATCCTTCCGCGATGGTGAGATGGGCGATGACGGCATCACGCAACTTTGGGTACGGCAAGCCGGCGAGCATTGCGGTCTGGATGACGGCCATGACCTCGCCGGCCTCGGAACCGATCATTGAGAAGCCGAGGACACGGTCGTCATTCGCGCTGACGACCACCTTCATGAAGCCATCGGTCTCGTCGGTTGCCTCGGTGCGCAGGACATGGCTCATCGGCAGCTTCGCGACACGCGCAGGGATACCCTGCCGCTTGGCTTCCTGCTCGGAGAGGCCGACACGTGCGAGCGGCGGATCGGTGAACACGACATAGGGAATGAGGCGATCATCGGTCCTGCGGCTGCCGCCGACCATGTTGTCCCTTACAATTCTGAAGTCATCGATCGAGACATGCGTGAACTGGGGACTGCCGCAGCATTCGCCGATCGCCCAAACACCGGGCGCACTCGTTTGCAGTCGTTCGTTGACCCGGATGAAGCCGCGGGCATCGAGTTCTATTCCGGCTTCGTCGAGCCCGATGCCGGCGGTGTTGGCGACCCGGCCAACTGCCACAAGCAAGTCGCTGCCTTCGATCTTCTCTTCACCCTTGGGGGTGCGCACGCTCACCGAGACTGTATCGCCGGAAACACCATGGACACTGACGGGCTGGGCGTTCAGCAACACGTCAATCCCCTCGCCGCTCAGAATGCGCTGAATCTCTTCGGCCGCATCGGCATCTTCCCGTCCCATGAGCTGGCGACCCGGCTCGATGATTGTCACCCGGCTGCCGAACCGACGGAAGCCCTGTGCCATTTCGACACCGACATAGCCGCCCCCGAGTACGATCAAGTGCGACGGCGCGTAGTCGAACTCTAGCGCTTCGATATGAGTAAGCGCACGCCCGGCCTTGAGACCGGCGATCTCAGGAATGGCTGCGTGCGTACCAACATTGAGGACAACCTCGTCACCGGCGAGCAAGCGGGTACCCCCATCGTTCAACGCGACCTGAAGGGTCTTCGGACCCACGAAGTGGCCGCTGCCCATGATGAGTTCCGCGCCGCTCTCCTTGTAGGCGTTCAGGTGGAATGCGATCTCGCGGTCGACCATGCCCTGTTTGCGAGCGCGCACCTTGCCCATATCGGTTTTGACGGCGCCAGTCAGTGTCCCGAAATGCGCAGCGTTCCGCACGAGGTGAGCGACCCGCGCACTCCAGATTTCATTCTTCGACGGGAGACAGGCGACTGCCGGACAGGAGCCGCCGACCCAGCGGCGCTCGACCACGGCGACTTTCTTGCCGGAACGGCCAAGGTGCCATGCGAGCTGCTTGCCGCCCTGACCGCTGCCAAGGATGACGACATCGAAGCGTTCAGCCTGAGACATGGATCATCTCCCTGTTGTCTCGGAAACGGACCCTTACTGCGGAGGACATAGGATTGCGCCAGAGGCGCCACCGCTATGCGCCGCTGATCGTGATCGCGCTCGTATGGTTGCGGCTGGAACCTTCGGGGTGGAGAGCGCTGCCCTGGCTGCCGCCACGCCGAAGTTCCCCCGCACGACACTCATCGCGTGTGGTGGGGTTTGCGTCGCGCCTCTGCTAGAGCATGATCCGGAAAAGTGTGAAGCGGTTTTCCGAAAGATCATGCTCAAACAATAACCTAAAGCGCGATGATGATTCATCCTCATCTCATCGCGCTTTAGTGCGCTCCTGGATCATGATCTCCGCGCGAACGCTTCGCGTTGTCGCGAGGGAAAGCCGGTTTCTACCTTTCCGGATCGGGCTCTAGAATCTCCAGGAGAAGCTGCCCTTGACCGAATGATCCTGCACGCGGTTCGCGAGCTGGCCGACGTAGGAGATGCCGACGCTGGCTTGCGGCGTGACCCGCAGGTCGAGCCCGCCTTCGACCAGCGCCGCGTTGCGCGCGAGCGGGACGCCCGCGACCATGAAGTTCGCGCCCGTGCTCTGGAACGCCAGCGCCGCCGTCGGGGTGACATCACCGAGCGCGTACTGCCACGCCACCGAGGCGCGCGGCGTCAGCGACATGCCGTTCGTCAGCAGGAAGCTGGTGGCGATGCGCGCGCCGAGCGTCGAGTAGCCGACGTCTTCCTTGGTGCCGGAGCCGAGCAACGCGGCGATGCCGCTACCGCCGGTCTCATTGAAACTGTTGGTGTCGAGATGGACCCAGGCGAGCCCCGCAAACGGTTCGAGCGCAACCTGTCCGACGGTCAGCCCATAACCCACCTCGCCGAACACCTGCGCCGTGGTGGCGTCGTAGCGGGCGCGCGCGGTGTCGAAGAAGTTCGGGAAGACGATCGAACGGCTGGTATCGAGCGTGCTGAAGCTTGTCGCCGCACCGCCGCGCAGGCTGAGCGCACCGTAGGTCGCACCGACATAACCGGCGAGATGGGCGGTCTCGACATCAGCGGAACTCGTCCGGTCGCTGACGCGGACGGTTGAACTGGTGTAGCCGCCGGCGATGCCCACGATCCAGTTGGGAGCGAAGCGATGGTCGACGCCGCTGAAGAAGCCGGCAAGATCGCGCGTCATGCCTGCGGCATTGCCGTTGCCGTCGAACCGGCCCCAGGCGCCGACGCCCTGCGCCCAGAACGCCGTCTCGGGAAGCCGCGCGGGCGGCGCTTTCATCGGGAAAGCCGATTTGCCCACCCCCGCATAGGCGAGCGCAGGACTGGCCGACGCGGCCAACTGCGGGCCTCCGGAGGTGAGCGCGGCCATCGGCCCCGCGTCGCCGGTGAATGAAGCCTGCCGCAACCGTCCGAGCACGGCCTCGCGCAGATAGCGGGCGTCGTCGATCATTGCGGTCTGCGCGCTGGCACGCACTTCGCCCGACAGCGCATCGAACGCCTGCCGCGCGCCGGCCGCACTCTGGTTGAGCACGGCAATCACCAGCGGGCTGGTCAGTGAACTCTCCTGCAAGGCGCCGGCCGCCGCGCGCTGGTTTGGGGTCTCCGCGACGTCGGGGAATGCGGTGCTGCTGCGGGCGAATCTCAGGAATACGTCGTTGGCACCGTAGCTCAAAGTCGGCGTCAGGAAGATGAGGCTGCTGCTGACATCCGCAAACGTGCCGGTGACGCCGCCGTTCGCGGTGAGGATGGTGTAGACTGTCTGCGGCGAAAAGATTCCGCTCTGCGCCAGCGCCAGCACGGTGCCCCCCGTGACGCTTGCGGTCCCGGTAGCGACAATCCGATCGGATTGGCCGGCCGCATTGGTCTCGACTTGGTAGATCGAGCCGGCCGCGAAGTTGAGATTGCCGGCGACGTTCAGGGTGCCGATCGAATTGCCGGGCGCGACGGCGCCGCCATTCGCAACAGCGAGGCCGCCGATGGTACCGATGCCGCCGAGCGTGCCGCCGCCGTTCACAGTGACGGTGCTGGCGAGGCTCGCGCCGGCGTGGTTGTCATCGCCGACCACGAGCTTGCCGGCATTGACGGTGGTTGGACCGGTGTAGGTGCTCTGGCCATTGAGAACCAGGGTCTTCGAACCGGCCTTGATGAGAGCACCGCCTCCGGTGATCACATTGCTGAGCGTGATGTCCAGGGATTGGTCAAACGTCAGCGTGCCGGCCTGGATTGCAATATTGCCGGTCAGGCCCGGCGTCGAACTGCCGAAGATGAGTGTGTTTGCCCCACCAAGAAACGTGAGAGCATTGGCACGTGTCACGCCGTCGTTGGACAAGCCGCCTGAAATCGTGCCGTTGTTGATGACAGTGGCATCCGTGCCGACGATGCCGGCGCCGCCGCCAAGGGTGCCGCCGCTCCAGCCATCTCCCCCGATGATCGATCCTGTGTTGCTGAGGGATGAACCTGACAGAATGGCACCGGCTCCGCCACCACTGCGCGCCGCCCCACCGCTGCCGCCTCCGAGACCGCCGCGAATGATGCCGCGGTTGTCGAGCGACGAGGCGGCACTCAGAGACACGCCAGCGCCGCCGCTCCCAGCGGGAGCCAGGACGCCGCCATATCCCACGGCGCCGCTGCCGCCTATGCCGCCGGTGATGTTGCCAATGTTGACAACCGAAAGTGCGGCCCCGGCAAGGCCGGCACCGCCAGCGCCTCCGACGCCACCACCTCCAGCGCCGACGGCTGCGCCGGCCGTCCCGCCGGTGCCCCCAGCGATTGTCCCGGTGTTGGTGAAGCTGGCACCTGTGGCACTGAATTGAACGCCCACGCCACCGCTGCCGCCACCACCGCCGGTGTCAGGATACGGGGGGCCACCGTAAATTCCCGACTTGCCGCCGTCGCCGCCACTGCCACCGGTGATGGTCCCGCTATTGCTGCTGGCGCCGTTGCCGGTGATCACGGCTCCGTACCCGCCTGCCCCGCCACCGCCGCCGCCGCCCGCGCCCCCCGAATTGGCGTCGCCGCCCTTGCCGCCTCGGCCGCCGACTATCGTCCCAGTGTTGGTCAGAATCGTTGTGCCGGCGCCGTTGCCATTGTATCCGCCGCCACCGCCGCTTCCGCCCAGGAGGCCGGTCTGTCCGTCATGGCCGTTCGGATCGCCCGCCGTACCTCCGGTGCCACCAGGAAGACCGCCGTACGCACTACCACCGTCACCGCCCCCCGCGCCGCCGCCGCCGCCGCCAGCGAGCGAATCAGCACGTACGCTATGGCCTGGATTCCCGGTGTAACCAGCGCCGCCACCCCCAGGGGTCCAGCCGAACCCGGGGCCGCCCTGACCTCCGTCAGCCCACGCCGCCATGGTGAAGCCGACAACCACACAAAAAGCGGTGGAACCGACGCGCATGACGCGCCGAACGTGCCGGCGATGACAATCGTGGCCCCGCGACTGGCGGTCCGAACATTTCCACGTCATTGCAGCCCCCACGACACTACCAATTTTCCGCACGCGCCTGTGGTTGCCGCAAAGCCATTTGCACGACTTCTGATCACGTCAACCTGTGCGGCGACTTGCCCATCACCGATGCCGATGTTCGCGCGAAAGTTCGCGACATTGGACTTCAGCAACGTTCATACTTACGCTGGCTCCTCAACGACGCCGAGGAAACAACGCACGCACCCAAACAGTCTTCGATGAATCACGATCTGACTACTGACCGCAAGGTATACAGGCGGTGGCGTGAGCGTTAAGAAAAACGAGCGAGACTTTGCTGCAACAGATTGGGTTCTCGATCGCCGCAAATCTCGCGCAAATAGATTCAATTCCAACCAGAAACTGCAACGCAGAATCCCATGGGCAACCGGGACGGTAGCTCGACACCGAAATCATCCGCCTTTACGAATCGAAACCCGATCTCCACGCGCTACCCGATTTGCTGTTCACGAGCGTCAGTCGTCTGATCGACGCGGAAGTCGTGAGCTTTTCCGAATTCCATCATGCGAGTCAGGATTTTCGCGCGTTGGTTTCGGTCGAAGACGATCCTGAAAAGCGTGCGCGCGCGATGCAGGCGTTTGCCCGTCACCGACAATCGCACCCGTTCTGGCAGTATGACCCTGCCTTCTACGGCGAGCGCGCGCTGCGCGAGTCGGATTTCTTCACCGATGAAGAGTACGTCGAACTCCCCATGGCCAGGGAAGCGTTCCTGCCGTCAGGTGCCCGTCGGATGATGGCGATCGTGCTGCAGCATGAAGACTATGTGGTCACGATCGTCGGCCATCGTGTGCTCAATCGCCCGCCCTTCAGCGATTTGGATCGCGACCGTCTCGAAGCGTTCCGTCCGCACATTCTAAGAAGCTATCGGCAGGCTCAGCAGCGCACTCTCGCCAAGCTCACTCCGGCCGATCGGCTGCGACTGGCCTTCCCCACGCTCACGCCGCGCCAGATCGAGGTGGCATCGTGGATTGCCCTGGGCAAGTCGAACGATGAGATCGCTGGCATCCTCAATATCGGCGTCGATGCGATCAAGGCGCACGTCAAGGCGATCAACAGCAAGATCGACTCGGACAGCCGCCGTGCGGCGATCGTCATCGCCCACACCACACCGCCTTTCGCCGATCTGCCGCCGCTCTGGAAGCTCGGCCTCGATGCGTGGGACGGCCAGGCGCAGCCGTAAGCTTCTTGGTCAGTAGCACCGCATGATGTTGACGGTCTGCTCTCCGCCGCGCCGTCCGGGGACCGTCACGCTCTCCGAGGGGCAGCTCGAGACATAGGGTCGATCGGAAGGTGCAACCATTGGCGGATAGCGATGGGCCCAGTCCCAAGGGACGTCATAGGTGTAGGTGTTGCGGAAGTCGCCCGAGACCGATTGCGATTGCGGTATGCCGGCGATGCCTTCGCCGATCGCTGGCGCATCGAAATAGCCTGCTGTGCCCGGCCAGAAGCCACCGACAAAGCCTCGCCGATGCGGCCGGAACGCAGGACCAACGTGCCCGCGCACAACCGACGGCGCCGAAGCAACCCCGGCGCGCGCTGCTCCTCCCGACCTCGCGGATGCATCATTCGCAGCGAACAGAAGCGCTGCTGCGCCAACAGACGCGATCAACGCGCCACAGATTCGATAGCTCATGGTACGCACCAACTCGCCAATTACGGAGCCGCATTCGGCGCACGCTAGGCCATGCGCTTTCGTGCCGCCAACGCATACTTAACTGGTAGTTAAGCAGTAATATTAACAGCCAGCTATTGTCTCAAAAGCTCGGGATCGGCCGCGCTGCGCGACCGGCATCCCGCGGACAGGAAGGCAAGCTTACGCCGCCTTCTTGTTCTCGGCGAGATTGGCAAGTTGCCGCAGGATTTCCGTTGTCCCTGCAAGCCGTTCCTCCGGAGTCTTCCATTCCTGGAAGAACACGACCTTCATGTCGGGCCGCACCTTGGCGGCCTGGCCATGCTGGCGGATGAAGGCAACCAGGCGGTCGGGTTGGGCAAAGGCATTGTCGCGGAACGAGATCACGGCGCCCTTCGGGCCGGCATCGACCTTCTCGACATTGGCGCGGCGGCAATAGGCCTTGATGGTGGCGACCTTGAACAGATAGCGCACCTCGTCGGGCAGCACGCCGAAGCGGTCGCGCATCTCGACTGCGAAATTGTCGATCTCCTCTTCGGTGTCGAGATCGGCGAGCCGCCGGTACAGCGACAGCCGCACCGAAAGATCGTTGACGTAATCCTCGGGAATGAGCACGGGCATGCCGATCGTGATCTGCGGCGACCAGCGGTCGGCGGCAGGCTCGGCGACGCCGGCTTTGAGGTTGACGATCGCCTCCTCCAGCATCGATTGATAGAGCTCGAAGCCGACCTCCTTGATGTGACCGGATTGCTCCTCGCCGAGCAGATTGCCGGCGCCACGGATGTCGAGGTCGTGGGAAGCGAGCTGGAAGCCCGCGCCCAGCGTCTCCAGCGACTGCAGCACCTTGAGCCGCCGTTCGGCCTGCGCCGTGATCTTCTGCTGCGCCGGCAGCGTGAACAGCGCATAGGCCCGCAGCTTCGAGCGACCGACGCGGCCGCGGAGCTGATAGAGCTGGGCAAGGCCGAACATGTCGGCGCGATGCACGATCAGCGTGTTGGCATTGGGGATATCGAGCCCTGACTCGACGATCGTGGTCGACAGCAGGATGTCGTATTTGCCGTCGTAGAACGCCGACATGATGTCCTCGATCACGGTCGGCGGCATCTGGCCGTGCGCCACCGCGACCTTCATCTCCGGCACGTTCTTGTCGAGGAAGTCCTTGACACCAGCGAGATCCTCGATCCGCGGCACCACATAGAACGCCTGCCCGCCGCGATAACGCTCGCGAAGCAGCGCCTCGCGAATCATCAAGGGATCATGCGGCGCGACGAAGGTGCGCACCGCGAGCCGGTCAACCGGGGGCGAGGCAATGATCGAGAGCTCGCGCACGCCGGTCAGTGCAAGCTGCAGCGTGCGCGGGATCGGCGTCGCGGACAGCGTCAGCACATGCACCTGCGCCCGGAGCTGCTTCAGCCGCTCCTTGTGGCCGACGCCGAAATGCTGTTCCTCGTCGACGATCAAAAGGCCCAGGTCCTTGAACTTGATCGACTTGCCGAGCAGCGCATGGGTGCCGACGACGACATCGACGCTGCCGTCAGTGAGCCCCTTCTTGACCTGCGTCAGCTCCTTTGTCGGGATCAGCCGCGAGGCCTGCGCGACATTGACCGGGAAGCCGCGGAAGCGCTCGGCAAAGGTCTTGCTGTGCTGGCGCGCGAGCAGTGTGGTCGGCACCACGACCGCAACCTGCTTGCCGTCGAGCGCGACCGCAAATGCCGCGCGCAGCGCCACTTCGGTCTTGCCGAAGCCGACATCGCCGCAGATCAGCCGGTCCATGGGGCGGCCGCTCTCGAGGTCCTTCAGCGTCGAGTTGATCGCGCCGAGCTGGTCCTCGGTCTCCTCATAGGGGAAGCGCGCGCAGAACTCGTCATAGACATGCGGCTGCACCGGCATCTTCGGCGCTTCATGCAGCATGCGCTCGGCCGCGATCTTGATCAATTCGCCCGCGATCTCGCGGATGCGGTTCTTCAGTTTCGCCTTGCGCGCCTGCCAGCCAGTGCCGCCGAGACGATCCAATTCGACATTGGCGCTGTCGGAGCCGTAGCGCGACAGCAGCTCGATGTTCTCGACCGGCAGAAACAGTTTTGTCTCCGCCGCATAATGCAGCTCGAGACAGTCATGCGGCGCGCCGCCGACCTCCAGCGTCTGCAGGCCGACGAAGCGGCCGATGCCGTGCTCGACATGGACGACGAGATCGCCGGCCGACAGGCTCGTGACCTCCGAGATGAAGTTGTCGAGCTTGCGATGCGCCTTGCGCGGCCGCACCAGGCGGTCGCCCAGGATATCCTGCTCGCTGATGACGGCGACATCGTCGGTCTCGAAGCCCGATTCCATGCCGAGCACAGCGAGCATTGCCTCGTTGCGCGGGGTCGCCTGCACCATGCGCCAGGTGTTGACGTTGGTGACATTGTGGAGCTTGTGGTCCTGAAGCATCGAGCCCATGCGGTCGCGCGAGCCCTCGCTCCACAACGCAATCACCACCTTCTTGCGCTGCGCCTGCAGGGCCTGCACATGGGCGGCGACGGCCTGGAACACGTTGATGGAGGTATCGGCGCGCTCCGGCGCGAAGTTGCGGCCCTGCCGCGCGCCGGCGTCGAACACCTCCGTGCTGCCTTCGGGCACGGCAAACGGCGTCAGCCGCGCCAGTGCGCCATCGTTCAGGCGCTGCGTCCATTCTGCCTCGGTGAGATAGAGCTGGTCCGGCGGCAGGGGCTTGTAGATCGCGCCGCCACCGGGATGCTCCATCGCCTCGCGCCGCGCGTCATAGTAGTCGACAATCTGCTTGAAGCGCTCGCGCGCGGCGTCCTCGCCCTGCGGCTCGATCGCGATCGGCGCGCCGTCGAGATAGTCGAGCAGCGTGTCCATCCGCTCCTGGAACAGCGGCAGCCAGTGCTCCATGCCGGGATGGCGGCGGCCTTCGGTGACGGCTTCATACAGCGCATCGTCGCGCTCCGGCGCGCCGAAGGCGGCGACATAACCCATCCGGAAGCGGCGGATGGTCTCCGTGGTGAGCTGGAATTCCGAGACCGGAACCAGATCGAGCCCGCGCATGTCCAGGAGCGTACGCTGGGTCTCGGCATCGAAGGTGCGGATCGACTCCAGGGAATCGCCGAAGAAATCGAAGCGCACGGGCTGCTCGAGCCCGGCCGGAAACAGGTCGAGGATGCCGCCGCGCACCGCATATTCGCCGGGCTCGCGCACGGTGGAGGAGCGCGTATAGCCGTTGTGCTCAAGCCAGGCGACGATCGAGTCCATCGGCACGACATGGCCCGGCGCGACCGACAGCGCCTGCGCCGCCACCACCTCGCGCGCCGGCACCCGCTGCACGATGGCGTTCACGGTGGTCAGCACGATCAGAGGCTTGTCGCTGCCGGCGAGCCGCGACAGTCGTGCCAGCGTGGTCAGGCGCTGCGCCAGGACGCCACCATGCGGCGAGACACGGTCATACGGCTGGCAGTCCCAGGCCGGGAACTGCATCACGGCAAGATCGGGCGCGAAGAATTCCAGTGCGCGGGCAAGCTGCTGCATCCGCGCCCCGTCGCGGCAGACCACGGCAAGGCTGACCGCCGGCCGCTTCGGCTTCGCCGCGATCGCGCGCGCGAGATCGGCGATGATGAGCCCCTCGGCCCCCTCCGCGACATTGGCAAAGGTCACCGCGCGCCCGGGGGCCAGCAGCGCGGCGGGCGATTTGGCTTGTGGTTTCATGTGTCGTGTTCCACCGCGCGAAACGCCTTGATGCGGCCAAACAGCGCCCCTGCCTCGTCAAGCGGCCTGTCGCCGATTAGCGCGGCATAGAGGTCGGGATCGGGCACCTCGAGCAGATGCTCCAGCTCGGACAGTTCGGCCTCCGAGAGGTTGCCGATTTCGGCGTCCGCAAAGCGGCCGAGGATGAGGTCCATCTCGCGGGTGCCACGATGCCAGCAGCGAAACAATAGCCGCTTGCGGCGGTTGTCGAGCCCGCCGCTCGACCGTGTCGTTCCCGTCATGTCGCCAAATCCATCCAAGCGCCAAAAGCCCGGACGTGCCGGGCGGGGGTGATATAGCGACTGGGATGACCGATGTCAGCCCTTCTTGTGCCCAATTATCAACGCCTCCCGTCATTGCCGGGCTTGACCCGGCAATCCATCCTCTTTTGAAGATGGATGCGCGGATCAAGTCCGCGCATGACGTGTCTCGCACGACGAAAGACCTGAATGCGCCCTGCTCTGCTCAATCCCCTGTTCGCGCCGGTCACGAGCCTGTCAGGCGTCGGGCCGAAGCAGGACAAGCTGCTGCGCTATCTGCTCGACCGTAGCGAGACGCCGCGGCTGATCGATCTGTTGCTGCATCTGCCCGCAAGCGTGATCGACCGCCGCGCGCGGCCGAAGATCCGCGACGCGGTTCCGGGCACGATGGTGACGCTTGAGGTCACGATCGACCGCCATCGCCCGGCCCCGCCGCGCAATTCGCGTGCGCCCTATCTCGTCTATGCCAGCGACGACACCGCCGATGTGGTGCTCACCTTCTTCCGCGCCCAGCCGGGCTATGTCGAGAAGCTGCTTCCCGTCGGAACCAAGCGCTATGTCTCCGGCACCTTGCAGATGTACGACGGCATCCCGCAGATCGTGCATCCCGACCGCGTCGTCGACGAAGAAGGTTTTGCAAAACTCTCCGGCATCGATCCGGTCTATCCGCTGACCGAGGGACTTGCGATCGGCTCGCTCCGCCGTGCCATCACGCAGGCGCTGCAGAAACTGCCCGCATTGCCAGAGTGGATCAGCCCGGAGGTGCTGCGCCGCTGCAGCTTTCCGCCGATCGCGGAAGCGCTGCAGCGTGTACATGTGCCGGTCGAGCTCACCGACATCCTGCCTGACGGCCCGTTCTGGTCGCGCCTTGCCTTCGACGAACTGCTCGCCGGGCAATTGGCGCTGGCGCTGATCCGCGCCCAACTCCGCCGGCCTGCCGGCGACCGCAATGCCGGCGACGGCAATCTGCGCAACAAGATCATCGACGCGCTGCCCTATGCACTGACGGCTTCGCAACGCTCCGCTATGGCAGCGATTGCAGAAGATCTGCGCCAGCCGGTGCGCATGCTGCGCCTGCTGCAGGGCGATGTCGGGTCCGGCAAGACCGTGGTGGCGCTGCTCGCGGCCGCGGCCGTCGCCGAAGTCGGCAAGCAGGCCGCGCTGATGGCCCCGACCGAAATCCTGGCGCGGCAGCACATCAAGACCATCGCCCCGCTAGCGGAGCGCGCCGGTCTTCGTGTCGCGATCCTCACCGGCCGCGAGAAGGGCAAGGAGCGGCGCGAATTGCTGGCCAGGCTCGAGGCCGGCGAGATCGATCTTTTGGTCGGCACCCATGCGCTGATCCAGGACGACGTGATCTTCAAATCGCTGGCGCTTGCGATCGTCGATGAGCAGCATCGCTTCGGCGTGCGCGAGCGGCTGGCGCTGACATCGAAAGGCGAAGCGGTGGACGTGTTGGTGCTGAGCGCCACGCCGATCCCGCGCACGCTGGTGCTCACCTATTTCGGCGACATGGACATCTCCGAATTGCGAGAAAAACCGGCCGGTCGCCAGCCGATCGATACCCGCGCCGTGCCGGCAAGCCGCATCAGCGACGTCATCGACGCCGTCGGCCGCGCGCTGACGGCGGGCAAGCTGGTCTACTGGATCTGCCCGCTGGTGGAGGAATCCGAAGCCGAAGGCACCGAACACCTGACCAACGCGACCAAGCGGTTCGAGAGCCTGCAGAAGCGTTTCGGCGACAGTGTCGGTCTCGTCCACGGCCAGATGAAGGGCGCGGAGAAGGACGCCGTGATGGCGCAGTTCGCAGCGCATGAGATCACGCTGCTGGTCGCCACCACGGTCGTCGAGGTTGGCGTCGACGTACCGGCGGCGACCATCATGGTGATCGAGAACGCAGAGCGTTTTGGACTTGCGCAACTGCATCAATTGCGCGGCCGGATCGGGCGCGGCTCGGAGGCGTCAACCTGCCTGCTGCTCTACCAGGAGCCGCCCGGCGAAATCGCAAAAGCGCGGCTTAAAGTGATCCGCGAAACCACCGACGGCTTCCGTATCGCCGAGGAAGACCTGAAGCTGCGCGGCGAAGGCGATGTGCTCGGCATCCGCCAAAGCGGCCTCCCCGGCTACCGCATCGCGCGGCCTGAGGTGCACGGTCAGCTCATCGCGCAGGCCCGCGACGAAGCGCTACGCATCATGAAGGACAATCCGAAGCTGAAAGGCGAGCGCGGCGACGCCTTGCGCTGCCTGCTCTACCTGTTCGAACGTGACGAAGCCATCCCGCTGATCGGCGCGGGGTGAGCGGCGCGCCTCAACCCTTCTTAACCTTGCAGCTCTCGGCGAACGCCCGCAGCTTCGCGACGTCCTCGCCCGCGCCGCTCGCATCCGCAGCGATGTGCTCGAACAGCCGCGCGAATCCCTCATAGGCGAGACTGGCGGGATGATCCGGGCCGAGGAAAGCGGCGATCTCGCGCATCTCGGCGACCCAGCGATACGCCTTCGGCACCATATCGGGCAGCGCATTCCCGATCCGCGCCAAAATGTGCGGCTGGCTGAGTGCCAGTTCGTCGCGTAACGCGTCCGCGGCGCCCGCGCGCGTGGCCGCCAGCACCATGGCGGCGCCGACGGCCGTCAGGCCCTTGTTGATGCCCGCATACGACATCTTGAGCGCGGAAGCAGCGCCGACCGGCCCTTCGACGATGCGCAAGTCGAGACCGAGTTGCTTGAGCACTGCGAGGTCCTGCGCATGTTCGCCCGAGACATAGAATGCCGGTCCGGCTGAGCCTGGTTTCGGCGGCAAGCCGATGACCGCGCCATCGACGAAGCGCGCGCCGGAAGCCGCGATGATGTCGGCGACTTTCTGCACCGTCTCGACATTGACGGCATTGCAATCGACGACGACAGGTCTCGTTCGGTGTTTCGCGATATTGGCCGCCAACTGCTCGGCCAGCGCGATCGCCTCGCCGGGCGGCACGATCGACAAGATGATGTCGGCAGCGGCGATATCGGCCTCGTCGGCCGCCACCATGCCGGCGGCCGCCGCGCGTTTGGCGCTCGCTTCGCTCCGGCCGTGAAGTGAAGTCAGGACGCGGGCGCCGTGTTCGGCCAGGCGTTGCGCCACCGCGCTGCCCATGGCACCCGGCGCGAGGATCGCGATCGTATAGGACATGATGGATCCTGAAGGTTTTTGCGAGACCGCACTTGTAGAACGATCCGAAGGCGAGCACGAGTTCGCCTGACCTTCAAAATCGGGAGAGCCCTATTCCACTTTCGCAGGCGCGGGCTTCGGCTGCAGCGTGGAGGCGGAGTTGGCGATGCGGGCGGCGTTGGCGACACCGGCGAGCGCGGCGACGCGCTTTGCATCGCCGGAGCCCGGCTGGACGACGCCGGCGGACATGATCAATGTCGCGGCATCCTCGGCGCTCAGCTCGACCTCGATGATCTTGCTCTTCGGCACGTAGAAGAAAAAGCCGGTGGTCGGGTTCGGCGAGCATGGCAGGAACACCGAGATATGTTCCTCCTCGCCCGGCAGACTCGCCGCGATGTTCGCGCTCGGCGATTGCGAGATCAGGACGATCGACCACATGCCCGGCGAGGGAAATTCGACCAGGCCGACGCGGCGGAAGCTCGATCCGTTGCCCGAGAACAGCGTCTCGAACACCTGCTTGAGGCCGCGATAGATCGCGCGCACCGCCGGAATCCGCCCCAGCAGCCGCTCGCCGAGATCGACCAGCGTCCGGCCGATCAAATTCGCGGTAAGGAAACCGAGCAGCGTCAGCGCGATCACCGCGACGACCAGCCCGGAACCGGGCACGCCGAATGGCAGGTAAGTTTCAGGGCGATAGGCCGAAGGCACGAACGGTCGCACCAGGCCGTCGACCCAGGTCACGAACCACCAGGTCAGATAGAGGGTGATCGCCACTGGCCCCGTGACGATCAGCCCGGTCAGGAAATAGTTTCGAAAGCGGGCCATCAGGCCGCGCGGGCCGTCTGGCGAGTGTTCGCCCGGGGGCGGGATCGGAGGCGGATTCTCGGGGCTCATTATGGTTCCAGGTCGCAGGGCGCAGCCAGAATCTCCCAGCTAAGCCATCCTAGCAGGTTTTTGAAGGGCCAACGTAATCCGGGCGGTTGCGGCTATTCGACCGTAACCGACTTCGCAAGGTTGCGCGGCTGGTCGACGTCCGTGCCCATGACCACTGCGGTATGATAGGCGAGGAGCTGCACCGGAACGGCATAGACTATCGGCGTAAAGGCCGCCGCCATGTCCGGTAGCACGATCGTGACCAGGGAATCGACGGTCGCCTCCGCCGCCCCCTTGGCATCGGTCATCAGGATGATGTTGCCGCCGCGGGCGGCCACTTCCTGCATGTTGGAGACCGTCTTCTCGAACACCTTGTCGAAAGGCGCGATCACCACGACCGGCATGTTCTCGTCGATCAGCGCGATCGGCCCGTGCTTGAGCTCGCCGGCGGCATAGCCCTCGGCGTGGATGTAGGAAATTTCCTTCAGCTTCAGCGCACCCTCGAGCGCAAGCGGATAGCTGGTGCCGCGGCCGAGATAGAGCACATCGTGCGATTTGGAGATCTCGCGCGCGAGCTTCTCGATCTGCGGCTCCGTGGTCAGCGCCGCCGCGATCAATCGGGGAACCTCGACGAGGCCGTGTACGAGCCGGGCCTCGTCCGCATCCGACAGTTCGCCGCGCGCCTTGCCGGCGGCGACCGCGAGCGATGCCAGCACCATGAGCTGGCAGGTGAAGGCCTTGGTCGAGGCGACACCGATCTCCGGACCGGCCAGCGTCTGCAGCACGGTCTCGCTCTCGCGCGCGATCGTCGAGGTCGGCACGTTCACCACCGAAACCGTATGTGCGCCCTGCTCTTTCGCGTAACGCAACGCGGCCAGCGTGTCGGCAGTCTCGCCGGATTGCGAGATGAAGATCGCGAGATCGCCTTTCCGCAAAGGCGCCTCGCGGTAGCGGAATTCGGACGCGATATCGATCTCGACCGGCAGGCGCGAGAACCGCTCCAGCCAATATTTCCCGACATAGCCCGCATAGTTCGCGGTGCCGCAGGCGGTGATCGAGACGCGCTGGATATCCTTGAAATCGAACGGCAGCTTGACCGGCAACGTGACCCGCTCGGTCGCCATGTCGATATAGCGGGCGAGCGTGTGGCCAACCACTTCCGGTTGCTCGTGGATTTCCTTGGCCATGAAGTGGCGGTAGTTGGCCTTATCGACCAGGAATGCCGATGCGCCTGACTTCAGCACCTCGCGGTTGGCGACCGCGCCATGCTCGTCATAGATCACGCCGACCTCGCGCGACAGCACCACCCAGTCGCCGTCCTCGAGATAGCTGATCGTATCGGTGAACGGCGCCAGCGCGATCGCGTCCGATCCCAGATACATTTCGCCGTCGCCATGCCCGACCGCGAGCGGCGAACCTTTGCGGGCGCCGATCAGGAGGTCATTGTGGCCGTTGAACAGGAACGCCAGCGCGAACGCGCCGCGGAGCTGCGGTAGCGATGCCTTCACCGCGTCCTGCGGCGAATAGCCCTTCAGGAGGTAGGAGTTGACGAGATGGGCGACGACCTCGGTGTCGGTTTCGCTGGAGAATTTCGCGCCGTGCTTCTCGAGCTCCTGGCGCAGTTCGCGAAAATTCTCGATGATGCCGTTGTGGACGACAGCGACATTGTCCGTCGCATGCGGATGCGCATTGCCCTCGGTCGGCCGGCCATGCGTCGCCCAGCGCGTATGCCCGATGCCGGTGTGACCATCGAGCGGCTCGGCGTGCAAACGCGCTTCCAGGTTCTTCAATTTTCCTTCCGCGCGCCGCCGCACCAGATGGTCGCCCTCCAGCGTGGCGACACCAGCGGAATCGTAGCCGCGATATTCAAGTCGCTTGAGCGAATCGACCAGCTGCTCCGCAACCGGTGCCCGTCCGAGAATGCCGATAATGCCGCACATGCGGATCAAAATCCCCAAATCGCCGAAAATTTGCCAAACCGACGACACGCTCCCTTAACGGGAAACGCGGGTACCAACAAACTCAATAATTATTGCGGATTGAGACAGTGTTAAAGGGAAGATTAACGGGTGCGGCAGACGGATCCAACCTGCCCCTTCCTGTCGCCACAAACCGCCGCAGTCATTCCGGGGCGTCCGAAGGACGAGCCCGGAATCCATTGGGCCGCAGGTGCGGGGGAGAAATGGATTCCGGGTTCGATGCTATCGCATCGCCCCGGAATGACAGCGTCGTTCCGTCGAAAGAGAGCACGACATCGTAGGATGGGTAGAGCGATGGGTTTCGCTTCCGCTCTGCCCATCTTACGGGACAAGCAATCTACGGCGTCAGCTTCCCTTTGCGGCCTTCGCTTTCATCTTGATCTCGCGATAGCGCGCAGCGCCGCCTTCGCGGACGGATTGCGGGCTGCGTTCGACGGCCATCGCATCGTCGGGCACGTCCTTGGTGATGACGGAGCCCGAGCCGATATAGGCGCCGGCGCCGATCTTCACGGGCGCGACCAGCGAGGAATTGGTGCCGATGAAGGCGCCCTTGCCGATCAGGGTCTTGTGCTTGAGGAAGCCGTCATAGTTGCACGTGATGGTGCCGGCACCGAGATTGGAGTTGGCGCCGACATGGGCGTCGCCAACGTAAGAGAGATGATTGACCTTGACGCCCTCCTCCAGGATCGCAGCCTTGGTCTCCACGAAATTGCCGATCCGCGAGCCGTCGCCGAGCGAGGTGCCGGGCCGCAGCCGCGCATAGGGACCGATCGAGACCTTGTTGCCGATCGTGGCCTCGACGATGTGCGAGAAGGAGTGGATCACCGCGCCATCGCCGATGCTCACGCCGGGGCCGATCACCACGAAGGGCTCAATGGTGACGTCACGGCCGAATTTGGTGTCGGCGGCGAGATAGACGGTCTCCGGCGCGATCAGCGTCACGCCGGCCTCCATCGCAGCCTTGCGCAACCGCGCCTGCAGCACCGCTTCGGCTTCCGCAAGCTGCGCCTTGGTGTTGATGCCGCGCACTTCGTCTTCGCTGGTCTCGATCACGACGGCCTCCAATCCTTTTTCACGTACGATGGCGACGGCATCGGTCAGGTAATACTCGCCCTTGGCGTTGGCATTGCCGATCTCATCGAGGATGCCGAGCGCCTGGCGCCCGTCGAACGCCATCACGCCGGCATTGCACAGCGTGATCTTGCGCTCCTCGGCGCTGGCGTCGGCCTGCTCGCGGATCGCAACGAGCCTGCCGTTCTCGACCACCAGCCGGCCGTAGCCGGTGGGATCGGCGGCGCGGAAGCCGAGCACCGCGAGCGCGGCGCCATTCTTCAGCGGCGCGCGCAGTCGCTCGAAGGTCTCCGCCGATATCAGCGGCGTGTCGCCGAACGCGATCAGGAGATCGTCGGCTCCAGCAGCGATCGCCTCGCGCGCCGCCAGCACCGCATGGGCCGTGCCGAGCCGCTCGCGCTGCACGAAGGTACTGGCGTCAGAACGGACCCGCCGCGACTCATCCGCGACCGCCTGATGGTCCGGCCCGACCACCACCGCCAGCGAAGCGCCTGTGCCATTCGGCGCGGCACGCAGCACATGGGACAACAGCGACTGTCCGGCGACGGGATGCAGGACCTTCGGCAGCGAGGATCGCATGCGCGTGCCCTCGCCGGCCGCGAGCACCACCGTCAGGCTGGATCGAGCAGTCATCAAAACCCTCAAATATTGTCCGCGGATCGCGCCAAGCCGTCTTAATTGGTTTCCCCGGGAGAGGAAACCTATTCGCCTCGCGGGTTGGCTACGGATCGGGTTCCCCGCGCATTTCCTGTTAATCTTTGCGGCGTGATTCGGCGGGCCTTGAGGAGGGCCAAAGGGGTTTTGGCCAAAGATCCTGACAATCTGGCAGGCGATCTCGGCGCGGAAAGCACCGGCGGTTTGTTTACAGGCCTGCTTGCCGAGGAAGACGAATTCGACCGCCGCACGCTGTGGCGGCTCGGCTCCTGGGGTCTTGCCGCGGTCAGCGCCGTCACGCTCGCGGTCCTCGCCAACCAGTCCTCGCTCGGGTGGCGGCGCGACCAGGGTGCCGCCGCGGAGGTGGCGCGGCAGGCGCAGCAGATCCAGATGCTCACCAAGGAGAGCCAGAACGAGGCGCGGCGGCTTGCGTCCGCGATCGAGACGCTCAACTCCGACCGCGACCGGCTCTACACCCGCGTCACCGTGCTGGAGCAAGGACTGGATTCGGTTACCGGCACGATCGCGAAGCAGAGCACGGCGGCTGCACCACAGCCCGCCCCCTCGCCATATCCCGCGTGGGTGCAAGAGCCGGCAGCGCATCATGCCTCGGCTCCGGTCGTGGCCCCAGTCGCGGCAACGACACCCGCTCCAACCGCGCCCGAGAAACCAGCCGCCGAAAAGCCCCCGGTGCTGGCTTCGGACAAGCCACTGGCCGCTGCGAGCGAGAAGCCGCCCGTGGAGAAACCGCCGGTCGTTGCTGCCAACACGGCGCCCGCCGCCCCCGCGCCAGCCAGCAATCCGGACCCGGCCGATGCCGCGGCAGCGTCGCTGCCCGCGATGCCGCTCGTCGGCGCGGCGTCGATAATCGGACCGCCCGTTCCTGCCGCGAGCAAGCAAGTCGAGCCGGCCATGCCCGCTGCCACGGTCACCGCCAGCCCCATGCCCGAGGTGGTCGCCGCGGCACCTGCCGCTGGTGACGCGGAGAAAGCGAAAGAGGACGCCGGCGCGCCGAAAGCCGAGGTGCTGCGTACCGAATTCGGGGTCGATCTCGGCACCGCCAATACGGTGCCGGGGCTGCGCGCGTTGTGGCGAGGCCTGTTGAAATCGCGCTCGAACGCTCCACTGTTCAACCTGCGCCCGATCATCGTCATCAAGGAAGGCGCCAATGGGCTCGGCATGCAGCTTCGCCTGGTTGCCGGCCCGCTGCGCGACGCCGGGGCCGCGGCGAAAATCTGCGCGGTGCTCGCCGAGAACGACCGCCCTTGCGAGACCGCTGTTTTCGACGGCCAGCGCCTGACGCTCAAGGACGAGCCGGAGCCGACGGCGACGACTCCCAACAAGCCCGCACCACGCCGGCACGCGGCACCGAAACGAGCGGCAGCTCCAGTGGTGGTCGAGGAGCCGCCGAAGAAGCCGGAGCCGCCTTCCGCAGTCTCGGCGATCACCTCAATGTTCGGTCGCAAGGAGCAATAATGGCGTGACCGCAAGACGTTGCGGCGACATTTTCACTCGCTTTCATGCCGCCCGAAGCGGCTTGTCCTCGTCCCCTTTCGCGACCATATTCGCGCGATGACAAAGACCCCGTTTCGCCTTACGCCCTATCAGGTGCAGTTCCTGCTGATCGTCGGTTTCCTCACCGTCGGTTACGCACTTTACGTGCGCTATCTCGTGATCGAATTCTCAACTGTCGCGCTCGCCTGCGATGCGGGCCTGCAGACCATGAACTGCAAGGTGCGCGCGCTGGCGACGACCCTGTTCCGGAACTCGGTGTTCGGCATCGTCGCGCTCGTGATCGCGACACTGCACGTGCTGCGGCCGTCGATCGTCCTGATGACCGGCGGGCTGATCGCGGCGGGGTTCGGGATCGTGCTCTACAATGTCGCGCTGTCGGGGATCGCGATCGGCCTGCTCATTTTGGGCTTTGCGCGACCCGCGCCCGCCACAGCGTAAGCGCCAGCAACACATATATCGCGCAGGTCCAGACCGACTGCCAGTTGTCGGTCCCCTCGTTGAGGAAGGTATAGCCGGCCGCAACCAGCAGAAGGCCGGCGAACACGGCCTCCGCGATCGGCCTTACCCCTTCCTGCGGCCGGTTGAGCAGCATCAGCAGCGCAAACGGCACCACCGCCATGGTGAGCGAGGCGAACGGAAAGTCCTTGTAGCGCGGGTCGAAGGTGAAGCCGAGTGCGGTTTCTGCCCCGATCACGGTCGTCACGATCAGCGACAGGCCGAGCAGCGCTGTGAGCAAGGTGCCGTGCCGGTACTGGCGCGGTCCGAGCAGTTCGAGGAAGGTCGGCAGCGACTTGCCCTCCATCAGCGCGTGAGCCGACAGGATCGGCGCGAGGATGGCTGCCGCAAGCAGCGTCCCCCATTGCACCCAGCCGCCGGTCCCGTAGCTCTCATAGATCATCTTGTCGATGGCAACCCCGAGCAGGATCCCGGCGCTGGTTGCGGAGACGCCGACCGCGATCCAGGACATGACCCGCGGCGTCCATGGCCGCCGCCGGACCGCCAGCCAGGCCACGAGGAAGGTGACGAAGCCCAGCCCAAGGCCAGCGCCCAGGTACCATTTCCAAAGCGGGTAATTGCTGATGGCGACTCCGGGCGGGTACTTCACCACGCGATTGACGGAGTCGAACAGGCCCCAATAGCCGCCGACCGTACCCTCGAGCTGGCGCTTCCAGGGCTGGTCATAGGCCTCGATCAGGTTGACGCGGAAACCCTCGCGCTTGGCGAGATCGAGGATTTCCGAGACGATCCGCGCCTGGTTGGTGCGCGATGGCAGCGCCCCCTCGCGCATCCTGCCCATGCTCGGCCAGCCCGTCTCCCCGATCAGGATCTCCTTGTTCGGGAATGCCACCGCCATCCGCTTGCGGATGGCATCGACATGGGCGGCGGCGAATTTCGCCCGCACCGGCATGTCTTCCCAGTAAGGCAGGATGTGAATGGTGACGAAATCGACGGCGTCATAGACCTCGCGGTTGCGCAGCCAGAATTCCCAGACATCGGCATAGGTCACGGGCACCTGGACCTGGGCCTTCACTGCGCGGACATAGGCGGCGAGATCCGCGGTCGTCATCTCTCCGCGCAGCAGCACTTCGTTACCGACGACCAGCGCCGTGATCACACCCGGATATTGCTTGGCGAGCCCGACCGCGACCGCGATCTGGGTCTGGTTCTTGATCCGGTCGCTGCCGAGCCAGATGCCCTGGATGACTTTCAGCCCGACCTTCGCCGCGAGGCCCGGCACCTGGTCGAGCCCGTTCTCGATCGAATAGGTGCGCACACACTCGGTGACCTTAGCGAGATCAGCCAGATCCTGGGCGATCTGGTCGGCCGAAATGTGCGTGGTGGGGATCAGCGGCGTCTGCGTATCGCGGAACGGCGCATAGGAGACGCATTGCAGCTTTGCATTGGGGTCGATCGGCGCGCGCGCAAGCGTAATCGGCGTGGCGAGCCACCACCACACGGCCGCAATCAAACCCAGCGATATCAGGAGAAGCGCCAGTGGCGTACGAAGAGAAATCGGTTCCATCCTCCGGGGGACCGTCGATTAGCCGGTCATGCACCGTCTGCCAAGAGCACGAGTCGGGCAATAGCAAGGTTGTCCTGCGACAGTTTTGCGCTGTTGCGATAAAGTTGTGACTTTGCTGGACAAAATCTGAAATACCGGTCATGGGATTCCGCCAGCGTCTCCGCCGCACTGGAGACCTATTTGGACGGCATTACGCCATGGCCGTTCGAGATGATTTGTTGGGCGGGAAATCGATCGGGGAAGGTATGGGTGGACGGGTGCTTCAGTTCAAAATCGCGGTCTTGCGCCATTTCGCCACTGCCGGCCTCGCGCTTCTGATCGGTACCGGTGCCGCTTTCTCCCAAAGCGGCACGCCGAATCCGCAGGAACAGTCGAAGCAGGGAAACGCTCCGTCCGACGTCACCAAGGACAATCAGCGCAAGACCGACGAATTCGTCGAGGCCACGCAGGCGATCAACGGCCCGGCCGGAAACCCGGAATGCGTCTGGCTCGGCCGGCGCGTGGTGCGGCTGATGTGGCTTGATGACCTCGACACCGCCTTCCGCCACCTTGACCTTTACGATCGCTTCGGCTGCCCCGGCGGCCATGTGCAGGCGACCTTCCGCTGCCTGACCCGGTTTGGCGCCACGATCGACGACAAGGTGCCGCGCAGCCTCGATGGCCGCATCCACGCTTGCTGGATCAACCCCGGCGCCCAGCCTCCGGCGGCCGCAGCCGCTGCGGCAGCGCCCAACCCGCAAGCGCCGCCCGCCACGGCTGGCAACGCTGCGCCGGCACCTGCCGCCTCACCTTCTCCAGCGCCGACGGCCTCGCCGTCGCCGGCCGCGAAATAACCGCCTTCGACTTTGGAACGAACGCGACTTCCGTCATTTGAGCTGCGTGGCGCCCTCAAAACGCCATGCGGTCATATCAGTTGTGGAATCGCGTGGCAGGATTATCTTGCAGTTTACCGCCATGTCGGTCGAACCTAGGGGACGGGTTCGCTTTCTCCTTTCATAGCAGCCCCGTATGGTTTAGCCGCGATGCGCGCTGTCGCCGCCGTTCTGTTGCTTGTCACCGCCGTGCATGCCGCGCTCTGGGGCCTTCTGCAGGAAAAGCAGCAGGCTCCTGACTTCCGCGGCATGCTGCCGAGCGTCTCCTATGCGCCGTTCGATGGCAGCGCACATCCCGACGTCGACAATATCCCGCAAGCCGAAAAGATTCGCGCCGACCTGAAGAAGCTGTCGACGATGACGCGCGCGATCCGCCTGTACTCGTCGACGGGCGGCGTTGAACTGGTTCCGCCGATCGCCGCCGAATTCGGCTTGAAGGTCATGGTCGGCGCCTGGATCGACAAGAATTCCGAGCGCAACGAGCGCGAGATCGACGCCGCGATTAACCTCGCCCGGCGCAACAGCAACGTGATCGGCGTCGTCGTCGGAAACGAAGTGATCTACCGCGGCGAGCAGAAGATCGACGACCTGATCGAGATGATCAAGCGTGTCAAGAAATCGGTCAATGTCCCCGTCACCACAGGCGAAATCTGGAACATCTGGCGTGACAATCCGCAGCTCGCCAATTCCGTCGATTTCATCGCCGCCCACGTCCTGCCCTACTGGGAGAACTTCACCGCCCAACAGGCCGTCGACCAGGCGGTCGCCATGTTCCAGCTCTTGCGCGACCAGTTCCCGGGCAAGCGCATCGTGATCGCCGAATTCGGCTGGCCGAGTGCGGGCTACAATCTCCGGAATGCGGAGCCCGGCCCGTTCGAGCAGGCCTCGGTGCTGCGCAATTTCGTCACCCGCGCCGAAGCCATCGGCATGGACTACAACATCGTCGAGGCGATCGATCAGCCCTGGAAATTCTTCGAAGGCGGCGTCGGCCCGTACTGGGGCATCCTGAATGCGTCCCGCGAGCCGAAATTCGCCTGGACCGGGCCGATCGTGAACGAGAACTACTGGAAGCTCGCGCTGCTCGCCCTCCTCGTCGGCATCCTGATGTCGCTGCCGATCCTGCGCCTGGAACGACCGACGGTGATGCAGGCCTTGATACTCTCGGCTGCCGCCAATGGCGTCGGCGCCTGGGTTGCGACCGTCTTCGCCTATTGGGCCGGGCACTATTTCGTGTTCGGCTCGGCATTCGCGATGACGCTCGGCCTGATCCTTCTCGTCCCGCTGATCCTGATCGCGATGGCGCGGATCGAGGAGATCGCCGATGTCGCCTTCGGCCGCGGCCCCCACCGCCTGATCCGGAAGAGCGCAGCGGTGGCGCCCGCCACGATTGGCGAGCAGGTCACCTTCCCCAAGGTTTCAATCCACATCCCGGCTTATTACGAGCCGGTGGAGATGCTGAAGCAGACGCTCGATGCCGTCTCCCGGCTCGACTACCCCAATTTCGAATGCGTCTGCATCATCAACAACACGCCAGATCCCGCGTTCTGGCAGCCGATCCAGGATCATTGCCGCGCGCTCGGCGAGCGCTTCAAGTTCATCAATGCCGAGAAGGTCCAGGGCTTCAAGGCCGGCGCCTTGCGCATCGCCATGGACCGCACCGCGGCAGACGCCGAGATCATCGGCATTATCGATGCCGACTATGTCGTGCATCCGGACTGGCTGAAGGACCTCGTGCCCGTCTTCGCAGACCCGCGGGTCGGCCTGGTGCAGGCGCCGCAGGAGCATCGCGACGGCGACCGCTCGCTGATGCACTACATCATGAACGGCGAATATGCCGGCTTCTTCGACATCGGCATGGTCCAGCGCAATGAGCACAACGCGATCATCGTGCATGGCACGATGTGCCTGATCCGCCGCGCCGCGATGGACATGGCTGGCGGCTGGTCCAGCGACACCATCTGCGAGGACACCGATCTCGGGCTTGCCATCATCGAGCGCGGCTGGCTGACGCATTACACCAACCAGCGCTACGGCGAAGGCCTGCTGCCCGACACCTACGAGGCCTTCAAGAAGCAGCGACACCGCTGGGCCTATGGCGGCTTCCAGATCGTGAAAAAGCACTGGCGGCGCTTCCTGCCCGGTGCGAGCCGGCTCTCGCCCAACCAGCGCCGGGAATTTTCGCTGGGCTGGCTGAACTGGCTGGGCGCCGAGAGCCTCGGCGTCTTGGTCGCGATCCTCAACCTGATCTGGGTGCCGATCGTCGCCTTTGCCGACATCGCCATCCCCGACAAGATCCTGACGTTGCCGATCATCGCCTCCTTCGTCGTCTCGCTCGTGCATTTCGTGGCGCTGTACCGGATGCGGGTAAAGGTGAAGGCCGGCCAGATGCTGGGCGCCATGATCGCGGCGATGAGCGTGCAATGGACGGTGTCGCGCGCCGTGGCGCAGGGACTGATCACCGAGCACCTGGCGTTCGCCCGCACCTCCAAGGGCGGTCTTTCGCGGATGTCGATCGAATTCCAGGCGTTCTGGGAAGCGGTGATCGGCGTCCTCCTCTTGGTCGGCGCCGCGGTCCTCATCGCCACCAACGGCTTCAAGCAGGTCCGCGAGATCTACATCTTCGCCGGCGTGCTGGTGCTGCAGAGCCTGCCTTTCCTCGCAGCGGTCGCGATCGCGATCCTCGAGAATTCGCGCATCAACTCGTTCTCGTTCTGGCGCAACAGCGCCATCCGTACCGCGGAACTGATCGGTCTGCGCCCGGTCGCCATGCCCACGATCGCCGCTCCTTCCCAGCAGGCCGCCTCGGAAATCCGCCGCGACGCCAACTGAGGCGCTATCCGGCCGTGGATTGATTTCGCGGCCGGGCTTGAAGAAGCGGACTAACCGCCAGCTATCTCAGGGCAATCCCGGGCCCGCACGACCACGTATTTGCCGCCCTCTGCGCTATTGACCCGTCGGCCCCCGCCCCCTACACAGCGCGGGCTGGAGCATGATCCGGAAAGGCGGGAGTCGGTTTCCGGCGGATCATGGTCAGACAAGAGCTGGAACGGGGTGACGGTTTAGAACGTCGTTACCTCCAGGAAGTGAGCGCGTAGCTCAGGCGGTAGAGCACGTGACTTTTAATCATGGGGTCGAGGGTTCGAGTCCCTCCGCGCTCACCAACAAAATCAATAGTTTAGCGCAACTTTTCCCTTATTCCTGATCCTGCTGAGGCTAGGTCGAGACTAGGTATTCCGGTCTCGATTTGATCTTCCCCGAAATTTTGGAGACGGCTGGGAGCGCTCTGGGGCGGTTCTCCGCCTGACGCACGGGATTTGGTGCGTCGACCGGATCGAACGCGTGGAGGACGTGCGTACTGCGTCTAAGAGTCCCCTTCTACAAACCACTCGCGCGGCATCGTTGTCAGGGATGATCTTCGGGAAAGAGATGTGATGACCTCTCCTGCTGAGATCGTCATTAAGCGACGCGTGGCGGATCAACTTCCGGCAGATCACGAAGACGGTTCGAAGCCAAGGCGAGAGGTATAAAAACACCAAAAGACTAGATGTGCGAGAACGCAGTGTGAATTATCTGTTCCAAGGTAGCATATTTAGTACGCTCTCCTCTTGATCAATCTGGATCAAGTACCAGTTTAAGTAGAAGGGCCGATCTTGGGGAAGACGTGCCCGAGCTTTTCTGCGCGGGGCAACTTATGCTGCGAGTCCATTTTCTGAACGTCGGCCACGGCGATTGCACGATCATCGAGCAGTGACCATCATTCTCGGCCTTTGATTGGGTCCGAGCTGCACTAAGTACCATATTGCACACTGCCGCAATCAGGCGTGCGAGTTCGTGTCCGTAGTGCTCCGGCAATAACAAACCAGTGAGCCCCGGCAGCGGTATCACGGAGAGCTCAGCTTGCGTCGTTCTTGTACCATTATGTTTGTATCTAGCCATCTCAAGTCGCCTACTCGTTCCCGAGCGAGACCATCCCGCCCGACAGAGCGAGACTGTTACAAACCCTCTCGTGGTTGAAGGGCTCTGTTCCACCGATCGTCGCTAATCATCGACGTTCTGGGAACGAGAAACAGGCCCGCCGTCGCTCGACAGGAAGGATAAATAGCGAGACGACGGCGGGCTTTCGATTGCGGAGTGCGTCCCGCAATCGGCTTGATCGTCGCGCCTGCGCGGGGACGCGGGCCACGATCAAGAATTAGTGTCGGCCACGTCGTCGGGCAACGACTGCCGACTCTGAGGTCAGGCCCACGACAAGCCATCTCCCAGCCCACTCCGTGAACGCGATAGATGAAGCCACGTTCGCGAAGATCGAGCCGCGTCGGGCTCCAACACCCCGACCGCTCGGACTCGACAGCCCAAAGACGGAAAAGCCGCCGAGGATCGTGATCATGCTGCAAGAGCAAGGTTGCGGACGATCAAGCCCAACACGGCTCGGGGATCAGCCGTAACGCGCCGCTCGATCTGCTGATTGGCAGACTCTGCCGCCTCGATCAGGGCTTCCTCCTCTCGCTCCCAGACGAGCAATTCCCTGCCGATCTCGCGAAGGCGTTGGGCCTTTTCTTCAGCCTTCATCGCGAGCTTGGGCTCGGGCATCTGGTCGATCAGTTCACTGATCTTCTGCTCAAATCGCTTGGGATCGAACCAAGACAGGATGGCGGCCATGTCGAGGAGCGGTGCATTGGCATGCTGAAGGTAGGTCTTGATCTCGATGGCGAATTCTTTGCTGGTTGACAGGCCCGCAAACGCGAGCGAAGGCCGCAAATGTCCATCGTCCGCGAGCGTGATCGACGGCCGCACTTGTTCGCTGCGCTGCTTTATCCACGCTCTCGCTTGCTTCCTGATGTCCTCGATCGGCGGGCCTGCCTGCTGCACGCGTAGACGCTCCGACACAAGGCCTGTTATTTCGCGGCGCACGCGATCGACGGCAGCGGTGTGTGTTTCGCCATTCTGCAGTTTGACCTTGCGCGGCTTCGCGTCGGCCAGCTCTAAATGAAGCGGGAGCGGCGTTTCCAGATATCGCTCCAAACTCCGGTTGAGGTCAGCGAGCTGACGATGCCGCGCGTCATGCTGCTCCAGGGATACATGCAAGGCCGCGATCTGCCGGCGCAGCACAGCACTCCGACCATCATCCTCGCTATTTGAAGAATTGTAACTGATTGCGTTCTCCAAATCGGAGATGCGTGCAACGGTCGAGTTCTTCAGCACAAGGGCTTCCTGTTCCTGGTCTTTTAGGCGGAACACCTTCGCGAGAGCTGCCTCGGGTAGTTTTGAGTCCTTCATGTTTGTTTCACCTTACTCTGTGTGGCGAGGTCTGCCGCGATGACAGACCTCGGTTTTGGTCAGCTCCTCCAGGCCTCCTCGATGCGGCGATCGCGTTCCGCGATCAAAGCATCGTGGCTAGGAAGGTTCTGCGGCGGTGTCGGGGTGTTCGCCGGCACCACTGGCGGCGTTGTCCGCTGTTGACCCGGTATTGGAGCGTGATCTCGCCAAGCATTTTCAAGTCGCTTGTTACGCTCTTCGTAAGCACGGTCTGCGGCTCCGTTGTCGACAAGTTGGCATCCCGGCCTGTGGCCAGCGAACCTGACGACTGGGCCGGTCCGGACCACGTCCGTTAGTCGCAGCGGGGAGCGCAAAGTGTCGCCATCCTCAAGGATGTTGCCACGCTGCACGTGTCGGCCGTATCTATCGATCACTTCATATTTGGTGGTCATAGTTCAGAGTCCTCTCATGGTTAGAAGTCCGCTCAATCTCTCAGCGCTCAGGCTGCGCTGCCGCTTTAAATCCTCATCGCTGATGGCCCACCGGTATGATGCATCGAACCGATATTTGCGCACGCCCATAGACGTGAGCACGCCGGCTACTGCGTTCGCGATATCATCGTGACCGTTGGGAGCGTGGTCGATGCTGTCTTTGCCCGATCGGGCTGTCCGTCGCTCAAGCCCGCATAGCTGGTTGAGCAGCTTGGGATGGTCGAGAAGGTCGCACTTCTTCGACATCATCAGAGGAAGGAACTCTGAGTAGATCGCGCTCTTCGGCTTCGCGCTCGGTTCGTACGTGATGCCGTGCTCGAGGAATTGCTCTCTTGGCCACTCCCCAGCATAACGGTCGCCCAAAACCTTGCTGATGCGATACGACTTTAACAGCGCCGAGTATTCCTTCACGACGTTGCGCGGTGAGAACGGCGGCTTAACTTCGCGAACTACATCCAAAACAGAAATGCCGTCCTCGACGTGGCCGATCGCCAAGCTAAAGCTATCCTGTCCGGAGCCGCCAGCCGCGTCCGTGAAGGCGTGATATCGGAAACCGGCGAGGTATGGACGCTCACGCTCATCGCTTGTAACGGCCTCGACGGCTTCGCGTGCAATGAAGGCTTCGACATCGGAGCGGAACTGAGCGCCGTATTCGGCGGAAGCGGAGGCGGGATCATCCTCGTACTGCTGCGCAATGAACGCGGGATCGATCTCGCGGTTCATGACGTCAGTCGCGGCCTGCCATGACAACACGCGAGGATCATTTTTGCCGTGATACCGGCGATGCATGTCGTAGAGGACGCCGCGGCGGGCATAGGGCGATGAGGCCAGCAGCAGCATCGAGGTCGGGATCGTCGCCATGCCCGGCCTGATCGCGTTGACAGTCTCTGAGTCCGGGTTTGCGCCTTCGTCATTCCAGAACGCGATTTCATCGCATAGCGCTGCTACAACAGTTCTGCCTCTGACCGTTCTGAAAGAGGCTGTTGCGATCTCAATCGATATACTGTTGGACAATTCGAGGCCGTGTTGCGTCTCACGCTCGATCATGCGCCGGAGCATCGGCACCTTCTTGATGAAGGCTTTGGTGTATCTCAGGATGATGCGGGCTTGGACCTTGTCCGCAGCCAGAACCTGGACGACGCCAAGCTCGCCTTCGTCGAGGTATTGCCGATAATTTAAGAAACACGCTAGCCAGACTGCAATGAGCGCGAGGATGCGGCTTTTGCCGCCACGCCGACCAATGACGAGAACAAGCTCGCGCATCTGCTGCGACGGCGGATCGGTGCGACCTGTGCATTGCCGATAGATCGCAAGCTCTTCATTCGACATTGGCAAGCCGAATACGGCCGCAATGAACGCACGCCACGCAATCCAGCTTTCAGGATCAGGGAAGAAACGCGCGAACAGCTTGGGGTCTGCGATTGCATCCAGCAGCGTGAAGTCGTTGGATTTCGGTGGAAGCTTAGAGCGTGGTGCGGGCTTGTGGTCGTGGTCTAGTCGCTCTCGCACCAGCCTACGCCTCATGAAGCCTCTTTACGGACGGGTGTGAGGTGTTCGCCCATGTCAGTCTCCAAGCCGTTCGCGAGGTGGCCGGCGAGAGCCGCCACGCGCAGCGTATTCCAACGGGTCTAGCAGTCTGCTGAAAAACCTTAAAATGGAGAGTTTTCGTCTTCTCGGCGGTTGTTGTTGGAGCGGCGGGGTGGGCGGTTGGATTTTTAGCCTGTTGTTAGGGGCCCCCTGACGCGAGGCGGCTAAACGGCAAGCAGTTTGGGAATGCGGATCAGGTTGTAGGCGATCAGATTGAGCAGGAAGTCGGCGGCGACGCGAGCGATGCCGCGATGTT
>NZ_JBVBEF010000016.1:0-116537 GCF_055456055.1 Bradyrhizobium sp. LeoB3
CCCGCGGCAGCTCTTGCTGCTCGCGAGCTTAGCGCCAGCGTCGGGGCGCCAGGACCACACGACTTCGCCGTCCGTGAGTATCACGCTCGTCAGTCGTGACACTCTCGTCCACCGCATCTCACTGCAACGTTCGTGACGATCGCGAGCCGCCCCTCATTCGCCGTGAGACGCGCGGAGTTAAATCACTGATTTGCCCGACGGCGAAAGCGGAATGTTTTTTCCGCGAGGGGTGGACAGACTTTTGCTGATTTGCCCGTCGGGTTGTTTTGTCGCACCCGGCCGCCCGGCCTGAGCCGACTTTCGCCGACCGAATGGTCGCGTCTACCCAACCTTCCATGATGGGTTTTGCTCGCGATCAATCCGCCCTATCAACTGTCGCTTGTTGATTCAGAACAGAATGACGGACCGACGATTCCTGTGTCCTCGCCGCGCACTACCAAGCCCTCTTCTCGCAGGACGCATGTCAGGAGAGGCTGGAACAGGTTCCTCCCTCGCCTTCGCCACTGGCATGGCGGGCGTTGGGTGCGACAAAAACTCACGACAGCACCGCGGGCGGTTGCGGTCGTTGGCGTTGTCGCGATCCTCCTGGCGGCATTCCCTCTGATGAACCTCGTCTACCACGTGGTCCGTAAGCCGACCGAGTTGTTCTTCCTCGTTGGCGGCGCACTCGATAAGAAGCCGAGTGAAACGTGGCGGCAGTACGGACCGCTCTTTCGTGCCTACTCGACCAGCACGATTACACCCGAATTGCTGGCCGCGTTGGCCCAAGTCGAGAGCACCGGCAACCCGGTGGCGCGCACCTACTGGCGTTGGCAACTCAACTGGAATCCTCTCGCAGTCTATCAACCGGCCTCGAGCGCCGTCGGCCTATATCAGATGACCGATGCAGCTTACGCCGAGGCCGCCCGGTCTTGCATCCGCAAGAACGCGGTCGTCGATGCCGACTGCGGATTCACCAGCCTGTATCTTCGCACGCTTCCAAGCCATGCCGTCGAACTGGCGGCCGTATATTTGGACCGCAATGTCGCGGCGGTTCTCGCCCGCGCGACGAATGCGACGGCAAACCCGCAGCAGAAGCAGGATCTGGCCGCATTCATTCATCTCTGCGGCGCCGGCCCGGCGGGGGCTTTCGTACGGCGGGGTTTTCAAACGATGGCTGGCGAGCGCTGCGGCGATCACCTCGTCGCGGCCTATCTCGCCAAGGTCAATGCGATGAAGCGCCAGTTCCTACGCTTTGCTGCCGACGGCCGGAATTAGGGCCGCCCCGGTTACCCGTTAATCTCCCTTAGGCCCGGGCGGGCCCATCGGTCCTGCGGGGCCTGGAGGACCCGCCGGCCCGGGCGGTCCGGCAGGACCGGGAAGGCCGCAGTTTTGTATCACCACGTCTCTCGTATCCTGCCCGGAGGTGATCTTGACAATGCAGGTGGAGGGAAACTCTGGTCCAATCCACCTAAACCCTCCAGTCGAAGTGCTCTCGACCTGCACTGTTTTATTTGGGCTAATCTTTATCTCCACGCCGGGCTCGCGAGGCCGCCTAACCCTTCCTACGATGACCAACTCGCCTCGCGATATGGTGGCAGTCGTGATCAATATCTCTGCATATGCATTTCCATGCCATGTGGTCACACAGGCAGTTATGACAGCCAGGATGGTGCCGATGAACCTAGCGAGCATGACGGGCTTTCCCTCGTGCGTCCTGTCATAATCCGAAATTCATCACCAGAGCTTCGGTTCTGATTCAATCAGAACGGAAGCGCTAGATTCTTGTGTTGACGCGTTTTCTTCACGCGAACCGGTATCCACTTCGCTCGAAAACGCTCTAAGAATAAGAACTCGACTACGCGAGAAGATGTTAACAGGCGCGTTCCGGATAGAAAGCGAAATCTGTCATGGCGGCCGGGAAGCGATGCCGAACCCTGCCTGCGTGGAACTTAAGCTGATGCTGCTCGCGCAGTCAGTCGTCGACCAATTTCGACGATCACCTCGAATGCGGCATCCGCATCGGCTTCCGTCATATCGAATGAACCTGCCTGAAATCGGATGACGAACTGCCCGTCGACTTTGGTCTGCGTGAGATAGATCCGTCCGTCGTTGTTGATCGCATTGATCAGTCGAAGGTTGTGTTCATCAAGGTCGGCAACGTTCTTCGGCTCATGGCGAAACGAGAACAATGAGAGTATGGGCCTGGTTGTCACGCGAAAATCGGCTGTCCGTGTCAGCCGCGCGGCCAGCGCCTCCGACCAGCGCACATGATTGCGGATCATGTTGCGCAACCCATCTAGCCCATAGGCCCGCAGCAAGAACCAGATCTTCAAGGCACGGAAGCGGCGGCCAAGTGGTATGCTCCATTCCGAGTACGATGCGCAGGCCGACCCGATGACCCTTTCGGGGAAGGCTGATACGGCTGGGGCGAAGTGAATGATGCCGTCATGGCCGTGCGTCTTGAGGAATTCTGGGTGAATGGCCAGAGTTCGCACCAGGCTTTCGGGATCGCGCAGAAAATGCGCGGAACAATCGAATTGCGCGCCAAGCCATTTATGGGGATTGAGAACCAGAGAGTCTGCCAGCGCGACTCCTTCCCACAGATGGCGAAACTCAGGGCAAATCATCGCGGACCCGGCCCACGCCGCATCGACGTGAACGTAGAGATCGTGTCGTCTCGCGACTTCACAGATTCCTGCGACATTGTCAGTTCCGCCTACGCTGGTACCTCCGACACTGGCGACAATGCCCGCGGGTAGAAAACCAGCTTGTTGGTCCGAGACGATCGCGGCGTCCAATGCTGCGACATCGAGGCCGCGCATTTCGCCAAGGACCGGAATGCGCACGAGATTGTCTTCGCCAATTCCCGAAATCCAGATGGCGCGATCGATCGAGGTGTGCACCTGATCCGAACTGTAGATCCGCAATCGCGGTTGACCCGACAGCCCCTGCTTGTTGCCGTACCATTTCAGTGCGCGCTCGCGCATGACGAGAACTGCCGCCAACGTTGCCGATGATGCGGAGTCCTGGATGACGCCCTTGAAGCCTTCAGGCAGACCGAGCGCCCGGCGCAGCCAGTCCAGAACACGAGTCTCCAACTCGGTTGCAGATGGCGAGGTTTGCCAAAGCATGCATTGGGCGGCGATCGCCGACACAAATTGCTCGGCGATCACCGAAGCGGGGGCAGCGTTGGCCGGGAAATAGGCAAAGAACCGCGGATGCTGCCAATGGGTGATACCGGGCATCACGATGCTTTCAAAGTCTGCAAAAATGGCGTCCATCGATTCCGGCGATTCGGGCGCGCTTGGAGGAATGGCATTGAAGGTAGCTCCGGGCATTGTCTGAGCCCGGACGGGGCGATTGCGCAGACCTTGGCGATAATTCACGCCCCAATCAGCGGCCTTATGGCTCCAAACGCGAAACTCATCGTCATCCATCGGAGCCTCCTTATCGGCCGTTTGCTCTATCGAAGTGCCGAATGCTGGCCAAAGTTCGACCCCGTGCCTTCGGACACATTTTTTTGCTCCGCCAGCCGTAAGCCAATCCGCAAAAGAGGTCCAACCTCAGATCTCTGCCTGTCCCGTTCGCTGCCAACGTTGCGTTCCCGTCATCCACGATCGGAGCGCCGCAATCGCGACGCTCCGATCGGAAGAGTCAATTGCGAAAGCTCATTTCTTGAACTTCGCCTCCCGGTCTTTCCTTCCGCTCCCTTGAGGGTGATGCTGATCGTCGAGCCGGGTGCGATGTCCTGCTTGGCCTCCGCCCTCAGGGCATTGTCGGCCACCACAAGCGTCAGCGTCTTCCGGTCAGCGCCGGAAGAGACCAGCGCCGAGCCAGAGAGACCCTTGCTCGACATCGGCTTATTCGCTCGCCGAGCGCGATCTGGCGACCTATCACCGTACCGGCGATGGGCGATCGCATCTCATAGACCGTCAGGCTTTGGTTGCTTTCGATCCTGGCGAGTAATTCGCCCCTCTCGACGGAGTCACCGATGCGCTTCGGTCCCGTGCCCCTTGTCGTCGGCTCCGTGCCCCTTCCCCTCCGGCTCGGATTGCTTCGGCGCGGATGCAACCTCGGCACGGCCGATTTCTGCGGGAGAGGACGCGCCAGCATCCACGCGATGTTGAAGCAACGGTGAGAGCCGGTCGATAGCGGCGACCTGCTCATCGAGAATGTGAATTCTCCGCTGCAGCCCGAGCACGCTGAGGAAGGCAATAGCGGCCTCGGACAAGATCTGCAGCCGCACGGCTTGGCGCTCGATCGCGGCCCCCTGAAGGCCGGCTTGACCGGCGGCGATCCGCGCTTCGCGCTTGCCGAACAGCTCGGAGAGCTGGCTGATCTGCGGCGTCGTTTCAGCCGACTTCGTGCCGCGATAGATGCTGGAACCGAACGAATTATCCTGTTCGTAGGAGAGCTCGGGGTTGAGAAGTGCACCCGCCTGGATGCGCTGACCGGTCGCAATGCCGACATCGCGCTCCGCAGCGGTAAAGCGAGGACAGATTGCGAGCGCGCGCTCCAGCGCCGCCCCCAACGTGAGGGTCTGCGAACGAGACACGGCCGTCAGCCAAGGGCTGAGCAGCAATGCCGTCGCACACGCAAGACGCGTGGCGGCCTTGAACAACATGATGAGAATCTGACGAACGACGGATTTCGGACGCAGTGCGCCCAGCGGTCACGTTCAGATCAGGGATGTCGCGCGACAGATTCGCCTCGCGCGCAACGTTCACATACACGGTCATCACGAGCATGGCCAAGAGTCCGCGCCGAGAGCGCGGCAACCTGGTTCAATGCCTCAAGATGGAAAACGTCACTTCTGCGATTCTCGACTAACCGACACTCGCCGAGATAGCACGCAACGCGGCCGGATGTCGATGTGCAATGGTGTTACATCCCTATCGTTGTGCTGCCGCGAGAGAGCAACCATCAATACAGTCGTGCAGGTCTAGCGCTTGGCATCTTGCGGACACCGCACGAGACCGACGGCGCCCGTTGTCGTCTGGCCAGGACCGATCTTTTCGACCACCAACCCATCCGCTTCAGACAGCATCTTTAGCCACCTTCAGAGGTGACGCCTTGACCGACCTGCTGGCTGGCTTGGCCGCGAACTCCATAGGCTCTTTCGTGAAAGGATTTATACCGCTGCGGGCTTCAGTAGCAGGCTTGTTTACGACCGACATTTTGACGAAGCCGGGAATGACGAACTCGCCGCACTCATTCAGCTCCTTGTAGCCTACAGTCGCCATCTGCTCGATGACGGCCTTTACGTCTGCCTTGGAAACCTGCGTTCCTTCTGCAATTGCATCAATCAACTGATTCTTGGTCATCTTGGCCATGATGGATTCCTTTGTGGAGGCTCAGAACAGTTTGAAGCGCATGCGCTACCCGGGGTACGTCACCCTGATCGGAGGCGACAAGCCACGCGGTTCGCTTCTCGTTCGTACCTGTGATCGTGAAGTCTCCGGCCTTAAAACCTATCAAGGCCCAAAACGCAAGGAGCAGGTCGGCACTGTCGGTCAATCGCGTACCGGATTCAGCGGATTGACCCACACAGAGACAGTGCCCATATGGGGTACAAGAATCGAATGAAGCCTGCCGTTTCGGACAAGCTTGGACGCGGCCAAGTATCTCTGGCAGCGTCATTCCACACAGAGGGTTTCGTTCGGGAGTTCCTATGACGACACTGTCTATCCTCGATCTCGTCCGCGTCACTCAAGACACCGATGCCCGCGGCGCGCTCGATAACGCCCGCGACATCGCGGTCCATGCCGAGGCTTGGGGCTATCGCCGCATTTGGGTGGCGGAGCATCACAACATGCCGGGCATCGCGAGCGCCGCGACGTCGGTTGTGATCGGTCATATCGCAGCGGGAACAAAAACGATCCGCGTCGGCGCGGGCGGCATCATGCTCCCCAACCATGCCCCCTACGTCATCGCCGAGCAGTTCGGGACGCTGGCGCGCCTGTTTCCAGGCCGCATTGACCTCGGGCTGGGCCGTGCACCGGGGACCGACCAGCTGACGCTGCGCGCGTTGCGCCGTGCGCCCGAAGCGGCCGAAAACTTCCCGCAGGACGTTCTCGAAGTGCAGGCCTTTCTGGCTCCTGCCGGTCCCAATCAGCGCATCCAGGCGGTGCCGGCGGCGGGAACGGAAGTGCCGTTGTGGATTCTCGGATCGAGTAACTTTGGCGCGATGCTGGCAGCTGAGCTCGGGCTTCCCTATGCCTTCGCCTCGCATTTCGCTCCTGACCTGCTGATCCCCGCGCTGCAGATCTACCGCAGCCGCTTCAAACCGTCCGAGCAACTTGACCGTCCCTACGCGATGGTGGGCGTCAACATCATCGCCGCCGGCAGCGATGACGAAGCGCGCAGGCTGGCGACGACCCAGCAGATGTCCTTCACGAACATCTTCCGCGGCGCGCGGGGCCTCAGCCAGCCGCCGATCGACGATATTGAGAGCTACTGGTCGCCTGCGGAAAAAGCGCAGGCGATGAGCATGCTCGCGCGCTCCATCGTTGGCTCGCCCGATACGGTTCGTTCGGGCATCAATGCGCTCGTTGTGGAAACAGGTGCCGACGAACTCATGATCGTGTCCGATGTCTACGATCACGCAGCTCGGCTGCGCTCCTTCGAACTTATCGCCAGCGCCGCCGGTGTTGCCTAAGAACTGTGTCTTGGTCTTGGGCCCGCCAAGACCGTGCTTGCCTGATCCTGCTTCGCTGGTCAGGGTGATGACGGCGCGGCTTGCAACGCGGCAAATTGGGGGACAGATTGGGCGCGTTCGAACAGATCGGCGAAATCGCCGTGCTGCTGGTCCCGCATCATTCAGAACCGTGAGCCCTGATGGTTTCCTTCGACGAACCCTTTCGCCGGCAACTGCGCGAGCTGTTCGTGTGGCGTCGCGACGTCCGGCGGTTTCGTCCTGATCCGCTCCCAAGCGACGCCATCGAGCGGCTCATCGAGATCGCCTGCCTTTCCCCTTCGGTCGGCCTGAGCCAGCCTTGGCGGTTCGTCATTGTCGAGGACAAGGCGAGACGCCGGGCCGTGATCGAAAACTTCAAGACCTGCAATGCTGATGCGTTGCAGTCCTATTCGGGCGAACGCGCGGCCCGATATGCAGCCCTCAAGCTCTCAGGCTTAGAAGAGGCGCCGGGACACCTGGCCGTGTTCGCGGAAACGACAGGCAACGTGGGTCACGGCCTCGGGCGTGCAACCATGCCGGAAACGGTCGAATATTCCGTCGTCGCGGCGGTCTGCTCGATGTGGCTCGCCGCGCGTGCAGAGGGCATCGGGGTTGGCTGGGTATCGATCCTGAACCCAGCCAGTATCCACGAGATTCTTGAAGTGCCGGAGTCCTGGAAATTCATCGGCTACTTCTGCGTCGGGTACCCCGAGGCAGAGTTCGATCGACCAGAACTTGAGCGGGCCGACTGGGAATATCGGCGAGCGTCGAACGAATTTGCGATTCGACGCTAGTCCATTGCGCCGAAGAAATCCGGTCCAGACGTTCCTACTTCAACATCTTTGCGACGTTGTCCTTCGTCACAACGTCGAGACCGGTGTGGATGATCTCCGGCACCTTCTGGCCCTTCTTGATTGCAAGCAGAGTATCCATCGATTTCTCGCCCATCTCGAACGGACGCTGGCCGACCAGCGCATTGGCATAACCTTCGTTCAGAAGCTCGAGCTGCATCCTGAGGGTGTCGGCCACGACAAGCGTGAACTTGCCGGCGTCCATGTCCTTCTTGCTCTTGCTGGCGAACGCCTTGAAGCCTTCCGGCGCGAACATGGGCCAGCCGCCGATCGGAATGATCGCCGCGAGGTCAGGTGTCGCGGTGCGCAGATCCGTCATCTGCTGCACGCCAAGCGCGGGATCGTCGTTGCAGAAGGTCGGCGAGCCCGGGACTTCGGTCCACTTCGAACCTTTGAGCGCTTCGCGGACGCCATTGACGCGTTCGGCCAAATTCTGCGCACCCGGCCCGCCGGAGATCATTGCGTATTTACCGCCATCGGGCCGGAGCTTCAGCAATTGCTTGCCAAGCGCGAGGCCGAACTCCTTGTTGTTGGTGCCGATGTAGGCGATCCGCTTCGAGCCCGGCGCGTCCGAGTCAAACGTGATGACGGGAATGCCGGCTGTCGTTGCCGCCTCGATCGACTTCGTCATCGCGGCAACATCGGCGACCGAGATGGCCAGGCCGTCCACTTTTTGGGTGATGAAATCCTGGATGATCTGGGCTTGCGTCGCCGGCTCGTGCTCGACGGGACCTTTATAGATGCATTCGATGTTGCCGAGCTCCTTGGCGCGTTTCTGGCAGCCGTCGCGCGCGAAATCAAAGAACGGATTGTTCATGGCCTTGGGCACGATCACGAATTTGTAGCTTTGAGCAAACGCCGGCGTCGCCATCATGGCGATGGCCATGCCGGCAAGAAGTACCTTCCTCATTGCTTCCCTCCACATTTTTTGTGCCTATCCCTTGAAATCAGCGGCTCCGGGAGGCGGATAGACGATCATTTCGTTATCCTCCCGGAGGAGCTCTTTAGGCCATGCGCGATCGGATGCGATCGACCAGCACCGCCGCGATGATGATCACGCCCACGAGAGTCTGCTGCCAATAGGAGTTGACCTGCGCGAGCACGAGGCCGTTGCGGATCACCTCGAGCAGCACGCAGCCGACAATGGCCCCGAGCGGGCCGCCGACGCCGCCGGCGAGATTGGCACCGCCGATGACGGCGGCCGCAATGACGTTGAGCTCGTAGGACGTCGCCATGTTTGCAGGCGCCGATCCCAGCCAGCCGGAGATGATGATGCCCTGCAGACCCGCCGCGAGCGCGCAGATCACATAGACCTCGACCTTCACGCGCACGACCGAAATTCCGGTCAGCGCGGCCGCCTTCTCATTGCCGCCGAGGGCAAAGACGTGGCGGCCGAAACTGGTGTGATGCAGCACGACCGCCATCGCCACCGCGAGAACCACGAGATAGATGAACGACACGGGCATGCCGAGCACAACGCCCGATGTCAGCGCGTAGAAATAATCGGCGTCGGGGCCACCGGGAAAACTGCCGCGGCCGTTGGAGATGACGTAGCCAAGGCCGCGCACGATCGAGAGCATGCCGAGCGTGGTGACGAAAGGCGACAGCCCAAGCACCGCGATGCAAAAGCCGTTGACGAGGCCGACCATCAGCGCGACGCCGAGCCCCGCCAGGACCGAGACGAGCAGGATCAAACCGGGCACATTGGCGACCACCGTCTTGCCGTCAGCCGCCAGATGCACGAACCACTCCGCGCCAGGCGTGCCCGGCGTCGAGATGTACGTCATGACCATCGAGGTGATCATCGCGGAAAAGCACATCATTGAGCCGACCGAAAGATCGATGCCGGCCGTGATAATGACGAGGGTCACGCCGAGCGTGGCGATGGCGATGAAGGAAAAGTTCTTCGCCACATTCTGCATATTGCCTTCGGTGAAGAAATACGGGCTCGCGAAGTTCATCACCACGAACAGAGCCACCAGCGCGATCAGGACGTAGCCGGTCTGCGAGGCAAAGAAGCCGCTCTGCCACCATTTGGCCTTGCCGATATTGGTGAAGGTGATGGGAGATTCCATGGGCGTGGCCATCACGCAGCCTCCTTCGCTCCCGTGATGAGGGAGGTGACTTCCTCGGGGCTGGTGTCATCGATCGCCTTGTCGGCGCACTTCTCACCGCGGCGCATGACGACGACGCGGTCGCAGACCGCGAATACGTCCGGCATGCGGTGCGAGATCAGCATCACCGCGACGCCCTGCTCCTTCAGGCGATGGATCAGGCTTAAGACCTGCTCGACCTGGCGGACCGAGATCGCGGCCGTCGGCTCGTCCATCATCACGAGCTTGGCATTGGAGAGTCGCGTCCGGGCGATCGCGACAGCCTGGCGCTGGCCGCCCGACATCTGCTTGACGAGGTCGTGCGGACGGGTCTCCGAGCGCAGTTCTCCGAACAGTTCCAGCGCGCGCGCCGCCATCGCCTTGTGATCGAGAAAGGCGAACGGACCAAATTTGCGCTTGAGCTCACGGCCGAGGAAGACATTGGCGGCCGCCGTGAGATTGTCGGCGAGCGCGAGGTCCTGGTAGACGACCTCGATTCCGACCACGCGGGCATCGATCGGACGGGCGAAATGAACCGCCTTGCCGTCAAAGCGAATCTCGCCGTGACTCGGCAGGAAATTGCCGGCGATGATCTTGACGAGCGTCGACTTGCCGGCGCCGTTGTCTCCCATCAAGCCAACCACCTCGCCGGGGAGGATGCGCATGTCGACGCCGTGCAGCGCGCGAATGGCGCCGAACTCCTTGCCGATGCCCTTCAACTCCAGAACCGGTTGCCCGGCAGCGTGAGGGGTTGCCATGGTTGGCCTCGCTCAGACATGCTGGTTGACCAGCGTTTCCAGATATTGACACCTGATCTTCGCGTCGAATGGGACCGGTCCGTCGTCACCTGCGCTGGTTGTAGACATCGATGCAGACGGCGGCGAGCAGCACCAATCCCTTGATCACCTGCTGGTAGTCGATGCCGACGCCAAGGATCGACATCCCATTGTTCATCACACCCATGATCATGGCGCCGACCACGGCGCCGCCGACCCGCCCGACGCCGCCATAGGCGGAAGCGCCGCCAATAAAACACGCGGCGATGACGTCGAGCTCGAAACCGGCGCCAGCCTTGGGGGTTGCCGTGTTGAGACGCGCTGCAAAGATGAGGCCGGCAAGCGCGGCCAGAACTCCCATGTTCACAAAAGTCAGGAAGGTGAGCCGTTCAGTCTTGATGCCGGACAGCTTGGCGGCTTTGGCATTGCCGCCGACGGCGTAGATTTGGCGCCCGATGATCGTCCGGCGTGTGACGAAGCCATAGAGCGCGATCAGCGCGGTCATAATCACGAGCACATTCGGCAGCCCGCGATGCGAAGCGATCAGGTAGGTGAAGTAGAGGATAACAGCCAGAAGCGCAGCACTTTTTGCGACGAACAGCGCATACGGCTCGACCTCGATGCCGTGCGATTTCTCACGGGCACGGGTTTTGGCGCTGGCATAGACCAGCGCCAGCGCCAGCACGGCGCCGATCAGCAACGAGGTCGGGTGCAGCGTGTCGGCGCCAGGAAAGAGCTCCGGGATGAAGCCTGAAGACAACTTCTGGAAGGTCGGCGGAAATGGCCCTACGGATTGTCCCTGCAGAACCGCCAGGGCAAGGCCCTTGAACACCAGCATGCCCGCAAGCGTGACGATGAACGATGGAATCCCGAAATAGGCAACCCAGTATCCCTGCGCCGCACCGATCGCCGCGCCGACCAGCAGGCAGGCGATGAAAGCGAGCGGATAGTCGACGTGATAGCGGACCATGAGCACGGCGGCGATCGCGCCGATGAAGCCGGCGACCGACCCGACCGAGAGGTCGATATGGCCGGTGACGATCACGAGCAGCATGCCGAGCGCCATGATCACGATATAGCTGTTCTGCAACACCAGATTGGTAAGATTGAGCGGCTGCAGCAGCGTGCCGTCGGTAACGATCTGGAAGAACAGCATGATCGCGAACAGCGACAACAGCATGCCGTAGTTGCGCAGACTGTTCTTGATGAACCCCGCATGCCCGCGTTGCACAGGCAGCGAAACCGTCTTGTCGCTCATGGCCGCACTCCACCCATCCGCATCCTGTTCCGCTCCGCGCTGCCTTGTATCGGCTTGTTGCGCATGATGGCGCGCATGATCTTCTCCTGCGTCGCTTCGCCGGCGGCAAATTCGCCGACAAAGGCGCCATCGTTCATCACGCAGATCCGGTCGCAGATGCCGAGCAACTCCGGCATTTCCGAGGAAATCACCACGACGCCCCTGCCCGCCTCCGCGAGTTCATTGATGATACAATAGATCTCGTATTTGGCGCCGACGTCGATCCCGCGGGTCGGCTCGTCCAGGATCAGGACTTTTGGGTCCGTCATCAGCCATTTTGACAGCACGACCTTCTGCTGGTTGCCGCCGGAGAGCTGGCCGGTTTCCTGATAGACATCGGAGCAGCGGATTCGCATCCGGTTGCGATAGTCGCTGGCTGCCTTCAACTCGCTGATGTCGTCGATCACCCATCGTGGCGCGACCTGGGAAAGGCTCGCGAGCGTGATATTCTTGCGGACGTCGTCGGCAAGGATCAAACCGAGCTGCTTGCGGTCTTCGGTCACATAGGCGAGCCCCGCGTCAATGGCCGCCGGCACGCTGGAGAGGTCGACCTCGCTGCCGTCCAGCCACACCCGTCCGCTGATGTTGTAGCCCCAGGCGCGGCCGAACAGGCTTGTCGCGAATTCAGTACGGCCGGCACCCATCAGGCCGGCGATGCCGACCACCTCGCCGCGCCGCACGTGGAAGCCGACATTCTTGATCACCTGGCGCTCGGGATGGAGCGGGTGATGGACGCTCCAGTCCTCCACCACCAGCACGGGGTCCCCGATCCTGGCGTCGCGCGGCGGGAAACGATGGGCGAGATCGCGATCGACCATGCTGCGTATGATGCGGTCTTCCTCGACCTGCTCGGTCCGGCAGTCGATCGAGTCAACGGTGCGGCCATCGCGCAAGATGGTGATGCGGTCGGCGACGCGCGCGACCTCGTTCAGCTTGTGCGAAATCAGGATCGAGGCGATGCCCTGCTGGCGGAACGCCATCAGCCGGTCGAGCAGCGCCGCGCTGTCGGTCTCATTGAGACTCGCGGTGGGCTCGTCCAGGATCAGGAGACGCACCCGCTTGGAGAGCGCTTTCGCAATCTCGACCAGTTGCTGCTTGCCGATACCGAGGTCGGTAATGAGCGCATCCGGCGGTTCGCGCAGACCGACCTGGGCCAACAGTTCCCTTGTGCACCGATACACTGCGTCGCGGTCAATCACGCCGAACCGCGCCGGCGGATGCGACAGAAAAATGTTCTCGGCAATCGACATCAGCGGGATCAGTGCCAGCTCCTGATGGATGATGATGATCCCGAGCGCCTCCGAATCGTTGATGTCGCGAAAACGCTGTTCCTCGCCATCGAAGATGACGGTGCCTTCATAGTCGCCATGCGGATAGACGCCGCTCAGCACTTTCATCAGCGTCGACTTGCCGGCGCCGTTCTCGCCGACGAGGGCGTGGATCTGCCCGGCCTCCACCGTGAAATTGACGTCGCGTAGCGCCTGCACGCCTGCAAAGCTCTTGCTGACGCCGCGCATTTCCAGCATTGCCGTCATCGTATCATGTCCTGCAGTGGAACCGAGCTGTCGTCCGGCAAGCGGGCCTTCTGCGCTTGCCGGACCAGTTTGCTCACTCGAATTGCGAACGCTTGTAGTAACCGCTGTCAACCAGCACCTTGTCCCAATTGCTCTTGTACACCACCACCGGCTTGAGCAGATAGGACGGCACCGTCTTGACTCCGTTGTTGTAGGTCTTGGCGTCGTTGACGGGTACTTCCTTGCCGTTGAGCACGGCGTCGACCATATCCGCCGTCACCCGCGCGAGATCGCGGGTATCCTTGAAGATGGTGGAATATTGATCGCCCCGCAGTATTGCCTTGATCGACGGCACCTCTGCGTCCTGGCCGCTGATGATCGGCATCGGCTGATCGGGCGTGCCATAACCGACACTCTTCAGCGAGGAGATGATGCCAATGGAGAGGCCGTCATACGGGGAGAGCACCGCGTCGACGCGCTTCTTGCCGTAGAAGGCGCTGAGCAGATTGTCCATGCGCGCCTGCGCGGTCGCACCGTCCCAGCGCAAGATCGAGACCTTGTCCATGCCCGTCTGCTTGCTGCCGACGATCAGCTTGCCGCTGTCGATATAGGGCTGCAGCACTGACATCGCACCGTTGTAGAAGAAGTAGGCGTTGTTGTCGTCAGGCGAGCCGCCGAACAGTTCGATGTTGAACGGGCCCTTGCCCTCCTTCAGCCCCAGCCCCTGCTCGATCGACTGCGCCTGCTGGACGCCGACCTGGAAGTTGTCGAAGGTCGCATAGTAGTCGACATTCGGCGTGTCGCGGATCAGGCGGTCATAGGCGATCACGGTGATGCCCTTGCCCTTGGCCTGCTTGAGCACGTCCGAGAGAGTGGTGCCGTCGATCGCCGCGATCACCAGCACCTTGGCTCCCTTGGTCACCATGTTCTCGACCTGCGCGAGCTGGTTCGGAATATCGTCCTCGGCATATTGCAGGTCAGTGCCGTAGCCGCGCTCGCGCAGCACCTTGGCCATGTTGTTGCCGTCGTCGATCCACCGCGCGGAGGATTTTGTCGGCATCGCGATGCCGATCGTCGCTTTCTGTGCAAGCGCGACGCGGCCGGATGCCGCGGCGGTAAGGCCCGCCAGTGCGAGCATAAGCAACGTGGTTTTCAGTCTGGCCATATTTTCACTCCCGTTAGGTTAGGAACGTTTCTGTCGTTGCAGTGAGGATTTGGGCGGGACTATCTCCTAGGAATTAGCAAGCCTGACGTCCGGCTCCGGTCGGCCGCGTGCAGCCACGTCCAGGACGAACGTGCGCCCATGATCCGGGTCGGCAGCACGCGCCGCCGCATCCATGTCTTGCCAGGCCGAGGTGACCAGGAGACGCGACAGATCGGGCCCGACGAACGCCGGACAGCTCGGCTGACGCGCCGGGACATGCAGGCAGCGAAGATGCTCGCCTTGCGGACTATAGACATCGACGCAACCGCCAGCCCAGCGCGCATTCCAGATCAGGCCGTCGGCATCGACCACCGCGCCGTCAAGGCCGCCAACGCCACGGTGTCGCAGCAAGACTTCGGGTGCGCCGCGCGGCAGGCCTGTCACGGGGTCGAGCGCGATGCGATAGAGTTCGTTCTTCGCGGTGTCGGCGAAATAGCCGAGCGCGCCGTCGACTGAAAAGCAGATGGCGTTCGGAATCGTGATGTTCGCAAAGAGGCGCGAGAGCTCGCCGTGATGGAGCGCGTAGACGCTGCCTGCCCCCGCCTCCGCCTTGCGTCCCATGGTGCCGATCCAGATCGTTCCGGACGGATGCACCCGCGCATCGTTGGATCGGGTGACGAGATTGTCGCCCTCGAGCGGACGATAAAGCGTCATCGAGCCATCGGCGATGGAACGGACATAAAGACCGTCTTCCGCGACAACAAGTTGACGCTCCGCGTCAATGCGCGCAAGCGCGCTCGCCATCCTGCCGAGCCGGTGAACGCGGACCTGTCTGCTCGCGAGGCGAGCCTCGAACAACCTGCTCTCGAGGATATCGAACCACCAGGCGGTATCTGTCGCCGCATCATAGGTCGGGCCCTCGCCGAGGTGGCAGCGCTCGGCGCACAGAATGGACGTCGGCACTTGCTCCATCATGTCGGCCCGCCCGCGGAACTAAACCGATAGACGCTGTGGTGCCGATAGACCGAGCCGGGCGCAAGGCGCGCGCTTGGAAAGTCCGCGCGGTTCGGCGCATCAGGCCAGACCTGCGGTTCGAGGCAGATAGCGTCGGATTGGCGGTAGAGCCGGCCTCGCTTTCCGACAACCGAGCCATCGAGATAGTTTCCGGAATAGATCTGCAATCCAGGCTGATCGGTCAGGAGCTCGAGAATCCGCCCCGATCTTGGCGCCTCGAGCCGGGCCGCGAGGCGTAGCTCGCCAGCATCATCGAGGCAGAAGTTATGGTCGTAGCCTCTACCGTTTCGAAGCTGCGCATCATAGCAGCGGATCCTGGCACCGACTGCCGTGGACTTGCGGAAATCGAAGGGGGTATCGGCGACCGCGCGCGGCGCCTCCGGCAAGGGAATCGCGCTCGGATCGATCGCGAGGAAACGGTCGGCGGCGATCGTGAGCCGGTGGTCGAGGATGTCCACGCCTGACGCAGCGCCTTCGAGATTGAAAAAGCTGTGGTTGGTCAGGTTGACGATCGTCGGACGATCGACCCGTGCCTCGAAGTTGACGGATAATTCCGTCGGCCCGGTCAGCCGATAGCCGACGCGAATGTCGAGCCGGCCGGGATAGCCCTCCTCGCCGTGAGCGCTGACATGGGCCAATGTCACCATCGGCTCCGCCCCATCCTCGATGTCAGCGATCCGCCAGAGCTTTCGGTCAAAACCGTCCGGGCCGCCATGGAGCGCATGCGCGCCGTTGTTGACCGCGAGCTGAACGACCTCGCCATCGAGCACGAAACGGCCATTGGCGATGCGATTGGCGTAGCGGCCGACCGTCGCGCCGAAGAAGTGCCGCTCGCGCAAATAGCTTGCAAGATCGTCGTGACCGAGCACGACGTCTTCGCAGCGGCCAACCGCATCGGGCACGATCAGCGCCTGAAGCGCGGCGCCATAGGTGATGACATGCGCTTGGAAGCCGCGCGCGCCCGAGAGCACCACCCGATCGACCGGGCGGCCATCGGGCAGCGCGCCGAAAACGTCCCTTGCAATGCGTGGCGTTGTCTCGGTCATGGCTCAGTCTTCGAACGCTTCGACGATCCGGCGCATGCCCATAACCCGCCTGCGATGTGGCGGCCGCATTTTCAATGGTCGCAGCGCCGGTGAGCAGTGCGGCAGCGATCTGCCGGCTTTTCTCCTCTCGGCATGCCCGCATACGGGCATGCACACACCTTTCGCGTCAGAGTAGCTCAATGTTTGACCCGAACGGGCTACCGTCGCATCAGAAATGGACCTCGGTGCGCAGACCAAGAACCCAGGCATTATCGGTCTTCACGCCGTCGGCATTATACCCGCGCCCGCCGGGATTGATCACATACTGGAGGTCGAATTTGAGGTTCATCCAGCCGGTCGCCTGCCACCCGTACCAAGCTTCGATCGGAATTTCGTTACCTCCTGCATTCGGGCTGAGAGCGGCCGAGTTCACGTGGGTCGTGCCCACAGCGAAGCCGACTTCGTCCTGGGGGCGCCAGGCGAATGTTCCGGTGTGCTTGACGCCCCAGGCGATCTGGTAGTCCTGGTACGACGTCCGGTGATCGGCGACGGTCGTATTGAGGAAGGTATACCAACCCAGCGCGCCCGGACCGTCAACGGTCAGCCGCTGCAGGATCGACTCATAAACGCCGAAGCGGCCTCTTCGATCTCCCAGATTCTGATCCGGAACACCACCGACGCCCGGGATGGTAACAATGATACCCGGGAGGCCACCATCAATCGTCGACTGACTGTCGTACCAGCCGCCCAATCTCCAGGTCCCGTACAGGGCACCGCTCGGGCTCCAGGTCAGCTCCATCGGCACGAACACACCCGAAACGGGTTTTGAGGAGGGGACGCCTGGCAGGAAGTAGATGCTGGGCTCTGAGGTCGTCAGATAATTCGGATTGGAGTCGTAGACGCCGACCGAAAACGTCCATTCCTTGGCGAAGTTGTAGTGGACGACACCGGCCCATTGGCTCACCGGCCAGTTATAGATGTAGCCGCCCTGGATGTTGCCGGGCTGGCCGCCGCAGAAGGTCAGGTTGATGAACTCGCACAGACCGAAGAAGAAGTCGGAGCCGACTGGGAGACGGCCGGCCTTGAGTTCAAGCTGATCATCAAAAAGCTTCTGCGAGTAATAGAGTTGGGTCAGGCGAAAGATATTGCCGCGGCCGAAAACTTCGTTGGTCAACTGCAAGGCCGGAATGCCTGCCTCGGTATTCAGATTGTCGCCGAAGCGCTGGACCAGCGTAAGGCCGACCGTACCCCCCGGGATGCCGGCAAGCTTCGCCATATCGAGCTTGGCCCCGAACCACAGCTGTCCAGCGTTGGCCGCGGTGTTCCTGTTTCCGCCCGACAGGTTTCCGACGGATTCATTGCCCAGCGTCAGGCCAATATCGATGCCCTGCTCCTTCAGCTGGGTCCTGCCGAGATCGCCAAACAGGTATGGCCTTGTCCAGAAATCATCGGCCGCGACATAAGGAAGAGGCGGAGCTTTCGTTGAAAAATCGGCCGCATGCGCTCCACCGCTCAACAGAGATGACAAAGCAATCCCCACCCCGCACACGCGCGCGATGTTTACAGATCTATGCAACATTTTCTGGCACTCCCAGCGTCCCCAGGCTTTGTCTATTTTGTGTCACGTTCCCGCCCAAAGCCCTCGAGCCTGGAACGTGCATCCTCCCCAGCCCAGACCGATTTCAGCCGCCGAAGAAACAGTCCGTATGGCGACTGGCGGTTGAAGTCGTGATTCTCCTTACTGAGCTGTCACGCCTGATCGCCCGTACTCATTGGCAACGCAGCCGCGCCGCGCGGTGATGCGCTCTGCTTTCCTTGCACAAGTGTCGATCTCTGCGCCGTGCGGGCCAGGCCGGCCAGCGCCACCTTGCGCCGCCGACGGCTCTGCAATTGCTGATCCGCCAGCACGCCGAGCAGAATCACGGTCCCCATCACCGCGAAGTTCAGGGAATTGGGAATGCCCAGGATGTTCACAAGGTTCTGCAGCACCTGCAGCAGCGCCGTCCCCAGCACGATACCGAGAATGGAGCCCTCGCCGCCGCGCAGGCTGCACCCACCGAGAACCGCAGCCGCGATCGCATAGAGCTCGTAGAAGTTGCCGAACGAACTCGGAGAGACCGAGTTCGTGTAGAATACGAACAACACCGTTGAAACGCCGGCGAGCCCGCCGCTGATGATGTAGGCGGTCGCGATCACGATATCTGTGCGGATACCGGAGAAGCGCGCCGCTTCCTCGTTCTTGCCCACGGCATAGAGCCAGCGCCCGTAGACCGAGCGGTGCAGCAGCACGCCGAGGATCAGCGCAAGGATGATCAAGAAGACGAAGGTGTTCGGGACGCCCGCGATATTGCCGGAGGCGATGTTGCTCAGTGTGCTGGCCTCGTCACCGTAGCCGAAGCCGCGTGTCGAATCGCTCGTATAGTAGCGGGCGGCGCCGCGATAGATCAGCAACCCGCACAGCGTCACGATGAAGGGCTGCATTTTCAGCCGTGTGATCAGGAAACCCTGGATGCCCCCTAGCGCCAGTCCGCCGAGCAGGACGAGCAGCAGCGCGAAGGGCCAATAGACCTGATAAGTCGTCAGAAGGTCGATGAATACGACGCCAAGCAGCGCGAACATCGAGCCGACCGAAAGGTCGATGCCTCCGGTGATGATCACAAGCCCGACGCCGAGCGCGAACACGCCGAACAGGCCGATCAGATTGGCCATATTCAGCAAGTTCACCAACGATAGAAAGGCCGGATTGATCGCGCCCGTGATGGCGGAGATCACCACCAGCAGCAGACACAGGCCGAGTTCTTTCTTCATCATGGCGCGGCGGCTTCCATGGTTTCCAGCGCTTGGCCGACCGCCAGCCGCAACACGTTATATTCGCTGAACTGCTCGCGCTCGAGCACGCCGCTGACACTCCCTTCATGCATCACCGCCACGCGGTCGGAGACGCCGATGACCTCCTCCATGTCCGAGGAGATCATCACGATCGCGACGCCCTGGTCGGCGAGGTCGCGCATCAGCACATAAATCTCGCTCTTGGCACCGACATCGATGCCACGGGTCGGCTCGTCGAAGAACATCACTCGCGGCTGCATGGAGAGCCACTTGCCCAGCACTACTTTTTGCTGGTTGCCGCCGGAGAGCGTCACGGCCTCCATATCGATACTCGGCGCCTTTATGGACAGGCTCCGAACCTGTTCTTTCGCGACCTTGCGCTCGGCCGCGCCGTTTACCAGCCACATCCGCGCATAGTTCAGCAAGCTCGCGAGCGTCACGTTCTCCCGGATCGGCAGTTCAAGCACTAGCCCGGATTTCTTGCGGTCCTCCGGCACCAGATAGATTCCTTGCCTGATCGCGTCCCGCGGCGACGCGACACCGACCGGCACGTTGTCGATCCTGATCTCGCCACCCAGCAGCGGGTCAATGCCGAAGGCCGCGCGGGCGAGCGAGGTGCGGCCAGCGCCCACGAGCCCCGCCAGGCCGAGAATCTCGCCGCTCCGCACGGAAAGATTGATCTGCCGGTCGGGAAAGGCTGACGTCACGAGGCCGACAATGTCGCAGCCGCCCGGCTGCGGCGGCCGTTTCGGCGGCGTATACAGCGCCTTCAGGTCGCGGCCGATCATAAGCCGGATCATTGCGGCATGGCTCAGCTCGTCGCGCGCCAGCTCCCCCACCGTGCGCCCGTCGCGCAGCACCACGACGCGGTCAGCGCAGGTCATGATCTCGCCCAGCCGGTGAGAGATAAAGATCACCGAGATGCCGTGCGCCTTCAGGTCGGCAATCACCTCCAGCAGCCGTTCCGTCTCCGAAATTGTCAGGCTGGAGGTCGGCTCGTCCATGATGATCACGCGGGCGTCAATCGAGAGCGCCTTGGCGATCTCCACCATCTGACGCTGCGCGATGGACAGGTCGTCGACCAGCGTGTTCGGGGTGAAATCGGCGCCCAGCCGCGCCAGCAGGGGCGTCACGCGGGCGCGCATCTCCGCGTTGTCCACCAGCTTCAGCGGGCCGCCGGTGAGCTTCTCGCGCCCTATGAATACGTTCGCCGCGACGTCGAGATTCTCGAACAGGTTCAGTTCCTGGTGCACGAAGGCGATGCCGGCCCGCGTCGCCTCGCTCACCGTCAGCCGGGCGTGGTCGTTGCCGCCGATGCGGATCACGCCTTCGCTCGGCGCGATCACGCCGCCCAGCACGCGCATCAGCGTCGACTTGCCGGCGCCGTTCTCGCCGATCAGGCCCAATACCTCGCCGCGGTACACGCGCAGGTTGACATTGTCGAGGGCTTTGACACCGGGATAAGTCTTGCTGATCCCGGCAAGTTCAAGCAGCGTTTCCGCCATTTGGCGCTTCCTCCCGCACAACGCCCGGTCGCCTGTGGCAGCCCGGCGGTGAAGCATACTGAAGTCACTTCTTCAGCAGTTCCTTCAGAGATGCGGTGAACTCCGCGACGTTGGACTTGCCGATCACCTTGGTCGGTACGATCAGCTTGCTATCCGCCGGGATCCAGGACTTGTCGCCGTTCAGCGTTTTGATGATGTTGGTGGCGGAGAGATAGCCGAACTCGTACGGCTGCTGCACGACCGTGGATTCGATCGTGCCGTCGGAAATGCCCCGCAGCGTGCGCTGGTCCTCGTCGAAGCCGACAATCTTCACCTTGCCGACCTTGCCCGCCGCCTTCACCGCGTCATAGATCAAGGGTGTCTCGTAGCTCCACAGGCCGGACAACAGCGCAATGTCGGGATATTTGACGAGCACGTTCTCCGTATTCGCCTTGGCCTTGGCGAAGTCCACCTGGTCGGTGAACACGTCGACCAGCTCGACCTTGGTGCCGGCGATCGCTTCCTTGATACCCTGCACCCGCTCGCGGGCGTTGTCAGCGTCCATCGTTCCGACAAACAGCGCGATCTTGCCGCCGTTCGGCAGCGCCTTCTTGATCTCCTCGCCCGCCTGCCGCCCAGCCGCGACGTTGTCGGTGCCGATATAGGCGAGACGATTGCTCTGCGGCGCGTCGCTGTCCGTCGTGATCAATACGGTCTTGGCCGCAACCTTGTTGAGTTCTTCGGTTGCGTGCGGCGCATCGTCTACAGAGATAGAGATGCCGGCGACGCCGCGCACCAGCAGGTCATCCAACTCGCGCCGCTGGCCCGCCGCAGTTCCGTCGTTGGTGACGATCAACTCGATATTGTATTCCGGGTGCTCCTTCTGCGCCTTCTCAAGCCCGCGGCCGGCGATGGTCCAGAAGTCGGCCGCGACATTGGTCACCAGCGCGATGGTCTTTTTCTGCTGCGCTTGTGCCGCGCCCGTGGCCATCGCGAGCGCCGTTGCGCTCACCAGCAGCGGCACGATCAATGTCTTCATTGAGCTCTTCATGTGCACCTCCCTGTCGTCACCCCATGAGGGGCTTCACGCACGGCGCTTTGTTATTTTATTCACGATACGAATAAATTATCGGAACTCTATATCGAGTCAAGGATGTTATTGTCCGCTCCCTCACGCAACAATAGTATAATTGGTACGATGAGGTAGCCTTCATTGCTCTTTTTGGCCATATCCCGCGCCGCACACGTTGATTAATTTCACTGACCGAATTAAAAGACCCGCATGGATGAGCAGCCCGAGCCGCCGAGACGTGCTTCAAGCGTGGCCCGCGGATCGAATCGCGGCCGCCTCGTCGAAGTCTTGCGACGTCAGGGGCCATTGCCGCGCGTGGAGCTCGCACGTAGTACGGGGCTGAGCTTCGCGGCCATTTCGGCCATAACGTCGAGACTGATAGCGGAAGAACTGTTGTGCGAGGCCGAGACCGACGCCGGGGCGGCGACGTCGTGGCCCGACGATACCGACGAAGAGGATACGGACGGGCTGAATGGCCGTCGCCGTGGCCGGCCTGCGGTATTGCTGACCCTGAACCCGGAGTTTGGCCGCATCATCGCGGTCTCGCTACGCATGAACCTGATTGAGACACTGATCGCAGACTTCAGTGGCTCTGGCTTGGCGCAATCGCGACTTGCACTCACGACGCGCGCTCTCGATGCAGATGCGTTGTGCGATCTCATGATCGCGCAGATCGATGCTATGCTTGACGCGACGGCAACGCCGCGCCATCGGCTGTTGGGAATCGGGATTGCGCTGCAGGGCATCGTGAACGCCGACACCGGACGGCATCTGTGGAGTCCGGCGCTGTCGGTCACCGACATCGATCTGGCGAAGCCGATGCGTCAGGCATTCGGGGTCGAGGTCGTGATGGCGAACGACGCTGTCGCAGTTGCGCTGGCCCTCGCAGCCGCGGAGCCGGCACTGGCGCAGGGCCTCTCGGCCACGATCATGGTCGGCCACGGCGTCGGGATGGGCGTCGTTGTCGACGGCGAAGCGCGCTGGGGCGCCGGTGCCGGCAGCGAGATCGGCCATGTCAAGTTGGCGCCGAACGGTCCGCAATGCCGCTGCGGCCAGCGCGGCTGCATCGAAGCCTATCTCGCCGACTACGCGATCTACCGCGACGCCCGCACCTTTCTCGACCTGCCGCCGGCAGTGTCGCAGCAGCCTTCCGAGGCGCAGATGGCTCTGCTGCGCCAGCGAGCACTGGGCGGCGATCCCCGTCTCGAGCACTTATTCCGGCAGGCAGGCCACGCGCTTGCAGAGGCGGTCGCCGCAACGATATCGGTGCTGCGCCCGCACCATGTCATCCTCGCGGGCCCCGGCCTGCAGGCATTTGACATGATGCGCCGCGCCTATGAGGAGCGGCTCGACCAGGCGGTGTTACCGTGGCTGCTCAAGTCCACGGCAATATATGTGCGTCCAAGCGAGTCGGCGGCAATTGTCGACGGCATGGTGCGGCGGACGCTGCGGGTCGTGGACCGAAACCACATGGAGACGACCGAGTGAACACCGGGAGCCGTGGCCCTTGTTGGAGCCGCAGCAAACGCAACTGACGCCCTTCAGGCGCAAAATCGAGAGGATGCCAATGCAAGGCGCCATCTATCCAAGTCTCAAGGACCGGACTGTACTGGTGACCGGCGGCGGTTCCGGGATCGGCGAGGCTATCGTCCGCCGGTTCGTCAGCCAAGGCTCGCGGGTCGGTTTCATCGACATCGATCTGGAGGCCTCAAAGCATCTCCTGGCCAGCCTGCCGGCGCATGCGAGCGTGCACTTCGAGCACGCCGATCTGCGCGACATCGCCGCCCTGAGACGCGCGGTCGCCGGCGTCCGCGAGATGTTCGGGCCGATCACCATCCTGGTCAATAACGCGGCCCGCGACGACCGTCACGCGATCGAGGACGTCACGCCGGAATATTGGGACGAGCGAATCGCGGTCAATCTGAAGCATCAGTTCTTTAGCGCGCAGGCGATCGCGCCGGACATGATCCAGGCAGGGGGCGGTTCGATCGTCAACATCGGCTCGGTGAGCTGGGTGATCGGCCAGGGCAACATGCCCTGCTACACCACCGCCAAATCCGCGGTTCAGGGCCTGACCCGTGCCCTCGCCCGCGATCTTGGGCCGAACAACGTGCGGGTCAATTCCATCCTGCCCGGATGGATCATGACCCAGCGGCAGCAGGATCTGTGGTTGACGCCCGATGGTGAGGCCGAAATCATGCAGCGCCAATGCCTTAAGCGCAAGCTCGTGCCTGATGACATCGCCCGCGCCGTCCTGTTCTTCGCCGCCGATGACAGCAGCGCCTGCACCAACCAGAGCTACATCGTCGATGGCGGCTGGGTCTAACCACATTGCCGACTGCGTTGACGATATCTCGCGAGCTGGACGATCCGCGTCGAGCCTGAAGTAGCACCGTCGCAGTCAGACAATCGCGATAAGCCTTCGTTCCCGGCGAAGGCAGTCGCCGGCATTTCCAGATTGTCCAGCCTGCCCGTGTCGGTCATGCTGCGATGATGAAAAATCATTCTGCCGCAAGCGGATCGGATGTCTTGCTGGGTGTGATCGCGATCCGGCTTGCGGCCCTGGTTTTGACAGGTTCGATCTTGCTGCTGTTGCCGCGGCAACCTCGTGACGATTCAGCCTGCGTCCCCTCCCTCGCAGGAAGGTCCGACTTGCAAGTTGCATCGGAGGCAGAACGCCTGCACGTCAGCGATCCGGTGGCGGGCGACATGCTCCTGCATGATTAGAGTATTTTCGGTTCTGATGGAATCAGAACCGAAGCTCTAGATTCTTGTTTGACGCGTTTTCTTCACGCGAACCGGGGCCCACTTCACTCGAAAACGCTCCAGGGCATGATCCGAAAAAGCGGATGCCGGTTGCTCCGCGCCGTCCGTCGCCGATCAACCGGCTGGGCTAGTACCATGCGCGCGCAAGCCACGGCGAACCAGTGAGGCCCAACCCTCCTCTGCGCTCTCCGCAAATTCAAAGAGACCGGGGTCGGCCGCAGAAATCATGCCCTCCTCGACGAGCGCGTCAAAGTTGATGATTTTGCGCCAGTACCTTTCGCCGAACAGCACAATGGGCGTTGGAGGGGCCTTCCGCGTTTGCTGCAGCGTCAGCACCTCGAACATCTCGTCCATGGTTCCGAAACCGCCGGGAAAAATCGCCAAGGCGTTCGCACGCATGGCCAAATGCATTTTGCGCATTGCAAAGTAGTGAAATCGGAAGCTGAGCTCCGGCGTGATGTAGCCATTGGGAATTTGCTCATGTGGCAGGGTGATGTTGAATCCGATGCTTGGAGCACCGACGTCGGACGCACCTTGGTTTGCCGCCTCCATGATGCCGGGGCCGCCGCCAGTAGCGACAACATTGTCGCGCCACCGGTTCTTGGGATCGAAGGCGCCGCCGCGTTGCGAAGCGATGCGCCCGAATTCGCGCGCGACCTGGTAGAACTCGGATTGCTGCAGCAATTTCTCAGCCACCCTCTTCTCGGTCTCCGTCCGAGCCGCTTCGACGGCGGCGGCAGCCTGCTCCGGAGACGGCACACGCGCGCTGCCAAAAACAATGATAGTCGAGCGGATTCCCCAATCCCGCAACGCGAGTTCAGCTTTGGCATATTCGAGGGCAAAGCGGATCGATCGCATCTCGTCCCGAAGCAAGAATTCGGTATCTTCAACCGCCAGCAGCGTGCTCCGCGAGCTATGCGGGGTCGTCTGTTCATTCATATCGCTATTGTCCATTCTGCAGACTAAGTTCAACACGTTCTACGGTAGCGCAGGCCATGACGCCGGGATATTGTCTCATCGAATCTATCAAAATATACGTCAATGATGCTACTCGACACTCGCAACCAGCCGCGGTGGATCGTGCGCAGGGCGTTGATGCGATTGCGCGCATCTGATGCAGATTGCCGACGGGCAGCAACCTCGAATGTGCGTCCCAAGGGTTTAGGCTGAATATCCATGAAAAAGATCGGCTTTCTATCGTTCGGGCATTGGACGCCTTCACCGCAATCGCAGACGCGATCGGCATCCGACGCCCTTCTGCAATCCATCGAACTTGCCGTTGCCGCCGAAGATTTGGGGGCAGACGGTGCGTATTTCCGTGTGCATCATTTCGCTCGTCAGCTCGCTTCACCGTTTCCGTTGCTGGCAGCCGTAGGCGCGAAGACCCGCCGGATCGAGATCGGCACGGCAGTCATCGACATGCGCTATGAGAACCCGCTGTACATGGCCGAGGATGCGGGCGCGGCCGACCTCATTGCCGGTGGGCGCTTGCAACTCGGCATCAGCCGGGGATCACCCGAGCAGGTCATCGATGGGTGGCGCTACTTCGGTTACGTTCCACGCGACGGCGAGACCGCTTCCGACATGGCCCGGCACAATACGGAGATCCTGCTCGAGCTGCTGCGCGGCGAGGGCTTCGCAAAGCCCAATCCGCATCCGATGTTTCCGAACCCTCCCGGCCTCTTGCGCATCGAGCCGTACTCGGAAGGCTTGCGCGACCGCATCTGGTGGGGCGCCGGGTCGAACGCTACCGCGGTCTGGGCGGCCAAGCTGGGCATGAATCTGCAAAGCTCCACCCTGAAGGACGACGAGACCGGAGAGCCGTTCCACGTCCAGCAAGCGAACCAGATCCGAGCTTTCCGCGAGGCCTGGAAGGCGGCTGGTCACAAGCGCGAGCCTCGTGTGTCAGTCAGCCGCAGCATCTTCGCGCTGGTCGACGACCGGGACCGCGCCTACTTCGGACACGGTGGTCAGGACGCGGACCAAATCGGCTTCATCGACGAAAAAACCAAGGCAATCTTCGGCCGCAGCTATGCCGCCGAGCCGGACGTGCTGATTGCGCAATTGGCCAAGGATGAAGCTATTGCGGAGGCCGATACGCTGCTTTTGACCGTGCCCAATCAGCTTGGCGTGGATTACAACGCACACGTCATCGAGGCGATCCTGACTCACATCGCCCCCGCGCTTGGTTGGCGCTAACCCTTATTGTGGGGTCACACCGGCAACCCGGTACAGGCACGGGCGCCGTGGACCCGAGCAATGCTATTTGATCGTCGCGTGCACAGTGATTACCGAAGTGCCAGAAGCCGTCGGCCCCTGTCCCACTGCTTTGATGGTAAATGTATCGCTCCCCTTGTACCTAGCCTTCGCTTTGTATTCGTAAGTCGTCATGTTGAGCTTTTTCAAGCTGCCATGTGCCGGCTTTTGTAAGATGTCCGAGCTGCTCACCGTGCCGGGTATCGTAATTGGAAATAGGCAACTTTCTCCTGAGCTGACGCTAATGTCGCCGGTCGAATTCTCGCCCCAATCCGCTACTTCCAGTAATCTGGGACAGTCAGAAGCGGCTATCGCTGGAGACGCAGACATGGAGCCTGCAGCTCCAGCGATAAGCATCAAAACAGCGACTCTAGACAACCGCATCGTAGACTTCCTCGTTTTGCGTCGATGGCGGTATTGTCGGACGTCCAAGAAAACTTCGCTATCACAGACGCATCAACGATCCTGCCGGGCCGGTTGAAAGCGGCACCTGCGAACATCTCACGAGGGGCGGGTCGCCGCACGCTCTCGTTCGATGCGCTCGGTCACGTCTCGCGCCACGGCAACCGAGCCAAGCACTTCGCCAGCGGCGCTGTCCTTGACGATCGCGAATGTCATCTCAACGTAGACCTTGCGTCCGCTCTTGTGCAAGGCGCGCGTCAGCGTGGGCTTGCCTTGAAGCTTCATGGCGCCGCCAGTCATTGCCGCCTCAAAGCCGCGCCAATGCGCGGCCCGCAGATGCTCGGGGATGATCAGATCGAGGCCTTGGCCGAGCACCTCCTCCAACGAATAGCCAAACAATGCGGCGGCGGCGGGATTCCAGCGGGCAATCGCGCCGGAGCGATCGGCGTAGATCACCGCATCGGCCGTTTGATCGAGAATTCTTTCCGCTAACTCGGAGCGCTCTTCCATGGGGCACCTGTTTGGTTCTGTCACGTCTAACCTTTCTGCGCAACAATGTAGACCGCGCTCAAGTTCCGCTGATAGCGCTCGAACACCTCCCACATCGCAAGAACCCGCATATGGCATGATGGTCACGGCTTTGCCGACATTCACCGAAACGCGGCGAAGCCATTGAGCTTTTCGGGATTTTCTACGAGCAGTGTCACACGGTTTGTTCGTCCGGCAGCCACGGCCACGCGGGCGAAAGGAGCCATGGCGCGGACCTTAAGTTGCCCATATTGCCCCACATGTCAGGATAGATACCGACGTTATTGCCGCCGATGCTGGTGCAGTCGAAGGTCTTTTCGATCAACCGGCTCACAGGTCAGATCGCCGTCCGAGCGACCGCGGCGGATCAGCCGCCGAGATAGGCCTTTCGCACATGCTCGTTCGCGATCAGCTCCGCGCCGACGCCGGACAGCACGATGCGACCGCTCTCGATGAGGTAAGCCTGATCGCACATCTCAAGCGCAGCAAAGGCATTTTGCTCTACCAGTAAAACGGTTGTGCCGGCATCGCGGATGCCGCGGATGATCGCAAACGTTCGTTCAACAATATTCGGCGCGAGCCCAAGCGACGGCTCGTCAAACATGATGAGGCGAGGCCGCGACATCAGCGCCCTGCCGATCGCCAGCATCTGTTGCTCGCCGCCCGACAGGGTACCGGCCGCCTGCCGCCTCCGCTCCGCAAGACGCGGAAACTCAGTGAAGATGCGGTCACGGTCCGCGGCGATCCCGCTCGGGTCGCTACGCAGATAGGCGCCCATGTCAAGATTTTCCTCGACAGTCATGTGCGGAAACACGCGCCTTCCCTCCGGACAATGCGCGATCCCGTTCGCCAGCACGCGCGGCGGTCGCGCCGCGGTGATATCCTTGCCGTCGAAGAACATCTGTCCGGAACGCAACGGTACCAATCCGGAAATCGCGCGCAGCGTCGTGCTCTTGCCGGCGCCATTGGCGCCGATCAGAGCGACGAGCTGCCCGGCCTTCACCTGCAGCGAGATGCCCCGCAGCGCGGTAACGCCGCCATAGCCGCAGACGATGTCGCGGATCTCAAGCACGCGCGGCTCCCTGCCCGAGATAGGCTTCGATAACGTCAGGATCGTTCCGGATCGCATCCGGCGGTCCTTCCGCGATGATCCGGCCGTAGTTCAACACCACGATCCGATCCGACACGCTCATCACCATCGGCATGTCATGCTCGACCAGAAGGATGGTGACGCCGCGGTCGCGGATATTGCGGATGAGTTCGACGAACGTGTGGGTCTCCGACGCATTCATGCCGGAGACCGGCTCGTCGAGCAGCAGCATCGACGGCTCCGCGGCCAGCGCCAGCGCCACGCCGACGAGGCGCTGCTCGCCATAGGACAGCGAACCTGCGGGGTCGTGGGCGCGACGCTCGAGCCCGACCCATTCGACGAGTTCGGCGGCGCGCTCTCGCAGCCGGCGCTCCGACGCGCGTCCGCGCGGCAGCCCAAGAATCGCTTCGAACAGGCCAACCCGGCCCTGGCGGTGCAGCCCGATCAGAAGATTGTCGTAAACCGTGTCGTTCGGGAAAACACTGGTCCGCTGAAAGGTGCGGATCAATCCGAGATCAGCGATCTGATGCGGCTTCAGTCCGTTCAGTGTGGCCCCGCGATAGCTCACCTTGCCGTGGACTGGATCCAGAAAGCCGGTCATGACGTTGAACGCGGTGGTCTTGCCGGCGCCGTTCGGGCCGATCAGGCTGACGATCTCGCCCTCGCCTACCGTAAAGTTCATATCCGAGAGCGCGACGAGCCCGCCGAAGCGAACGGCGACCTGCTCCACGTCCAAGGCGATCGCACGCGAGGTCACTACGCAGGCTCCTTGGCACGTTCGGAAAAGGCAACCGGAGCAACCGTTGCGGCTTGGCGCTTCCGTTTCGCGAACCGCTGCGCCAATGAAGGTACGATGCCGCGCGGCAGTACGAAGAGGATCACGATCAGCACGCCCCCATAGGCGATCCATTGTGCTTCCGGCGCCATGATCGGACGCAGGACGACCGGCAGCAATCCGAAGATCAGGCCGCCGACGACCGGTCCGGCCAGTGAGCCCTTGCCGCCGCTGATGACCATGATCACCATCGTCACCGTGTTGATGAAAGCGAACACCTCGGGATCGATGATCCGGATGTAGTGCGCGTAAAGGCTGCCGGCCGCGCCCGCGATGGCAGCCGAGATGACCGCGGCGAGCGTAAGCGTCTTCGTGACGTCGATCCCGACCGACACCGCCAGCGTTTCGTTTTCCATCAGCCCGCGCATGGCGCGGCCAAAATGGGAGTGCACGAGCCGCGCGATCAGGAGGTAGGCGACGACTGCGACCGCGAGCACGAGATAATAGTTCTGCAGCTTGGTGCGCAGCGTCAATTCACCGAGACCCGGCAAGCCAATCGCGATCGACGGGATATTGGTTAGCGCCAGCGGCCCCTGCGTCAGCTCGACCCAGTTCAGCGCCACCAGCCGCACGACCTCGGCAAAGGAAATCGTGACGATCACGAAATAAGCGCCGCGGACGCGGAAGGAAAGCAACCCGACGAAATAGCCGCACAATCCCGCGACCAGGATCGCCAGCGCAAGCCCCGCAATCGGTGGCCATGGTTCGTGAACCAGGCGGAAGCCGCCGGGCAGGCCGATATCGAAGCCGAGCGAGGTCAGCGCGCTGACATAGGCGCCGATGCCGAAGAAAGCGATGTGACCGAGGCTGAGCTGGCCGGTGAAACCGAGCAGGAGATTGAGGCTCATTGCAGCGATGATGAAGATTCCGGTCGTGATCAGCGCGTTCAGGAGATAAGGATCGCGCAGCCAGAGCGGCACGGATGCGAAGGCCGCGAGCGCAAGGATGGTGATCGCTGCCCTCATCCCACGCGCTCCGAACGCGCGAACAAACCGGTGGGCTTGAAGATCAGCACCGCGATGATGATCAGGAAGCCCATCGCGTCCCGATATCCCGACGATATGTAGCCGGCGCCCAGCTCCTCGGCCAATGCCAGGATGAAGCCGCCGATCACCGCGCCAGTGATGTTGCCGAGACCGCCGAGGATCACGATCGCGAAGGCCTTGACCGCGGCAAGATCGCCCATCTGCGGAGAGATCACATAGACCGGGCCGAGCAGCGCGCCGGCCGCAGCGGCCAGGCTCGAGCCGATCGCAAAGGTCGAGGTATAGATGAGATCGACATTGACCCCCATCAGCGACGCGGTGTCCTGATCCTGGAACGTCGCGCGCATCGCGCAGCCGAGCTTGGTACGGTTGATGAGCAGGTACGTCACCACGATCAGAAGCGCTGCGGCCGCCAGGACAAACAGCCGCAGCCAGGAGACGGAGACAGGTCCCAAGACAAGCGGCGCTTCCGGAAACGGTGTCGCGACCGATTTCGCGACCCCACCCCAGATCCACAGCGTGGCCGACTGCATCGCGATCCAGGCGCCGATCATCACCAGCATGGTGGTGTCGATATCGGAGCCGCGCAGCGGTCGCAGCAAGGTCAGTTCAATCACCGCGCCCAGGAGCCACCCCGCCACGACGGCGACGGGCAGCGCGAGGAAGAAGTTCAGCCCAAGCTGCTGAACCACGATGAACATGATGTAGGCGCCGAACGTGTAGAGCACGCCATGCGTAAAGTTCACCACGTTCATGATGCCGAAGATCAAGGTCAGCCCGATCCCCAGCAGCGCGTAGGTGCCACCGAGCACGAGCATGTTGATGAGATGTTGCAGAAACTCGCTCAAGGCGGCTCCGGGCTATCCTGGTGCGGGCGAGGACCGCAGCGCGGCCCTCGTCGATAGATGACGCGAGATCAGAGAGTCTTCATGTCGACCTTGCCGTCGCTGATCTCGATCAGGTAGACGTTCGGCTGGCTCTGGCCGCTCTCCTTGCCTTCCGGGCCGGACTTGCGGAACACGATATCGCCGTTCAAGCCCTTCACCTTGATGTCCCACAGCGCCGCCTTGATGGCCCCGGGCTCCGCCTTGCCCGCCTTCTCGATCGCAGCTGCCGCAGTACGGATGCCGTCATAGCCGCGGAAACTCTCGGTGCAGCCGGCAAAGTCGAAGCCGCGCTTCTTCCATTCCGACACGAAATAGTTGGTAGCTTCCGGATTCGGCGTCTTCTCGGGGAACCAGGGCAGGAAAGTCGTCAGGTGCATGGTGCCGTTGGCCGCGGCGCCCGCCTGCGCGATGATCTGATCCGGATTTTGCGAGCCGCCGGTGGTGATGATGCGCTTCTTGAGGCCCAGCGCCGCCGCCTGTTTGAAGATCAGAGTGAGCTGGTCGACCGCGGTCGTGACGATCACGGTCTCGGAGTCCGAGCCCTTGATCTTGGAGAGCTGCGCGCTCATGTCCTGCGCGCCTTGGTCCATGGTCTCGACCAGACCGATGCCGATCCCCTTCTCCTTCATCATCTTGGCGAAATCGTCCGCCGTGCCGCGGCCCCAGTCGTTGTTGATGACGAGGAAATCGACCTTCTTGAGCGCGAGCTTGTCGACGATGCCCTTGAAGGCGGCCGCTTCGACCGACGAGGGCGGCGAGATACGGAAGATGAAGGGATTTCCGGTGGTGGTGATCTTGCTGGACGACGACGTCTCGACGACCATCGGCGTCTCGTACTCGATCAGCTTCGGCATCACCGCAAGCGTCAGGCTCGAGCCCCAGGCGCCCATCAGCACCGGCACCTTGTCGCTGGTGATCAGCTTCTCGGCGACGGCGGCGGCCTCGGTCGGATTGCTCTTGTTGTCCTCGATGACAAGCTCGATCTTCTTGCCGAGAATGCCGCCCTTGGCGTTGATCTCGTCGGCGGCGATCTTGGCGCCGTTGACAACATAAGTGCCGGATGCGGCGAACGCGCCGGTAAGTGGCTCGTTCACACCGATCTTGATGGTTTGCGCCTCGGCCCCGCCCCCGAGCAAAGCGGTCGCCAGCGCAATTGCCGGAACAATCCAGGAAGTCCTAATCATGTAGCTCTCCAATTGCTCTGTTGATCTCCGCGCAGTCCCAACCTCGCCGCCCCGCGATATGGGGAGACGCCGAAACATCATGCCGCTCCGTCTCGCCGGACGAAGCGACCCAACCAGCGCGCGATGCGCGCGCGAAAAACACCTGAAATCATCGAAAATCCCTTCAGCTCCTTCGCGGTTGCCTGCTCGGGCGAGGCCCCCGACATGCGGCGATCGAGATTGGCGGCAAATTCCGCGATCAGCCGCTCGGCGAGGTCGCGCACCAATCCCGGCCGCCCGACCTGCGCCAGCATTCCCGTCAGCGTGTATCCGATCAAGAGATCGACGCGCGTCGCCGCGCCCTCCTCGATCGGCGCCAGCTGGTACCGGATTTCGCCCTGGGTCGCCGATCGGCTGCGCCGATCGTTGCCGATGCCGACGATGCGACCGGAGAGATTTTTCGGTTCGCGCTCGATGCGGGCCGAGCCCAGGAATGTCGCAGCGATCGGACCAAGCTTGACGCGGATGGCGCCTTCAACCCGTTCAGGGCTCGGGACCGCCGTCAACGACGCGCCTGGCAGGCAGGCCGCGACGGCGGCGATGTCATCGAACATCGCAAAGACATCCTTCGGCGGGTACGGGAGCGTGAAGTCCCGTTCGAGCCGGTTGGCCGGGGTGAAGTCAGGAATCTCGGCCAGCGATGCCACCGTCTCGGATGCATAGGTGGGTTCAGTTTGGATTGGCTGCGGGACCTGGATCGCACCGTCTCGCCCACTTCGCCTGGAGCCCGCTGGCCCCAAGACCTTGCGGCCGCCGTCCGGCTCGGGTGCGATGCTGCGGGCACGCCGCGCCTCGATCACGGACTGCACCGCGCGCACGATGCCGACGTACCCGGTGCAGCGGCAGAGATTGCCGCTCAGGCCGACGCGAATCTGGCGCTCATCGGCCGCGGTCAGGCGCAGGACAAGGTCGCGCGCGGAGACCAGCATGCCAGGCGTGCAATAGCCGCACTGCAAGGCGTGCTCGCGGGTGAAGGCAGCGCGCAGCTCGGTCGTGATGTCATCCTCATCGAGGCCCTCAATCGTGGTGACATCGGCCCCCTCGCAAGCCACGGCATAAGTGATGCAGGAGCGCGCCGGCACACCGTCGAGCAGCACCGTGCAGGCGCCGCAGACACCATGCTCGCAACCAAGATGCGTACCGGTCAAATCAAGCTTGTCGCGAACGAAATCGGCCAGACTCGTGCGCGGCTCCGCCTCAGCCTGTACCACACGTCGGTTGACGTTAAGCGCAATCGTGTTCATGCGGCCGCCTCACGGACGGCGCGCCTGAGCACGCTCACATGGATATGTCGGTCGGCCGGATTGCCGATGCCAGCCTTGGCGAGAAGACCGTCGGCGACGCGCACGTCAAAACGTTCCTTGTAGTCGCCGGCGACGCGGCCACCGAACAGTTCCGCGGCATCCGTGATCACGATCGGTGCGGTGTCGATCGCGCCCATCACCACGCGCGCCGTCGCGGCGCTCGGATCGATCAGCACCGCGCTAAGCGCATGCGCGAACTCGCCGGTCTTGCGGCAGCTCTTGACGTAGCCCCAATGTGCCGATGCCGGTCGTGCCGGAACATGGATGGTCTCGACGATCTCGCCGGGACGCAGTGCCGATTCGAGCGCTCCAAGGATGAAATCTTCCATCGCGACCGTACGTGCACCTGCGAGGCTGCGCAGCGTGAGCCGCGCGCTGAAAGCCGCAAGCGCCGACACCCAGTCCGCGGCCGGATCGGCATGGCTGAGCGAGCCGCCGATCGTGCCGCGGTTGCGCACCGCACGGTAGGCAATGTTGGCGGCGACACCCCGCATGGCGCCACGCGTCACATCCGGCGTTCGTCCATCCTCGATGTCGGCGTGCGTGATGCAGGCCCCGAGCACAAGCTCGTCGCCGTGTCGCTCCACCTGCTTGAGTTCGGCAAGGCCAGTGATGTCGACGACCAATTCCGGCTGGACCAGCCGCAGGTTCAGCATCGGACCGAGCGACTGACCACCGGCGATGATCTTTGCCGCACCGTCGGTTTCAGCCAGCAGCGCAAGCGCCGCCGCCAGATCGCGTGGGCGCTCATAGCTGAAAGGCGCGGGTTTCATGCCGCCGTCCTTTCTGCATCGCGAGCGGCGAGGATGGCTTCGACGATGCGGTGAGGCGTGATCGGCGATTGCATCATCTCGACACCAAGCGGTCTCAGCGCATCGTTGACGGCATTGGCGATCGCGGCCGGCGGTGCGATCGCGCCGCCCTCGCCGATGCCCTTCACCCCGAACTGCGTATAGGGCGACGGCGTCTCCATGTGGTCGAGGCGCGGCGCGGGCACTTCGGTCGGTCCGGGCAGGAGATAGTCGGCGAGCGTCGTCGCGAGCGGCTGGCCGGATCCGTCGAACGGCATCTCTTCGTAGAGCGCGGTGCCGACGCCCTGCGCGAGGCCGCCATAGATCTGGCCGTCCACAACCATCGGATTGACCAGCACGCCGCCATCCTCGACGACGACATAGTCGAGGATTTCGACCTCTCCCAAATCGCGATCGACAGCGACAACGACTGCATGCGCTGCATAGCTGAAGGTGCCGCTGTCACGCTGCGGCTTGTAGCCGGCGGTGACTTCAAGCCCGCCGGGATCGACATCGGCAGGCAGGTCCTGCGGGCGGCGATACCAAGTGTAGGCGATCTCCTTTAATGTCACGCTGCCGTTGACGCCGCGCACCTCGCCGTTCTGCAGCACCACCGATGCCGGGTCGTGCTGCAACAGCTTGGCGCCGATGCGCCTGGCGCGCTCGCCGAGTTCGCGGCACGCGGTGGCGACTGCGCCACCCGCCATCACCATCGAACGCGATCCCCAGGTCCCCGTCGAATAGGGCGTCATCGCGGTGTCGCCAAGGATGATGCGCACGCTTCCGACATCGACGCCGAGCATCTCGTGGGCGACCTGGGCAAGCGTCGTCTCCATGCTCTGCCCGTGCGAATGCACTCCGACGCGCAGTTCGAGACCACCGTCGGGCGTCAGCCGTGCCGATGCCTGCTCATGGCCCGGCACCATCGGAATGCCCCAGCCGGCATAGACGGAGGTGCCATGCGCCGCCTGCTCGCAATAGACGGAGACGCCGACGCCGATCCGCCGTCCGTCCGGCTCGCCCTCGCGCTGGCGGGCACGCACCGCATCGATATCTATCGCAGCGAGCGCGCGCCGCATCGCCTCGGGATAATCGCCGCTGTCGAAGTGTTTCTTGGTGATGTTGTCGAACGGCATCTGCTCCGGTTGGATCAGATTGCGCAGCCGCACTTCGCCGGGCTCGAGGCCCGCCTCCGCCGCAACCAGATCGAGCATCAGTTCCAGCGCAAAGCAGACCCCGGTGCGTGCGACCCCGCGGTAAGGCAGGATCGGGCATTTGTTGGTCGCGACCGAGAAAGTCCGGCAGCGATAGGCCGGCATCAGGTAGGGACCGGGCAGGATGCTTGCGACCTGCGCCGCCTCGAGGCATGCCGAGAACGGATAGGACGAGTAGGCACCGGAATCGACCGTCGCCTCGCAATCGATGCCGCGCAGCCTTCCGTCACTGTTGGCATAGACCGTGATCTTGTAGTGGTGCTCCCGGCAGTTTGAGCTGGCGGTGAGATGTTCGCGGCGATCCTCCGTCCAGCGCACCGGATGGCCACAGCGCATGGTCAGCCAGGAGAGGCAGACTTCCTCGGGAAGCAGAATTCCCTTGTGGCCAAAACCGCCGCCGACATCGGGCGAGATCAGGCGAATCCTCCCCTCCTCCATGCCAAGGCACTCGGCAAGGCCGCTGCGGGTGACATGCGGCATTTGGGCGGCGGAATAGAGCGTGAGCTGATCGAGCCGGTGATCGAAAGTGGCGACCACGCCGCGCCCTTCGAGCGGCGACATGCATTGTCGTGCGGTCGAGATCTCGCGCGTCACCTTGATCGGCGCATCCAGCGCTGCTGAGATGTCGACCTCATAATTGGTCTCGAGGAAGACGTTGTCGCCCCAGTGCTCGTGCACCAGCGCCGCACCAGGTTCGCGCGCCTTCAGCATGTCGTAGACCGCGGGAAGCTCTTCGAGATCGAGCGTGACAGAAGCCGCGATATCCTCGGCTTCGGCACGCGTCGGCGCCACGCACATCGCGACGAGTTCGCCGACCTGACGGACCTTGCCGGTGGCGAGCACCGGTTGTTCGGAAATCTTGAAGCCCGGCAGCGCCGACACCGCGCGGATCGGCTTGACACCGACGAGATCGGCGGCGGTGAAGACTTTTCCACGATAACGTTCGGGCACATGGATACCGCTGATCCGCGCATGGGCCAGCGGGCTGCGCACGAACGCAACATCCTGCAGCCCGGCGAGACGAATGTCGGCCACGAACTGGCCGCGGCCACGCATCAGCCGATCGTCCTCCTTGCGCGGCAGCCGCGCGCCGACGCCCTGCCCGGCGCCTGCCCCAGGTGCGGAGGAAAAGTCACGCTCGTTGCGCATGGTGGCGTCCCCCGATCGGACTGCTGCGGCCTCCTTACGCCGCAACCGCTTGCGGCAGGATCGGCGCGACCGCGTCGTAGCGCGTGCCGGCACGCAAACAGAACGTCGGCTGCAGCAGCCGCTCGGCAATGACTTCAGTCTTCTCGTTGTCGCGAAGGACAAATCGCCCGGTGTGCTCCGTGAGCACCGAGACATCGGCATCCCTGCCGACTTTGAGCGCGCCGATCTCCTCATCACGGCCAAGCATCTTCGCCGGATTGGAGGTGACCATCGGCACCACCTGCTCGAGCGAGAGCCCCAGCGCCATCATCGAACTCATCGCCTGCACCAAACTGAATTTCGCCTGGCCCGCGAATGGATGATTTTCTTCATCCTCGTGTTGGTCCGGTGTACCGGCCGGCGCGGGCACATGGGTGTTGTAGCCATGGATGTCGGCGCCGAGCGTGGTCGGAACGATGCCGGCACTGATCGCCTTCTTGGCAAGCCGGTAGGAGAAATGGCTGCCGTGGCCGACATCGATCTTGAGGCCACGGTCGAGCGCTGCCTGAATCACCGGATGCACCTCGCCCTCGCGGTTGACGAAGCCGCCGGGATGGCGCGTGAACGGATGCGCTAAGATATCCCCTTCGCGCAACAGCGGGATCACACGCGTCAGGATCGTGTCGGCATCCTCGCCGTTGGCGCCGCTTTCAGGCAGACCCCAGAGCTGACCGAAATGGACATAGACAGGCAGATCAGCGCGGCGGCCGATCTCCGCTGACATTTCGATGACGCGGATGCCCCAGCGCGCAAAACCGCCGATCTCGGCATGCGCCTTGATGCCGCGAACGATATCAAGATTGGCCCTCGCCGCCTTCACGGTGGCATCGATATCGACGCCTTCGGGGCTATAGAGCTGCGGATAGTAATGTCCTTCGAGCCCGCCAACGAGGTAGGCCGACAGGAACGCATAGACGCGCGACTTCGCAGATTCGGCGATGAAGTGGCGAAAGCCCGGAAGCGTCATGCAGGATGGACCGCCCTGATCGACCAGCGTTGTGACGCCCGACTGCACTCCGACCATGTCGGCATTCATGCCGAAACGTCCGGTGACATATTGATAGACATGCGCGTGCGTATCGATCAGTCCCGGCAACACCAGCTTGCCGGCGACGTCGATCACTTCCCTCGCGCTGGTTGGCAGGATATCCGCCTGCATCGCCGCGATCTTGCCGTTGCGAATGGCAACGTCCCGGACGCCGTCGATGCCGGAAGCCGGGCAGATCACGCGACCGCCACGCAATAGCAGGTCGAAGCTGGCGCTGATGGACATGAACATTCTCCTTGCTCTCGCCGGCGGGCTGGGTCCCGCCCTCCCGGAAATACGAAGCATGCTTCGTATTTTTCAAAAAGCAAGCTTCATGCCATGATCTGGTGATGGCGCGTGCACTCGAATCGGGCTACTCGCGCCACGTTCCAAGGCTGGAGACTGTGCGTTGCAGCAAGCGAAGAACCGTCGTGGTGAGATCAGACATCGCCCTTGGCCGTTGTCACAAAGACCTGGGTTCCTGATCCGGCGCCTGCATCAGATTCACGTCGCGCTGTTCCAGGAGGCGTGCGGCGAATTCGAGATAACGCCGCTGCAATACAGCCTGCTCTCGGCGCTGGCGGTGCGAGGAACCGCCGATCAGACCACATTGGCGGCCGATATCGCGCTGGATCGGACCACGACGACGGGTGCGCTGAAGCGACTCGCCGCCCGAAATCTGGTCGAACGAGCCGTCAACAAGGACGACCGACGCGCCCGGCTGTGCAGGTTGACATCGACCGGAAAGGCCCTGCTCGACAAGATTGAAGCATCGGCGCGCGCCGCACACCGCGCAACCCTCGGTGGCTTGACAGAGAAGGAACGCGGCTTGTTCATCGAAATGATGCAACGCATCGTTGCAGGCAACGCCAGTCGCGACAGCGCGACCGCCCTTTTCGACTAGATGGAACGCGAGCCGTTGGCTGTCTTTTTGGCGCGGGCTGCACAATCCGTGATCGCACGCTCGCAATTGCGGTCCCGGCTCTGCTGACGCCCGGACTGGCATGACCAAGCATGCAACAGCCGGCCTGCACGTCGACATAGACCAAGAGCGATGCCGTCTCGGCCTTGAAAAGACAGCGTCAATTCTTCGAACCACCCGCCGCGTCGGCGCGCGAGCAGCAGGCTTCGCGGCTACACCCTACTTCCATGGCACGATTGTTGCTGCGGCCGCCGATTACGAAGCGTGCTTCGTATTGAACGGGGGATGTCATGACGGATTCCGAGCTTCGCGCCGATATTCATAGCATCGAGCCTATTCCTGATGCTGACCGGGACTCCACTGGACCGCAGCAAATGTGGATCTGGGCAGGCGCCAATATCGCGCCGGTCAACTGGGCCCTCGGCGCGCTTGGTATCATCCTGAAGCTCGGCCTTATGGAAACGATCGCGGTGATCGTGATCGGCAACATCATCGGCTGCGCGATCTTTGCGTCCTTCACCGTGATGGGCCACAGGACCGGCGTCAACCAAATGGTCTTGAGCCGCTCGGCCTTCGGCGTTCGCGGCGCCTATCTGCCGAGCATCCTGATGTTCCTGATGACGCTGTGCTGGATCGGCGTGAACACCTACTTCCCCGTGAAGATCGCAGTCGCCATCCTTGGTCAGTTCGGCATTCCCGACACCTGGCTGGTCGAGATCATCATCATCACGCTGGTGATGGTGCTGCAGGTCGGGATCGGCGTGTACGGCTTCTACGCGATCCGGACCTTCGAGAAGTACACGGTGCCAGCGACGGTTGCCATCATGATCCTGATGAGCGTGCTGGCGTGGTCGCGTCCCGGCGTCGTCAACTGGGGCCTCACCACGTCCCTTTCGGGTGGCGCGCATCTGGCGATGCTGACGCTGCTGATGACAGCGATCGGCGTCGGCTGGGGCATCTCCTGGGTCACCTGGGCTTCGGACTATTCGCGCTTCGTGCCGAAGAGCGTGCCCTCGAGCTCCGTGTTCTGGTACAGCTATGTCGGCATGTTCGTCCCGAGCGTGTGGCTCGCCATCCTGGGCGCGACGATCGCCAGCACGACACTGGATACCGATCCGGCCAAGATGGTCAGCGCGGTGTTCGGCGGTCCGACCAGCATCCTGGTGCTGCTGATGGTGCTGCACGGACCGATCGCAACCAATATCCTCAATGTCTATTCGGCTGCGCTCGCCGCGCTTAGCGCAGGCTTCAAGCTCTCGCGCGTCGCGCTAGCGATCATCGTCGGCATCGCCGGCTATCTGGTCACGCTCTACTTCATCTTCGCACCGTCCTTTGCGAAGGCATTCGACAACTGGATGATCAGCCTATTGTTGTGGATGAGCCCGTGGGCCGGTGTCGTGCTCGCCGACTTCTACATCAAGCGAAAGGGCCAGATCGACGTTGCCGAGCTCTACCGCTCGCCGGAAACCAGCGCCTATGGCGATATCAATTGGGGCGGAATCATCGCCTTCCTGGCAGGTCTCGTTGCAGGCTGGTCGGTCGAAGACGGCCTCGTCAGCGCGTTGCAGGGACCAATCTCGACGGGTCTGCTCGGCGGCGCCGATCTCAGCTGGCTCTTTGGCATCGGCGTATCGGCTGCGGTATATCTGGCAGTCGGCAAGCGGGCGACCGCCACAACGCCTGTTGCCGCGACCAGCGCGAGCCAGTGAAGGGGTAATGGATCGCCACCTGACGTCGCGCCCGGGCAAGGCCAAGCCTGCGTCCGCTTCCGAACGCTGTGGATCCAAGGTCCGCAGATGGAGCAGGCCTGTGTTCTCGCGACAGGCTCGGCTGACCGAGGCTTCCCGTATCGGCTGCCAACTATGCCGCGGGCAGCGCGAAGGAAAAGGTAGCGCCACCTTCCGGTTCATTGGCAGCGAATAGTTCGCCGCCATGTTGGCGTACGATGCCGTAACTGATCCACAGGCCGGGCCCCGGATCGGCGACGACGGCACGACGCAGGGCGGCTCACTCGGTGGAAAACTGCGCCATCATTGCTTTTGCGCTTCTCAGGTCCGAAATCTCGAACCCCTCGGTGAACTTTCCGTACACGGAGGCAAGGATGTGGTGCGCGTTGGCAGGACGGTCCTGAGTGGCTCTCAATCGCGCAAAACTGATTGCCGTCCTCAACTCCCAAAACAGCGCGCCCTGGCTGCGCGCAACCTGGAGCGACTTGTCGAAGGACTGCTCGGCGGCGGCAACCGAGCGACGTTCACCGGCGTGGAGCAGCAGCTCGCCTTTGATGCGCAACAGCTCGGCCTGGTACCATTGCTCTTCCCTCGCCTCGCAACGCGCAAGCGCCTCATTGACGGCAATAAGCCCCTGCGCGACGTCGCCTGCCTCGCCGAGACAGATCGCCAATTCGCCAAGAGGAAGCAGGAAGCGCGGCAAAAACCGCGCCTCGCCCGCCAGCTCGAGCGCTTTCCGCAGCACCGGCAATCCCGTCGCAACGCCGCCGCGCTTAGCCATCACCATGCCTCTGAAGGCGCGGGCCCACAAATTCCACAGGCGGATCGGGTGCCGCTCAGTATGCTCGATCAACAGTGCACAGTAGCGTTCCGCCGCATCGAGGTCGCCGGCAAGGAAAGTGATCGGGCAGGCGCCCTGCCCCAGCACGCTGCAGAACGTCAGCGCGTGGCCGCTCGCTCGGCCTTCCTCGATGTTGTGTTCGACCACGCGCAAGGCCTGGTCTGCTAGCCCCATGAGCCACAGGATGCGAGCCTGGAAATAGTGCGCCGATACTCTTAGGTCGAAGCGAAAGCGGATCACCTGCGGCTTTGGCGATAGATCCGAAAGGCGCGACAAGGTCCGCGTGATGTAATGATGCGCGAGGTTCTGGTCGCCGAGGTAGTGCAGCGTGGTAGCCAGCAGCCGATCGGCCATCATCAGGTCGACGGAGTTGCTCGAGCCACCTGCGATTTCGGCGAAGCGGTGCGCAAACTCCAGCGCCTTGCGAAATTCTCCGTTGTTGAACTGATCGATGCACAGTCCCCACAGCGCGCGCAGCAAATAATCGGCGTCGCCGAGTTGCTCGGCGAGTTGCAACGCCAAGGCCCAGGCGGGACCGGCCTCGCGGGCCCTGCCCACGCCATACATCAGCGACCAGGCGTGTGCGGCCGAAAGCTGCATGCGCAGGCGCAATGCTTCCGGGCAAGCTTCATCGATCCTTGCCAGCGCCAACTCGGTGCGCTCGCGGCACTCCGCGAGCAGCGACAGTTGTACCCAGAGCGGCACTGCGGCCGCGGTCAATGCCACACCAATCTGCGCATCGCCGCCGGGGGAGAATGCCCAATCAAGGCTGGCACGCACGTTGTCGATATGCCGGCCGTAAATGGCAAGCCACTCGGCCTGCGGCTTCAACTCGCTTTCGGCTTCTGCATTGGCGAAGAAGACGCGATAATATTGCGCGTGACGGCGCGCTGCATCGAAATATTCCCCTGAGCCATGCAGCTTTTCCAGCGCGTAAGCGCGCGTCGTATCCAGCAGGCGGTAGTGCGGCCGGTCGCCACGAATGTCGGCGACGGCAAGGGATTTTGCGACCAGATTGGCGAGGTGGTCGGTGACTTCGCCCCTCTCGTGATCGCCGGCAACCGCAATCACTGCGTCGAGCAGGAAATCGCCGGCGAAGATGCCGAGCCGCCGCAGGACCCGCGCCTCCGCCTCCGGCAGCAGGTCATAGCTCCAGTCGAGCGTCGCGCGCAGCGTTTGCTGCCGGGGCAGCGCGGTGCGCCGGCCCGTCGTGAGGAATTTAAATCTGTCGTCCAGAAGCGCCGCGATCTTGGGCGGCCCAAGCATCGCCGCGCGTGCCGCGGCAAACTCAATGGCGAGCGGAATGCCGTCGAGCCGGCGGCAAATAGCGGCAATGGCGCCAAGATTCTCCTCGTCGCGCTCGAAGCTAGAACCCTGTGCCTTCGCCCTGGTCATGAACAGTTCGACTGCGGTGTGTTCAAAGATGGCGTCCGATGCGAGCAGAGGCTCAGGCGGCACTTCCAGTGGAGGCACGCGATAGACATGTTCGCCATCGATGCGCAGGGCCTCGCGGCTGGTCGCGATAATGGTCGTACCGGGGCAGCGGCTGACGATCGTCTCGGTGAGCCTAGCTACGGCACCAATGACATGCTCGCAATTGTCGAAAACGACCAGCAACTCTCGCACTCCGATGGCACGCGCGATGGCCTCTGCGCAGATCTCTTCACCTTCCAGTTTGATGCCGAGCACGCTGGCAACCGCTGAAGGCACGAGTTCGGGATTTGAAAGCGAGGCCAGTTCGATGAGGAACCGGTCGGCCGTCAGTCCGGCCGGCGGCGACCTGGCCGCCTGCAGCGCCAGCGCTGTCTTGCCGATCCCGCCGGGCCCGACGAGACTCACGACTCGATAGGCCGACAGAAGCTCCCATAGGTGAGCGATCGCCGTAGCGCGACCGATGAGATTGAACGTCGCGGCCGGAATGTTGGTCGACGGCGACAGTTCAGGCGCAGCCGGCTGAGCCGGCGCATCGACATGCCGGATCTGCCATGATCCCAGAAGGCGATATCCCCGGCCGACCGTCGTGGCCAGCATGTCGCGATCCGAACCGAGGGCCTTGCGGATCGCCGCGATGTGCACACGAAGCGCGCCCTCCTCGACGAATACCCCCCGCCAGACCCGCTTGGTCAAATCACTCTTGGGAACCAGTTCGCCTTCTGCCTGGACCAATTCCGCAATGATCTCAAAGGCCCGTCCCCCCAACGGCACGGGCACTCCCTGAGAGCGCAATTCCCGTCTGGCAAGGTCGATTTCCCATCCTGCGCATGCATAGATGGGGCGCAGGCCTGATGCGGCCGTCATTTAGAGAAGCCCCAAGCAGTTGGTAAATTTCCACCCAGGCGATCAGCCTATCATCAGCCCAGTCGAAAGAAACCAACCCAGGCGAGAACCAAGCGAGGACTGTGCGGCGCCCGCTTCGCCTGCAGTCTGCCGCACCGGATCGGTTCAGCCTTTTCAAGAACGGAAGCAGGCGCCTGATGAGAACTCCGCGCGCGGCGCATACGTCGACCGTAGCTATCGCACCGCACAACGGCATCCGCGTACGTGGTCCACGGCCATTGAGGTTCCTGGACGGAACCCCATATCTTCGACAAGGGAGTCCTTGCCGTGCAGACCGTAAAGGCGGCCCTCGTTGCGGCGATTGCAATCGTCGCTCTGGTTGTCTCCCTCCTTCCCGGCTTAGCGGAGGAGAACCGCAGTCTTGCACTGACCATTTCGCTCGACGGAGCGATCGGACCGGCGTCGGCAAGTTACGTGAAGGATGCTCTGGCCAAGGCAGCCGAACGACGCGCGGACATTGTCATTCTGCGTCTGAATACACCGGGCGGTCTCACCACCAGCATGCGCGAGATCATCTCGGATGTGCTCGCTTCGCCTGTTCCTGTCGTAGGTTACGTCGCTCCCTCCGGAGCCCATGCCGCAAGCGCCGGGACCTATATTCTCTACGCGACCCATATCGCGGCAATGGCGCCGGGCACCAATATCGGTGCCGCGACGCCAGTGCAGATTAGCGGTCCGATACCGGGCCTGCCGGGCGGTACCCCGGACAAGGACGGCAAAGACAAGAAGGATAGCGACCACCAGCCCGAGCCAAAGGATGCGATGACGGCAAAGGTGACGAATGATGCCGTCGCCCTCATCCGCAGCCTCGCCGAACTGCGCGGCCACAATGCCGACTGGGCCGAGAAGGCGGTGCGCGAGGCCGCGACCCTCTCCGCCAACGGCGCGTTGCAGGAACATGTCATCGATCTCATCGCACGCGATCCGGCCGAACTGCTCGCGAAGGTCGATGGTCGCGTCGTCGAGGTTGCAAGTGGCAAGACGCAACGTCTGGCGACGAAAGACGCGGTCGTCGAAATAATCGATCCCGGATGGATCTCCCGGTTCCTGGCGGTCATCACTGATCCCAACGTCGCGTTCATTCTCCTGATGGTTGGCGTCTACGGGCTCATCTTCGAATTCATGTCCCCCGGCACGGTCGCCCCCGGAGTCGTCGGCACGATCTGCCTGCTGCTGGGCCTTTACGCCCTCAATTTGCTGCCGATCAGCTACGCCGGCCTCGCCTTGATGCTGGTCGGGATCGCGCTTCTTGCCTTCGAGGCCTTTAACCCGACGGTCGTGATCGGGCTCGGCGGAGTCATCGCCTTTGTACTGGGAGCGGTCATGCTCTTCAGGGTCGAAGCGCCCGGCTACCGACTGTCGTGGTGGCTCATCGCCATCGTGACGGCGACGTTCATCGGCTTCGTTCTCGTCGTGCTCGGCTCGCTTCGGCGCGCTCGCAGCGGTCCCGTGCGGGTCGGCGCGCAAGCCATGCGAGGCCTGTCCGCCAAGGTCCTCGATTGGTCCGAGAATGAAGGTCATGTCTTCACGCACGGCGAGCGATGGCAAGCACGCGGCACCGAAACCTTCAGGCCCGGTGAGATGGTTGAGGTCGCCAACATCGTCGATCTGACGCTGGTGGTGCGGCGCGCGCCAGTCCCGACCGGCGAAGGAGGGAAATCATGATGCTTGATTACTTGACCTATGCAGCGCTTGTGCTGGTCGTCATCCTTTTCTTGACCCAGGCCATTCGCATCCTGCGGGAATATGAGCGCGGCGTCATCTTCACGCTCGGCCGTTTCACCGGAGTGAAGGGCCCGGGCCTCATCATCCTCATTCCGGCCGTGCAGCAACTCGTGAAGGTGGATCTCAGAGTGATGGTGCAGGTCGTGCCGCCCCAGGACGTGATTTCGCGCGACAACGTCTCGGTCAAGGTCAATGCCGTTCTCTACTTTCGCATCGTCGATCCTGAGCGCGCGATCATCAAGGTCGGCGATTACATGGCCGCGACCAGCCAGCTCGCACAAACCACGCTGCGCTCGGTACTCGGCAAGCACGAACTTGACGAGATGCTGGCAGAACGCGACAGGTTAAACGCTGACATCCAGGAGATCCTCGACAAGCAGACCGATGTATGGGGCATCAAGGTGACTGGAATCGAGATCAAGGATGTCGATATCAACGAAACCATGGTGCGCGCAATCGCCAAGCAGGCCGAAGCGGAACGGCTGCGACGGGCGAAAGTGATCAATGCGATGGGCGAGCAGCAGGCCGCCGAAAAGCTCGTCGAGGCCGGCCGGATCCTCGCCCAGGAGCCGCAGGCGATGCAGCTACGCTATTTCGCGGCGCTGCACGACATCGCGGGCGAACGGTCCTCGACCGTGGTCTTTCCGCTCCCGATGAATCTGTTTGACCACCTTGCTCGGCGGGAGTCAGCGTGATCTGGCCGTTTTCCTGAAGGGGTACCGATCGTGTGAGGCACGCGCGACGATGATTGTTTCCCAAGATCATCGCGCTTTAGGCTCGACGGCAGGCTCCAGGCTGCGCAGCCAGGCAAGCCGGGCGATGGCACGCTCGGCCAGCATCTGCAGAAGCTCAAGACGCGCCGGATCGTCCGAGCGTTCGGCACCGTCGAGATAGGCGTCGGTCAGAGCCTCGGCGATGGCCTGGGCATCAGTTCCCTGCAGCAGCGCCGGAGGAAAGGATCCGAATCCGGCGGCGCGGGCCGACATCAGTTCGGCCTCTTCGCGAAGCTCGCGAGCGCGGCTCTGCGAACGTCCTAGGACGCGCGCCTTGTGCTCGCAGTGATAGGCGCCGCGGCGTTCCTTGCGCAGGGTCGCCACATGCGCAAGTTCCTCGCGTGCCATGCCTTCGGCCGCCATCCGGATCTCGGGATCTGCGGTGAAGCCGCGACATAAGTCCAGAAGGCAAACGCACGCTCTTCATTGCGCACCGCCATCGCCAGGGCGCGATAGGGGGTCGTCAAACGCGACGCCTTGATCTCCGTCATCGCCTCGTCATCGAAAGTCTCCGGCGCATTCCAGCGCACCAGCGCCGGGTCAGGCGCCTTGCCACGGCGCGAGAGCGACCAACGTGTCACACTATCGCCCGGCCGGCTCACCGCCGGTTCACACCCTCGTCTTCTTGAACGCTGAGAAACTGACGTTGCCTGGCGATCGCAGGATCGCTCGTCGGCGACCGCCAAGACGCGGGCCGGCGAGCCTCCTGCAGGTCACTTCGTCTCAACTTCGTTGAAAGCGTCGCGAGCATTGCGGAATGCGTCTATGCCGGCGGGCACGCCGCAATAGACGGCGACCTGTAGCAGTATTTCCTTGATCTCGTCTTTGGTAAGTCCATTCTTCAGGGCGCCCTTGACGTGAAGCTTCAGTTCATGCGGCCGATTAAGCGCGCCGAGCATGGCCAGGTTGACGATCGAGCGAGTACGCCGATCGAGCCCGGGCCTTGTCCACAGCGCACCCCAGCAGAACTCGGTCGACCATTCCGCCATCGTCCGGGTGAATTCGTCGGCGCCTGCGATCGATTTGTTGACGTAGTCCTCGCCGAGCACTTCCTTGCGAACTTTGAGGCCCTTTTCGAACAACTCGCTTTTGCTCATGATCGTCCTTTCAGGTTTGGAGAGCATTGCATCAGTTCGGAGATGTCATCGAGCACATCGATTTGCCGGACTGCCTCGATGACGCCGTCCGCGTCCCAATCGCTACCGCCGGCCCGCGCGCAGTCGCGTAGCTTGGCTTCGATGTCGCGATCGGTGAGCGGATTGGCCAGACTGCCCCGTGGGGACGTGACGGTCTCAGTGAAGACGTCGCCGGTCACCAGGCGCACACTCACCCGGGCCGCGCCATCAGGCATCGTGTCGTCACGATCAGCCCTCACCTTCTGTCGCAACTGCACGACGTCGGGTCGGAACACCGTCTCGTGCGCAAATTCGCCAATGCCGGCCGCACCGATGAGTAAACCGCATGCCACGCAATGATGGATACTCACGCGCGCGTCACGCTCGTTATGTACCGGCCGATTACCTCGCGCCAGTAACAATGCGGAGCCCTGCACCGTCACAGAATCGATTTGATCGGTCCGCCCACCGATCCGATCGCGAAGGCGGAAGCAAGCGTCGATGACGGCATGGAACACGATGCCGGCTGGATAGGGCTTGTAGGTATTTCTTGCGATCTCCCAGGTATTGCCGAGGCCACCAAGCAGACGGTCGAGATCGGGTTCGTCGCCCATGGTGCGCGCCCATCCGAGAGGCCCTTCGATGGCGCGGGGCGCGGCCGCATACCCCTGCTGAGCGAGCAGTGCGGCAAAAAGCCCGTTACGCGCGGCATTGCCGACGCTCACATTCTTGGCGGCGGTCGGCAGGTTCTCGACGTTGCCTGCCGACTGGCTTGCGGCAATCCCGATCGCGTCGGCAATGCCGTCGGCCTGTAGTCTCAGCAGCTTTGCACAGGCGGCTGCCGCGCCGAATATCCCGCAGGTCGAGGTGATATGCCAGCCGCGCGCATAGTGGCGCGGCGAGACCGCATTGCCGATGCGGCACTCGACCTCGACGCCGAGGATGAAGGCCGTCAACACATCGCGTCCCGACAGTTTGCGCGCCTGCCCGAGTGCCAGCACCGGAGCTGCAACCGGCGCGGCCGGATGAATGATCGTTTCGGGATGGGTGTCGTCGAAGTCGAGCAGGTTGGCGGAGATGGCGTTGATGAATGACGCGCACAGGGCATCGAGCCGCTCGGAGCGGCCGATGATCGCGGAGGTCTGAGAGCCGCTGAACGGCGACAATGTCTGCAGGGCGGTCGTCACCGCCGGATCGTGGGCCGAACCCAGTGCGGTCGCGAAGAAGTTGAGAAGGGACCGTTTGGCGTCGTGACCTTGCCTCGCGACATCCGCCCATGATGTGGCGGCGACAAATTCGCCGAGCGTCCGGCTGACGCTTGAAACCTCGTTTTGTGTCACCTGAGCGGATTCCTCGGTTTTCAAAAACCATAAGCCGACCCGCGGCCAACTGTCGACCACAAAATGTTCTGCTTGACAGATTGACTGACAATCCGAACAGTGAGGACCGCGGGTGCAGGAACTGCTGCCTCGATGACGACAAACGACAACAACAAGAGCGCGTTCGTCCTGGAAACGCGCGGGCACGGGAGTGAACGATGGCGGGAGAGACGCTCGGCGTCATTGGCACGGGTCGCATGGGCGGTCCCATGGCGGGGCGATTGATGGACGCCGGCTATTCGCTGGTCGTCTACGATACACAGAGCGAAGCGACGGAGCCGCTGGTCAAGCGCGGTGCACAGCTGGCCAAGTCGCCTGCCGATGTCGCCTCTCGCGCGGATATCGTGCTGGCCAGCCTGCCCACTCCAGACATTGTGAAGGCGGTCGCGCTCGGTCCGGATGGGATCAGCAGCGGGAGCCGCGCGCGAATCGTGATCGATCTGTCCACCACCGGCCCGGGCGCAGCCAAGCTCGTGGCAGAGGGCCTGCAAGCAAAAGGCATGACACTGGTCGATGCGCCCGTGAGTGGCGGCATCAAAGGTGCTGTCAACGGCACGCTGGCGGTCATGGTGTCGTGTCCGCAGACGACCTATGAGACTGTCAAGCCAATCCTGAAGAACTTCGGCAAGCTGTTCTACACCGGCGACAAGCCCGGCGTGGCGCAGACAGCCAAGCTCGCCAACAATCTGATGGCAGCGGCGGCTCTGGTCATCACATCCGAAGCCGTGGCGATGGGCGTGAAGGGCGGCGTCAACGCCAAGGTCCTGATCGATATCATCAATGCCAGCAGCGGCCGCAACAGCGCATCCGAAGACAAGTTCCCGCGTTCGGTGTTGCCCGGCACTTTCGATTTCGGCTTCACCACCGGCCTCTCCTACAAGGACGTCCGGCTGTGCGTCGATGAGGCCGAAGCCATGGGCGTGCCCATGGTGTGCGGCGCCGTGGTGCGGCAAATGCTCGCGATCACCAATGCCAAATATGGCGCCGCATCCGATTTCACCTCGATCGCCAAGGTGGTCGAGGAATGGGCCGGAGTGCAGATGCGCGGCTGATCACAACGCTTCAGGGAGCAGCGATTGCGATGACGATCGGCCCGACCGGATCCGGCAAGGCATCGCTCGCGCGGCAGATGGCGCGATCCGCGCTTGCCGTCGATCTCGCGGATTTCGAGCCCGACGTGATCGCGAAAGCAAAGGCCTGCCTGCTCGATTTCCTGTCCTGCGCCTTCGAGGCAGGCACTCACCCCTGGAGCCGTCAGGCTGTCACGATCGCGCACGCCGCTAGCGACGGCGCAACCATCATCGGTAGCTCGCGGCTTGCCTCGCCGGCTGACGCCGCTTTCGCCAACGCCGTGATGGGGCATGGGCTGGTGCGAGAAGACATGCATGCCGCCAGCATATCGCATCATGGCGTCGTGATCTGGCCAACCCTGCTCGCGCTATCGGAGCAGGCTCCGCTGCGTGGCACCACCCTGCTCGCCGCCGCCATCATCGGTTACGAGACCGGTGCGCGGATTGGCCGGGCGCTCTTTACGTCCGAGCTCGCACGCTTGTACCGCCCGACGGGGTTGGTTGCACCGCTTGGTGCAGCACTGGCCGGAAGCTTCGCACTCGGGCTGTCCGAGGACGCCGCGACCAGCGCCATGGCCATCGCCGCCAACACCTCAAGCGGCTTGAACCAGTGGCCACACACTGGCGCCTCAGACATGTATTTTCATCCCGGCTTCGCTACAAGCAATGCGGTCAAGGCAATAGGCCTCGCCGCAGCCGGCGCATTCGGGTCGGAGATGATCCTCGAAGGCGAAGCCGGCCTGTTCGCGGCCTATCGGCGCGAGACAGCGCCCATCAGCATCGAACTCTTCGGCGGCGGCGAGTGCGAGATCATGGCCGTCTACAACAAGCCGGCACCGGCCTGTAACTTCGCCCAAACCGCGGCGCAGGCCGCGCTTCGAGCCTCGCACGAACTCGCCGACACGGATGACGTCGATCGCATCATCATTCGCGCTCCGGATGCCGCCGTTCGCTATCCCGGATGCGACTCGAAGGGGCCTTACCGGAACGCACTGCAGGCCAAGATGAGCATTCCGTTCAGCGTCGCAGCAACGCTTGCGCGGGGTGAGATCGAAGAAGACAACTACGCGGAACTGGACGACCCCGAAATCCTCCGTCTCGTTGCAGCAACCAGCCTGCGGAGTGATCCCGGCTTCACCGCCTCTTTCCCCGGCAAGCAAGGCGCGGAAGTGACGGTGTTCCTGCGTGACGGAAGAACGATCAGACACGCCCTGGCCGATGTCGTTCCGGCAACGCCTGCAGATATTCGCGCACGCTTTCGAACTGCGGCAACGCGTGTCATCGGCGAAGACCGCGCGCAACGCCTCGAACAACTCGTCGATGGCTGCGAGCAGCTTTGCGATGCCAGCGTGATCGCGGCGCAATGCCGGCTGGACTCGCCGGAGCGGATTTTGCGATCGGCGTCATAGGAAACGCCAGACATTGCGGAGGTGAAATGGCGGACCGGGAGACCAGCGTTGCAGCGACGACAGCGAAGGACGGCCGGCAAAATGGCCTTATCCCTGCGCCGCGGAGATCTTGCTGATGGAAGGATTTCTGCAAGCCCTCGCCGCAGGCCTGCTGATCGGTGCCGTGTACGGCCTGATGTGCGTCGGACTTGGCCTGATCTTCGGCGTCATGCGGGTCATCAATTTCGCCCATGGCGATTTCATGATGCTTGGCATGTATGTCGCCTTCTACCTGTTCACCGCCGCTGGCGTCCAGGTCATCTTCGGCAATGCTGTCGGACCCTTCATCGCGATCCTGCTGGCCGGCCCTGTGCTCGCGCTGTTCGGCTATGTCGTTCACCTTACCCTGATTTCGCATGTGTCGGGCACACGCACGGCCTCGCTCGAGGGTGAAGGTCACTATGCTCAGCTCATCCTGACGCTTGGCATCGCGCTGATCCTCCAGAATGGCGGCCTCATCATCTTCGGGTCGGTGCTGGCTTCTATCCGCACGCCACTGTCGAGCTCGGCATGGGAACTCGGCCCGGTCTTCGATATGAGCATCTTCATCAACAAGGCGCGCGGCATCGACGCTGTCGTTTCACTGTTGATCATGACGCTGCTGTCGCTCTTGATCACGCGGTCGCGGATCGGAAAATCGCTTCGTGCCGCAGCCGACAATCCGACCGCCGCGACCTATATGGGCATTGACGTCGATCGTGCGCACCGCACCGCCTTCGCGCTCGGCTCCGGCATCACGGCCATTGCCGGCGGCCTGCTCGCCACCAACTATCCGTTCCATCCCTTCGTCGGGCTCGAATACGTCATCGTCATGTATGCCGGCGTCGTTCTCGGCGGCATGGGCAGCATCATCGGCGCCTTCTGGGGCGGCATGACGATCGGGCTGGTCCAGCAGATGTCGACACTGATTTTGCCGACGCAGTTGCAGAACGCCGCGATCTTTGTCGTGTTCCTCCTCATCATCTTCTTCCGCCCGCAAGGCTTCTTCGGGCGCATGGTCGAGAGGACATGACCGTGCACCAATTGCGCTCGCTGGTCCCTGCTCTCGTCTTCACGATCGCTTATGCGGCGATCTCGCTCAGCGTCACCAACTCGTACTATCAACTGGTTCTGACGCTGGTCCCGGTATGGGCGGTGTTCGGTTTGTCCTGGAATCTGCTGAGCGGATACACCGGGCTGATCTCGTTCGGGCACGCCGCCTTTTTCGGGATCGGCGCCTATACGACAGCGCTCGGACAAATCTACTTCGACCTATCGCCTTGGCTCCTGATTCCGGTCGCCGCAATGCTTGGTGGCATTGCCGGGCTGCTGATCGGATTTCCGACCTTTCGTCTGCAGGGCCACTACTTCGCGCTGGCGATGCTGGCCTATCCGCTCGCCATTCTCTACGTGTTCGAGTGGCTCGGCTTCCAGGAAGTCACGCTCCCGATCAAGCGCGACGCCCCGATCGCCTATATGCAGTTTGCCGATCCCCGGCTCTACACCTTGCTGGCGCTGGCGATCATGCTTGCCACGATCCTGCTGACGCGGGTCATCGAACGTTCCCGCTTTGGCATGGCGCTGCTGGCAATCAAGCAGAACGAGGCCGCAGCCGAGGCCGCCGGCATCAATACGCTGGCCTGGAAGCTGCGCGCGATCACGCTCAGCGGCGCGATAGCTGCCGCCATCGGTGCGTTCTATGCGCAGGTGCTGCTGGTGGTCACCCCGCAATCGGTGTTCGGCATGCTGGTGTCGGCGCAGGCGCTGACGGTTGCGATGTTCGGCGGCGTCGGCACCGTCTGGGGCCCTGTCATTGGCTCTGTGATCCTGATCCCGCTGGCCGAGATCCTGCATGCCGAGGCCGGCGCACGTTTCCCTGGCATCCAGGGCGTGATCTTCGGATTTGCCATCGTCTGCGTCATCCTGGTCGCTCCGGAAGGACTGTTCTGGAAATTGCGAGATCTCCTGCGCAAGCGGCTGGCGCCAAAAGCGGCCGCGATGGTGGATGGATCGCAAGCTCCGGCGACAACCGTGACGTCGCCCCGGCCCGGCCGACAGCGAGCCGCAACCGGCGAAGTTGTGCTTGAGGTCCGGAACCTCTCTCGCTCTTTCGGCGGCTTGAAAGCCGTCCAGAACGTCAGCTTCAAACTGCACAAGAACGAAATCCTCGGGATCATCGGCCCGAACGGCGCCGGCAAGACGACGCTTTTCAATCTCCTGAACGGCTTCCTGCGACCGAACCAGGGCGAAGTGCTGATCGATGGCCGCAACATGTCCGGCGAGCGCCGGCATACGATCTGCGAGGCCGGCGTCGGCCGCACTTTCCAGGTCATGCGTCCATTCCTGCGCATGTCGATCCTCGACAATGTCGTGGTCGGCGCCTATGTGCGCGCACGAACTGACGAAGAGGCGCGAAAGCTTGCCGCCGACGCGGTCGCGCGCGTCGGCCTTTCTGCGGTGGCAGACCGCGTCGCCGGCGAGCTCTCGACCAAGGAACTGCGCTTGATGGAGCTCGCGCGCGCACTCGCAGGCCAGCCGCGCATCCTGTTGCTCGACGAGACGCTCGCGGGCCTCGGCCATGGCGAGGCGGATGAGGTCGTCGCCGTGATCCAGCAGCTTGCGCGCGACGGCATGACGATCGCCATCATCGAGCACACGATGCAGGCGATGGTTCGCCTGGTCGACAGCTTCCTCGTGCTCGACCATGGCGCCGTCATCACGGAGGGCGAGCCGGAGGTGGTCACGCGCGATGGCCGCGTGATCGAGGCCTATCTCGGCAAGAAATGGATGGCCCATGCTCCGCATTGAGGGATTGAGCGCGGGCTACTCGGCAAAGCCTGTCTTGAACGGTGTGTCCATCAATGTCGATGCAGGCCAGTTCGTCGCCATCGTTGGACCGAACGGCGCCGGCAAGACGACCCTGTTCAAGACCATTTCCGGCATCCTGAGGCCGAGCGGCGGCGGGATCTTCTTTAACGGTGTCGATCTCCTCGCAGTACCACCTGCGCAGCGCGCCCACCTTGGCATCGCCCACGTCCCGGAAGGCCGCCAGGTTTTTCCTTCGCTCACCGTGATGGAGAACCTGGAAATGGGCGCGATGACCGAGAGCGGCCGGCGCGACTGGGCAGCGAATATCGAACGCATCTTCGCGTGGCTACCGGTGCTGGCGGAGCGCCGCAGCCAGTTCGCAGGCACCCTGTCCGGCGGCCAGCAGCAGATGCTCGCGATTGGACGCGGCCTCGCCTCCTCGCCAAAACTGCTGATGCTGGACGAGCCTTCGATGGGGCTTGCGCCATCGACCGCGGATTTCGTCTTCGAGCGGCTGATCGAGATCCGCCGGCAGTCCGGCCTGACCATGCTGCTGGTCGAGCAGCGCGTGGCGGAGGCGCTGGAGTCCGCAGATCACGGCTATGTCCTCGAGGCCGGACGCGTCGTCCTCGAAGGCAACAACGAAACCCTGCGCGCCGACGACCGCGTGCGCAAGGCCTATCTCGGCATGTGACGAGCCAACGAACAATGGGGAGGGAGAAAACAAGATGAACAAGAGGACCAACGGATTGACCCGCCGCACCGTGCTGTCGGGTGTCGCCGCTGTCGGCCTTACGCAGGTGGCGCGCGCACAGCAACCGGCTGAGGTCAAGGTCGGCCTGATCGTGCCGCTGTCCGGCATCTATACCCGGCCAGGGCAGGTGATGAAGATGGGCGCCGAGATGGGCATCGAGCGCATCAATGCGCAGGGCGGCATCAAGGCGCTCGGCGGCGCGAAGCTGAAGCTAGTGGTGATCGACTGCGGCGATACCACCGAGAAGGCCAAGAACGCGGCGCAGCGCATGGTCGCGCAGGAGCCCGACCTCGTCGCCGCCACCGGCGCCTATCTCTCCTCTTTTACTCTGGCCGTCACCGAGGTAACCGAACGCGCCGAGTTGCCGGTGCTGACATTATCCTATTCGGATCTGCTGACCGACCGCGGGTTCAAGTACATCTTCCAGACCGCCGCAACGGCGAGCCGTCAATCCGAACTCGGATTGCCGACGCTGATGAAGCTCGCAGAAGCTGCCTCTGGCAAGCGGCCGAAAACGGTGGCGATGTTGATGGACAACACCGCGACCTCGGTCGCCACAGCCAAGGCGCTCAAGGAGAAGTTGTTCGCACAGGAAGGATTGCAGCTTGTCGTCGAGGAAGTCTGGACGCCACCATTATCCGATGCCACTCCCCTGATCCAGAAGGTCCGCTCCGCGAAGCCCGACCTGCTGCTGTTCATGCCCAACGCCGTCTCGGACGCGAAGCTCGGGCTCGAAAAAATCAGCGAATTCGGCCTCGGCCAGGGCAAGATCCCGACCGTCTCCTTCAGCATCACCATCGCCGAACCGGACATGCTGCAAAGCGTCAGCCCGGAGGTCGTGCAAGGCATCATGACGATCGTCGCCAACTGGGGGTCAAAGGGTCATGAGGACCTGATCGCGGAGCTCAAGGCCAAATACAAGGAGCCCTGGATGACGCAGAACGTCATCTCGACATATGGCGATATGTGGCTGATGAAGGAAGCGCTGGAGAAGGCCGGCAAGGCTGATCGCCAGGCCGTGGCGCAGGCCTTCCGCACACTGGATGCCGGCCCGTCGAAATACTATCCGGGCGGCCAGCTCAAATTCGACGACAAGGGCCGCCGCGTCGGCGCCGGCGTCGTCATCGTGCAGTGGCAATCGGGCGTGCCGGTCACCGTCTATCCGCCCGAACTCGCGCAATCGCAGCCGTTCTGGCCGAAGAAATCCTGACGGCAGCCTCGTGACCATTCGCGGAGGAGAATAGTCATGACTGGAAGGAACCGAACCACAGTGACGCGGCGAACGCTGCTGGTGGGCGCGTCCAGCACGCTGATCGCATCCCGCGCGTGGGCACAGCAGCCACCGGAGGTGAAGGTCGGCTTGCTGGTGCCGATCTCTGGGCTCTATGCCCGCCCGGGCACGGTGATGCGTGAAGGCGCCGAAATGGCTGTCGATCACATCAATGCCCAAGGCGGCATCAAGGCGCTCGGCGGCGCCAAGCTGAAACTGGTGGTGCTGGATTCCGGCGACACCACGGAAAAGGCCAAGAATGCCGCCCAGCGCATGGTGGCCCAGGAGTCCGATCTGGTCGCGGCGAGCGGCGCCTATCTCTCCTCGTTCACGCTCGCGGTCACCGAGGTGACGGAGCGCGCCAATCTGCCCGTCCTCACCCTCTCCTACTCGGACCTGATCACCGATCGCGGCTTCAAATACGTTTTCCAGACCTCGGCAACGGCGGGCTCGCAGGCTCGCCAGGCGCTGCCGCAGATCATCAAGCTGGCGGAGACGGCTTCCGGCAAGCGGCCGAAGACAGTTGCGATCCTCACCGACAATACGGCGGCTTCCATCGCATCCGCGAAATCGATGCGCGAGGGCCTTTTGGCGGAAAACCAGTTGCAACTGATCGTCGACGAGACGTTCACGCCGCCACTCGCGGATGCGACGTCGCTGGTGCAGAAGATACGCTCCGCGAAGCCCGATCTTCTATTCTTCCTGCCGACCGTGATTTCGGACGCGAAACTGCTGCTGGAAAAGATGAACGAGTTCGGCCTCGGCCAAGGCAAGGTGCCGACCATCTCGTTCGGCATCGCGATCGCCGAACCGGACATGCTGCAGACTGTCAGCCCGGAGCTGCTTCAAGGCGTCCTCACCTGCGTCGCAAGCTGGGGCGCCAAGGGACACGAGGCGCTGATCGCCGAGCTGAAGAGCCGCTACAAGGAGCCATGGATGACGCAGAACGCGATCTCCACCTATGGCGACATGTGGGTGATCAAGGACGCACTGGAGAAGGCCGGCAGGGCTGACCGCGTCGCCGTCGCCGAAGCCCTGCGCAACATGGATGCCGGTCCCTCGAAATACTACCCGCTGGGCGAGATCAAGTTCGACGACAAAGGCCGCCGCGTCGGCGCCGGCATGACCATCGTACAGTGGCAGTCTGGTGTGCCGGTGACGGTGTTCCCGCCGGAGCTTGCACTGGCGCAGCCCTTCTGGCCGAAAAGCTAATAGGGGAAACGCCGCGCGATGAAGGACAAATGGGCACTCGTGACCGGGGCAACCGCGGGCCTGGGATTGGCAGTGGCGGAAAGCCTTGCCGGCGCGGGGGCCAATATTGTCCTGCATGATCTCGTCGCGCCGGACGAATCCGCTGACCGGTTGCGCGCGCAATTCGGCGTCGACGTGATCACTGCGGGAGCCGACCTGTCGCAGCGCTCCGCCATCGAGGCCATGCTGGCCGACCTGCTTCGCCGCTGCGGCGCGATCGATATCCTCGTCAACAATGCCGTGGTCCGGCATTTCTCTGATCTCGAGCACTTTCCACCGGATCAATGGGAGCACGCGCTGGCGGTGAACGTGTCTGCGCCCTTCCACTTGATCCGCCTTACGCTACCCGCCATGAAGCAACGCGGCTGGGGCCGCATCATCAACATGGCCTCCATCTATTCGACCCGCGCGGTCGAAGATCGCATCGACTACGTCACCACCAAAACTGCAATCCTCGGTATCACCCGCGCCGTCGCGCTCGAAACCGCGCGCACCGGAATCACTTGCAATGCGGTCTGCCCAGGGACGCTGCCGACCCCCGCCATCCAGAGCAAGATCGCCTCCATTGCTGCCAAAACCGGCGAGTCCCTGGAGCGCGCCACGGAAAAATACCTCGCGGAGCGCCAGCCGTCCGGCCGGTTCATCGGGATGGAAGCCGTTGGCGCGCTGGTGGTGTTCCTCTGCGGCGCAGCCGCACAGGACATCACCGGGGCCAGCCTGCCGATCGATGGAGGCTGGTCAATCGCATGAATAAAGCCGATTTCGAGAGAGCGACAAATGCTGATTCTGCCGGTAAATCGCTGGTGAACCCGCGATAGAACGAAGGCATCTCGCAAATGGACCGACGCGCCGAACTGCAGTCCACGCTTCGCATCGAAGCCGTCCCGACCGTCAGGAAGATGGTCGCGCAAAAGCTGCGCGAGGCGATCATGTCCGGTACGCTTAAACCCGGCCAGCGGCTGGTCGAGCGCGAGCTGTGCGAGATGATGGGCGTCAGCCGCCCCTCGATCCGGGAGGCGCTGCGGCTGCTGGAAGCTGACGGACTGGTCAACACGGTCCCCCACCGCGGCCCGGTCGTCAGCAGGATCAGCCTCGAGGAGGCCCGGCAGCTCTACGCCGCACGTGCGGTGCTGGAAGGGTTTGCAGGCCGCGAATGCGCCCGTCTGCATGATCCCGAAGTGGTGCGCCGGATCGGCGATGCCTTGACTCGGCTGAAAACCGCGGCCTCGAAACAAGACCTCACCGGCTGTCTCGAGGCCAAGACCGACTTCTACGGCGCGCTGATCAGCGGCTGCCGCAACGCCTTTATCGAGCGCATGCTCAAGCCGTTGCATGACCGGATCACGCTGCTGCGGATCACCTCGATGTCGCAGCCGAAGCGGATCAACAAGAGCTTGCGCGAGGTCACGGCGATCTGGCGCGCGATCCAGAGCGGCAACGAGGAACTCGCCGAACGCTGCTGCGTCGATCACGTCAACGCCGCGGCTGTCGCCGCGCTCGACATGATCGAGCGGACATCAGCCAAGGAAATGACGCTTCCCGACCCATAGGCGAAGCGCAAAGGGAGGGAGTGCGTGATGATGTCTTTGGTACGCTCGCTGGTCTTGCTTATGCTGCTGTCGCCGTGCGCAACGGCATTCGCGCAGGACTATCCCTCCCGCCCTATCACCATGATCGTGCCCTTCTCGGCCGGCGGTCCCGGTGACGTGATTGCGCGAATTCTCGGCAGCGCGATGAGCGCAACGCTGAAACAGTCGATCGTGATCGAGAATGTGGTCGGCGCCGGCGGTACACTCGGCACCAACCGCGTCGCCAAGGCGGCACCTGACGGTTACACGCTGCTGCTGATGCATGTCGGTCAGGCGACCGCCCCGTCGCTCTACGCCAAACTGCCGTTCGATCCGGTCGGCGACTTCGCCATGATCGGCCTCGTCACCGACGTGCCGATGATCCTGGTCGCGCGGCCGAACTTTCCCGCCAAGGATCTGAAGGAATTGGTCGGGCGGATTCGCAGCGACGGCGACAAGGTCACATTCGGCAATGTTGGCCTCGGCTCCGCCTCGCAGCTCTGCGGCCTGATGTTCATGAGCACGACCGACACCAAGCTCACGTCGGTCTATTACAAGGGCGGCGGGCCGGCGCTCAACGACGTCATCGCGGGCCATATCGATGTCTATTGCGATCCGGCTACGGGGCCGACGCCCTATATCCAGTCTGGCACCATCAAGGGCTATGCGATCACCAGCAAGAAGCGCGTCGCCACGCTGCCGGACGTTCCGACTTCAGCGGAAGCCGGCGTTCCCGCCTTCGATGTGACCACCTGGTATGCCCTCTATGCGCCCCGTGGCACTCCGAAGCCCGTGGTCGACGTGCTGGTCAGTGCTCTACAGACGGCACTCAAGGACCCGCCACTCGTCGGCCGCTTTGCGGAGCTGAGCATGACCCCGGTCGAGACCGAACGCGCAACTCCCGAAGCGCTGGAAGCTTTCCTGAAGACCGAAATCGACAAATGGGCGCGGATCATCAAGGCCGCGGGAATCGAGCCGCAATAGGACACTTCCGCTCACGAGGTGGGAATTGCGAGGCGCTCGATGGTTTGGATGTGACGGGCGAGCAAACCACAGGCCTGATCGAGATTACGCGCTCGCAGCGCTTGCAGGATCAAGCGGTGATCCTGATTGGACCGCGGTCGCCAGCTGGCGTTACGGGCCATTGCAAACACCAAGCGAGAATTTGCGAGCTGCAAACCGTCGAGGCTGGCGAGCAGGCGCGGCATCGCGCAAGGAGCCACCAACGCGTGGTGAAAGGCGCGGTTGGCAGCCTCGAAGTCCTGGATCGTCTCGGCGTTGTCTCCCTCGATCAGCGCCAATTCGATCCGCGCCAAATGGGCTGACGTCAATTTCGGCGCCGCGTTCCGCAACGCGACGACTTCGAGCGCCGCACGCATCTCGGCAATTTCCTTCACCGAGTTGGTATCAAGCGGCGCAACGCGCACACCGCGACGGGGCACAGCGACGACAAGATGTTGAGCTTCCAGTTGCCGAAACGCCTCGCGTACCGGGACGTGGCTTGAACTGAATTCCCGCGCAATGTGGTCCTGCCGGAGCGGCGCATCCGGCTGCAGTGCGCCGCTGATGATGCGCGCGCCGATTGACTCGGCAATGCGTCCCGCTGTCGTTGTATTCTCGTCGGACATCATAGATTATCTATCATAAAATCAGGTGCACACGTCCGCGGCCTCAGCTAGCATCTGCTTCTAGGTCGGAATCATAGATAATTTTTCAGATTATCTATAATATGGGTTCCAAGAGAGGGCAAGTCTTATGGTCCATGCCGTGGAAGCGAAACAAAGCAATACCTGCGATATCGAAGCGGTCCGCACCGACTGGGACCGCGCTGAGGCCGAAGCGCTCTACGCCCTTCCCTTTCCCGACCTGATCTTTCAGGCCCAGAGCATTCATCGCGAGCGTTTCGATCCGAACCATGTCGAAACGGCGAGCCTGCTCAGCATCAAGACAGGTGGCTGTCCGGAAGACTGCGGCTACTGCTCACAGAGCGCGCATTACGACACCGGCCTGAAGGCCACGCGCCTGATGGACCACGCGGATGTGATCGCAACCGCTGAGCGCGCCAAGGAGGCAGGCGCGACCCGCTTCTGCATGGCCGCCGCCTGGCGCAATCCGAAAGACCGGGACCTCGAGAAGGTCTGCGATATGGTCAGCGCGGTGAAAGGCCTCGGCATGGAGACCTGCGTCACGCTCGGCATGCTGATGCCCGACCAGGCCGCGCGGCTCGCCGAAGCCGGGCTCGATTTCTACAATCACAATATCGATACGTCGCCCGAGTTCTACGACAAGATCATCACGACCCGCACCCTGGAGGATCGCATCGATACGCTGGCACATGTACGCGACGCCGGCATCAAGGTCTGTTGTGGCGGTATCATCGGCATGGGTGAACACGTTGATGACCGCCTGGGCATGCTGGTTCTGCTCGCCAATCTACCCGTTCATCCCGAGAGCGTGCCGATCAACCTCTGGAACGAGGTCAAGGGCGTTCCGGTCAACGACACCGCGGAGCGGCCAGATCCGATCGCGCTGGTGCGGCTGATCGCGGTCGCCCGCATCCTGATGCCGAAGAGCGTGGTGCGGCTTTCCGCTGGACGGCAATACATGACCGACGAACTCCAGGCGCTGTGTTTCCTTGCTGGCGCGAACTCCATCTTCATCGGCGATGTCCTCCTGACCACCAAGAACCCGCAGCGCGATCGCGACGCGAGTTTGCTGCAGCGACTCGGCATGAGATCCCAGCTCGGCCAGAGCCACGTCGCTTAGTCCGCTCTCAACTTGCCCAACTGATCGCCTGTCCGGGACACGAGGCAATGAACGCAATCCATGCAGACAAAACTGTCGGCTATCACAGCGCCTTGCAGACCTTGAAGAACGATGACCGGCTGCGCGGCCTCAAGCCGCGCGCAGGCATCGATTTCGTGTCGAACGACTATCTTGCGCTGGCGAGCGCGCCGCGCATGAGGAACGCTGTCGCTGCCGCACTCGAGGCCGGCACACCGATCGGAAGCGGCGGGTCACGGCTTCTGCGCGGAAACTGCGCGGAGCACGAACAGCTCGAAGCAGACGCTGCCAGGTTCTTCGGAACCGAGACGTCGCTATTTTTCGGCGGCGGATATGTGGCAAACTTTGCGCTTCTGACAACATTGCCGCAACGGGACGACCTGCTCGTGCTCGATGCTCTCGTTCACGCGAGCATTCATGAAGGAGCGCGCGCTGGCCGGGCTGAGTATTGCGAGAGCGCCCACAATGACCCGAAGTCGGTTGAGGACAGGATTCGCGACTGGCGAGCGAAAGGCGGAACGGGCCGCGTATGGATCGTGGTCGAAAGTATCTACAGCATGGACGGCGATTTCGCGCCGCTTGAGGAACTCGTCGCAATCGCAGACCGGCACGATGCATTCCTGGTCGTGGATGAGGCTCATGCCACCGGCGTCTACGGTGCGCAGGGTCGAGGACTGACCGCCCCCTATGAGGGGCGCGAAAACATGATTGTCATTCATACTTGCGGCAAGGCGCTGGGTGCAGCCGGTGCAATCGTCACTTTGACCCGCGTGCTGCGCGACTTCATGGTCAATCGTTGCCGTCCGTTTATTTTCGCTACCGCTCCCTCCCCCCTGATGGCTGTTGCTGTGCAGGAAGCGCTATCAATCCTGCAGCAGGAACCTGACCGACAGCAACGTCTGGCCAGCCTGGTCGCGTTCACACATCGAGAGCTCTCCGTGCGCGGCAGCCAAAGTCCTTCACGCTCGCAGATCGTGCCGTATATCGTTGGCGACAACGCCCGTGCGATGGCTCTGGCGGCTGCGTTGCAGGCTCGAGGCTTCGACATCCGTGGAGTCAGGCCGCCAACCGTGCCGGCAGGCACGGCACGGTTGCGGATCTCTATAACCCTCAACGTCGGCGAAGATGATCTGCGGGCAATGCTCGATGCCCTGTCCGAAGAGACAAGGGCCACGTCCCCATGAGCGAGCGGATCGTGGTGACTGGCACGGACACCGGGATCGGCAAGACAGTCTTCGCGGCAGGCCTCGCCGGTTTCCTCGGCGCCAAATATTGGAAGCCTGTTCAAGCGGGTCTCGACGCGGAGACCGATTCTGAGCACGTCGCGCGGCTGGGAGCCTTCTCCTGCGATCGCATCGTGCCAGAGCGTTACCGTCTCAGAACACCGGCCTCGCCCCATCTGGCTGCTGAGATTGACGGGGTTGCTGTCGACACGGAGTCACTCCACGTGCCCGATACTGGTGCGTGCCCGCTTGTGATAGAGGGGGCGGGCGGGCTGATGGTGCCGCTTAGCCGCAGCACATTGTACATCGACATCTTTGCGCGCTGGCAGATTCCGGTCCTTCTTTGCGCGCGCACTTCGCTCGGCACCATCAATCATTCGCTGCTGTCGATCGAAGCGCTGCGACATCGCGGGATCGGTATTCTCGGGATTGCATTCATTGGCGACGAAAACGTCGATACCGAGAACACGATTTGTAGGATCGGACGGATACGGAAGCTTGGACGATTGCCCTGGCTTTCTCCTCTGGGCCCGGACGCGTTGCGGACCGCCTTCGAAGGCTCATTCAACCGCGATGATTTCAAGCCATGATGCACGAGAAGCAGCCGCGAATCTGGCATCCATTCACCCAACATGCGCTGCAGGGCGTCATGACAAAGATTGTCCGCGGCGAAGGCGCCTATCTTTATACCGCAGACGACCGTCGTATCATCGACGCAATCGCATCCTGGTGGGTGGTGACCCACGGCCACTGCCATCCGCAAATCGCAAGCGCCATTCAGAAGCAGGCGGAGCAGCTCAACCAGATCATCTTCGCTGGCCATACTCACGAACCGGCCGAAGAGGTCGCTGACCTGGTTCTGAAATTGGCCCCCCGTGGCCTCGACTACGTGTTCTTTTCCGACAGCGGCTCGACCAGCGTAGAGGTCGCGCTTAAAATGGCACTCGGCTATTGGCACAACGTCGGCGAGCCGCGCTCGCGCATTGTCGTGATGCAGCACTCCTACCATGGCGACACGGTGGGTACGATGTCGGTCGGCGCGCGGAGTGTCTTCAACGCGGCATACGAACCATTGCTCTTCGATGTCACCTCAGTGCCGTTTCCGGAGCGCGGCCACGAACAGGTAACGCTTGACGCACTTGAAGCTGCGTGCCGCAACGACAATCCGGCAGCCTTTATTGTGGAGCCGCTGATCCTGGGCGCAGGCGGGATGCTGATGTATCCAGCGTGGGTGCTGAGAGAGATGAAGCGGATTTGTGAAGCTTCTAATGTCTTGTTCATTGCCGATGAGGTCATGACCGGTTGGGGCCGGACTGGAACATTGTTCGCGTGTGAGCAGGCTGATGTGTCGCCTGACATCGCCTGCTATTCCAAGGGTCTCACCGGCGGATCGCTTCCGCTCGCGGTGACACTCTGCCGCGCCGACATCTTTGACGCACATTATTCGAAAGATCGTACGCGGACCTTCTTTCATTCGAGCTCATATACGGCCAACCCGATCGCCTGTGCCGCAGCGAAGGCGAACCTGGATCTTTGGCAAGATCCGGACGTTCGAAAGCGCATCGCATCCGTGGCGGAAATGCAAGAAAACGGAATTGAACGATTTCACGCGGACGCGCGCTTCAAGAACGTTCGCCGGATCGGCACCATCACAGCCCTTGATTTGGCCGTACCCGACAGCGGCTACCTCGCTGACATTGGCCCGAAGCTCCAGACCTTTTTCCGCGATCGCAATCTCTTGCTGCGGCCACTCGGTAACACGATCTACGTCATGCCGCCGTATTGCGTCACAGCGGCGGACCTCAATGAGATCTACGCCGGCGTGAGCGATGCCGCCGATGCGCTAGTCCCCGAGAAACCGGGTCTGATCTCCTGAGAAGACCGGCAAGGGTCTATCCACCCAGACCAAGGTCCGGCCACATAGCGTCGACTCGTGCCGTCACGGCGGGGTCCATGGCCAGCACTTCACCCCAGGCCCTCTCGGTCTCCGGCTGCATCTTTGTCGTCGCATCGATGCCGAGTTTGCCGCCAAGACCGGGCTTTGGCGAGGCGAAATCGAGGTAATCGATCGGGGTATCGGCAAGCGTGACGAGATCGCGTGAACTGTCGCTTCGCGTTGCGACCGCCCACATCACCGCTCGCCAGTCGCGGATATCGATATCGCCGTCGACGACGATGAGAAACTTGGTGTAGGTGAGCTGGGGCAACATCGACCATAGCCCGAGCATCAGGCGCCGCGCCTGCCCTGGATACCGCTTGGAGATCGCGACAACCGCGATCCGGTAAGAACACGCCTCCGGCGGCAGCCAGAGGTCGATGACTTCCGGAAACTGCTGCTGCACCAGCGGCAGGAACAGATGATTGAGCGCCTCGCCGATGCGCGATGGCTCATCCGGCGGACGTCCGGTGAAGGTCGAGAGATAGACCGGGCTGCGCCGCCGCGTCAGCGCCGTCACGCGGAACACCGGAAACTCCTCGACGGAGTTGTAATAACCGGTGTGGTCGCCATAGGGACCCTCGGGCGCCGTTTCCGTCGCGGACACATAACCTTCGATGACAATTTCGGCCGTGGCCGGCACCGAGAGCGGAACGGTGATGCAGCGGACCAGATCCAGCCGCTGCCCGCGCAGCATGCCGGCCAGCCGCAGTTCGGAAATGGCTTCCGGCGCAGGTAAGACTGCAGCCAGGATGGTCGCAGGATCGGCGCCGATGACGACGGCGACCGGCATGTCCCGGCCAAGCTTTTTCCACTGATCGTGATGACGGGCACCGCCGCGATGCGGCAGCCAGCGCATGATGGCGCTGTCGCGGCCCAGCACCTGCATCCGGTAGACGCCCATGTTGTCCTGGCCCGAAGCGGCTGGCTCGGGCGGCGCAGTCATGACCAGCGGCCACGTGATCAGGGGCGCCGGCTCTCCGGGCCAGCAGACCTGGGTCGGCAGAATGCCGAGGTCTATGGCGTCGCCGGTTGCGATACATTCCTGCACCGGCGCCGCTGAAATCGTGCGCGGCCGGGTCGCCAGCGCGGCCCGTGCAAGGGGAAGCTTGCGCCAGGCATCGATCAGGTTCTGCGGCGGTCGCGGCGCGCGCAGTTCGGCCATCAGTTCGCCAAGCTCTCTCAGCCGGTCGGGCCGCACGCCAAATCCCCAGGCCACCCGTTCGATCGTACCGAAGAGATTGGTCAGCAGCGGTATATCCGAAGGAGCCCCATCCGCCCTGATCGGCCGCTCGAACAAAAGAGCCGGTCCTTCCTGGCGAAGAACGCGACGATGAATTTCCGTGATGTCGTGCACCACCGAGACCTTCTCGCGAATGCGTCGCAATTGCCCCTTACTCTCGAGAAAAACCAGAAAGTCGTGCATTTCCTGAAAATGCGGCACGTCGCGGCGCAGCAAGAGGCTTCTCCTTAAGACACAGAGATTCCTATGCAGCAAAATTCCAGGTCTTCTTTGTTCTTGCGCAAACAATGCCCGGGATCATCGCTCTATTCTGCACGATGAATTTCTCGAAAGTGCCCCCGCCTGCGCCGTCACCGTTGCCGGTGCCTCCATTGCTGGCGCTTGCTGTGCGCCCGTTGCCGCTGCTGCCGCTTCAGGCCGTACTCACGGTCGTGCTGCTTCGCATTTGCAGGGAACATCCGAGGATCTTCGACAGGCTGGGCGAGCATGCCCGAAAACGATTTAGCATCAAGCCGACCGATCTGCCCTTTGGCTTTCTGCTCGAGCCCGCCCCTTCCCGCCCGCGCCTATCGGTGGTGCGCAACCTGCCGGATGATGTTGATGCTCGGATTTCCAGTCCGTTGGCCGGGTTATTTGGTCTGGTCGAAGGCCACCTTGACGGCGATGCATTGCTGTTTTCCCGCGACCTTGTGGTGGAAGGCGATGTCGAGGCGGTGCTCGCGCTTCGCAACGCGATTGATGACGCGCAGCTCGACCCGATGGCGGAGATCGCCAGCATATTCGGACCACTGGCCGAACCATTGAAACGCACGTTGCAGATTGCTCGAACGGTGGCCAGCGCCTCAAATCGATCGCACAAAGGGATTTGACGATGGAGCTGATCTGTCCGGCGGGCACACCAGCCGCATTGAAGACCGCGATCGATGCCGGAGCCGATGCGGTCTATTGCGGTTTCAACGACGAGACCAATGCACGAAACTTTCCAGGCCTGAATTTCAGCCGCGACGAGCTCCGCGAGGCGATCGCCCTTGCACATCGCCGCAGGGTGAAGGTCCTGGTTGCCATCAACACATTCCCGCGCGCGGGCGCCGTCAGTCTCTGGCATCGGGCGATAGACGACGCCGTCGCGGCCAAGGCCGACGCGCTGATCCTGGCCGATGTCGGACTGCTGGAATATGCAGCGCGCCGCCATCCTGGCCAGCGCCTGCACGTCTCGGTGCAGGCAGCCGCCGCCAACGCGGATGCCATCGCTTTTTACACCGAGACATTCGGCGCCCGCCGCGTCGTCTTGCCCCGCGTCCTGAGCGTTGCGGAAATCGCCGGCATCGTCCGCGAGACGACCTGTGAGACGGAAGTGTTCGTCTTCGGCGGCCTTTGCGTGATGGCCGAAGGCCGTTGCTCGCTGTCATCCTATGCCACCGGCCAGTCGCCGAACATGCAGGGCGTATGCTCTCCCGCGAGCCATGTCGCTTATGAACAGGTGGACGGCAGGACGAAGTCGAGCCTCGGCGGATTCACAATCAACAGCTTCGAGATCGGTGAAGCTGCCGGCTATCCGACGCTTTGCAAGGGCCGCTTCACGACCAAACACGGCACCGGTTATATTTTCGAGGATCCCGTGAGCCTTGACGCGGCAACATTGCTTGCCGGTCTGCGCGACGCCGGCGTTACGGCGCTCAAGATCGAAGGGCGCCAGCGCGGCCGGGCCTATGTCGAGGGTGTCGTGCGGCATTTTCGTCAAGCTCTTGACGCGCTGGACTCCGGCCTGCCGATCGATGCCGGGCAACTTGTACCATTCACCGAGGGGCAGGCCACAACTGTGGGTGCGTATCGCAAGACCTGGAGGTAAGTGCCTAGGCCTCTCTCGTTGAACGACTAAAGAAAACCGATCGGAGGAATGGTTTCATGCAGCTCAGCCTCGGCCCAGTTCTTTACAATTGGGCGCCCGAACGCTGGCGCGACTTCTACTTTCGCATTGCGGACGAAGCGCCGGTCAACACCGTCGTGATCGGAGAGATCGTCTGCTCGAAGCGATCGCCCTTCATCGCTCCACATCTGCCTGCGGTCGTTGAGCGGCTCCGTGCCGCCGGAAAACAGGTCCTGCTCGGCTCCCTGATCCTGACCTCGCTGCCGCGCGAGCGTCGCCAGATGTCCGAACTCGTCAACACGGCAGAGCTCCTGGTCGAGGTGAACGATCTGACCTGTCTCAAGCCACTTGTCGGTCGCCCTCATGCGATCGGTCCGTTCATCAACATCTACAACGAAGCCAGCGCCGCGTTCCACGCCCAACGCGGAGCGACACGAATCTGCCTGCCCCCGGAGCTGCCGCTGTCGTCGATCGCGGCGATTGCGGCCGCACTTCCCAACGTCCTGATCGATATCTTCGCCTTCGGCCGGGTGCCTCTGGCGATCTCTGCCCGCTGCTATCACGCACGCCTTCACAAGCTGACAAAAGACAATTGCCAGTTCGTTTGCGAGCAGGACCCGGATGGACTGATGCTGAAGACGCTCGATGGCGCCGAGTTCCTGACGGTCAACGGCGTTCAGACCCTGTCGTCCACCTGCGCCAACCTACTGGGCGACGCCGAAGCCTTGCGCGAAGCCGGCGTCGGGTCATTCCGCCTCTCGCCACAGCATTGCGACATGGTCGCGGTCATCAGCATCTTCCGCGCGGTCCTTGATGGCCGCGAGGATGTGGAGAGCGGAACGCGACATCTCGCGCAGCTTTATCCGGACGTGCCATTTTCCAACGGGTTTCTCCACGGAAGAGCCGGCTTTCTCTCCGTTGCACCCGATGCCCGGTCCGGCCAGCCACACCAATTCCGCGAACCGATTAAACCGCACATGCTCTAGCAACCTTTGGGGCCTAATATGGCGATTGCAGCACGGCGCCTACCGCAGGACGGAACCATCGATGTCGTCAACCGGCTGCGGCATGTTCTCACGCGGGTCAACCTGGACTGTACGTGTCAGGATTCTCTGGCTGGGGCTCTCGATCGATTTGCGACGCTTGAAAAACGCCGCTTCTCCCGGCGGCAGCTTGTCCAGGCACGCGACTGCAGAAATCAAATCGCTGCCTTTCTATCGCTTCTATCCGAGCTTGACGCGCTTACCGAGAGCGAACCCGACCGAACCGTGTTCAGAGAGATGGAGCTTGTATTTTCCGAAATCGTCGATTGCGCCTTCGCCGGGGTCTTGGCATTGCGGCAAATCGCGATGGAGTAGGTAGTCACGCGCCGCAGTGGGACACGCTGTTTTCGGACTCGGAGCCAGAACTATTCTTCCTCCTCGTCTGCGATGGCCACGAGAGCATGCGGCTTGCACAGGACCACGCGGCACCGCCCGCAACTGACGATGCCCCGCTCCTCCCAGGCGCTGAGCGTCCTGCTGACGGTATGCAGGGTGGTTCCGACCATTTCGGCGAGGTCACGACGGGATAGCGGAAAGGCGATCTCGATGCCGCGCGCAGTTCGGCGACCCGACTGATGCGCCAGACGAAGAAGGGTATGACCAATCCGACGCTCGACACGTTCGGTCGACAGTTCACGCAGACGGATCTGCATCTCGTGATACCGGCGGCCCAACAGCGTGAGGGCGTTGATGGCAACAATGGGATAACGCTCCATGATCTGTCTGACGATGGCACTCGTCCAGCCGATCAGATGGCTGTCGTCCACCGCGGTCACCGTGCCGGGATGGGTATCACTGCCCACAAGTGCCGCATAGCCTGCGACCTCTCCCGGACCAATATAGCGGATGATAATCTGCTGACCGTCCTGGGCCATCTGCGACGCCCGCAACCGGCCCGCGATCACGACAAAAAGGGATGTCGTGCGGTCGCCCTGTTGAAGCAGGATGTCGCCGGCGGCGAGCCGCCTTCGTCCCGCTGACGCCTGAAGGAATCGGAGCGCTTCCGGAGAAGTCCCCTGAAACAGTTCGGTCCGGGCGAAAAGATCGAGGTCCGGAGAGTAATCCATGCCGCCGACTTCATGCTGCACATCTGGCGGTGTACCTCCGCTGTCACATAGTAGTGTGGGGCAATGCCCTCCAATTTGAGCCAGCGCAAATAGTTGGATCGATTATTCCCGATAATGCCAAGGCTTGTCCTACAAGAGGAAAGCCCCTGCCCGCCGACCCAGAGACGGGGCGACTGATGCCGAGGCGTGCCCCAACACCGGATCGAAAATGCTGCTCGTCAACAAGACGGATCTGTTTCGACATCACCTACCAGACACTCTGGCTGACCGGATTGCGCTGGGCATCGTGCGCGCGGGCGCATCGATGGCCGGCGCCCTCTTTGGCGGGCGATACGGCCATCGTGTCGTTGTGCTCGAGACCGTGGCCGCGGTCCCGCCGATGGTCGCCGCAACGTTGCTGCATCTCAAATGCCTGCGCCTAATGCTCGACGATCGCGGCTGGATCCGGACCTTCATGGACGAGGCGGAGAACCAGCGCGTTCATCTGATGTCGTTTATTGCGCTGGCTCAGCCTCGCGCCTGGGAACGTATCCTGATCGCCATCGCGCAAGCGGCGTTCTACAATGCTTTTTTCATTCTCTACTTGATATCCGCCCGGACAGCCCATCGCCTGGCCGGATATTTCGCCGAGCAAGCGGTCCGGGGTTACTCGGAATACCTCATTCGGCTCGGATCTGATGATCGCAGCAGCGACGCGGCACCCGCATCGGCCATCGCCTATTGGAATCTACCGCCGGATTCGGATGTCACTGACATGATCCTCGCCATGCGCGAGGATGAGGCCATCCACCGCGACCTGCACCATGCCTTCGCCGACGCGCTGGCGGCAGGTCAGGCATTTCCACGCGGCAACGCCTGAGGCGATTTTTCTGGCTCAATTGATGACGTGCGAAAAGGAACGGCAAATGGCGCGACGAACCGATCTGCCCCTGGTCTATTCCTGCTCTGGCTGTTCAAGCGCCGCTCAGCTGGCGAACCATCTCGCGATCCGACTGGATCGAACCGGGAAAGCGGAAATGTCCTGCATCGCGGGGGTCGGAGGCGACGTTCCTTCGCTTGTACGAGTTGCGACCTCGGGGCGGCCAATCGTCGCGATCGATGGCTGCGCGCTCAAATGTGTTCAGAGTTGCCTGGCGCGACACGGTGTCCAACCAGCAAGCCATTACGATCTCACGCAGTTCGGCGTAAAGAAACGATTCAGGATGGACTTTGATCCTGCTCAAGCTGACCAGCTATTCGAACGCATCGCCGACGCTCTGCCAGAGCGATTCACCGAAATGGTCGTCGAGAATCGTACATAGTTCCAGGCCATGCACGATCCGTCATCGACGGCATCCGGCCGTATACCCAGCGGCTCTGGCGCGAGCTTCCACCTGCTTCCAAGTGGCGCTTCCCGCGTCGATCCGCTTTGCATCGGCATCGAGACCGGCGCCGATTGTGCGATCGTCAATCGCGACGGCGTTCCGTCCCGGCGGCTATTCGCCGTGGGTCCGCTCGCCCGCGCCGCCTTCCGGGAGATCATTGCGATTCCCGATATCCGCACTCAATGCTCCACGCTGGCCACCCTGCTTGCCGCCCAAGACGAGGAGCGGCAGTTCGAGCGTATCGGCGCGCAATCGCCTTAGCTGGTGAATTCATCCGCACGACGGACTGTCGTCTGCCACACGCGTCAGCACTTTCGAATAAGCACGACGCTTGCGCTGAAGCGCCGGTGCATTCGCTTTATCGCTCAGCACGCTGCTACTATACTGACGTGGCGGAAGGGCGTGTGTCCGATACCTGCGCTGGAGCAATAGAGCATGCGAAAAGTCGGAATTGTCGGGGCTGGCGCGGTCGGCGCCGCCTGCGCAATGGCGCTGGGTCTTCGGCGCAGTGCGGACGAAGTCGTCCTCGTGAACAGGACACAGGCGAGGAGCGTCGGGATCGCCACGGATATTACGTATGGAGCGGCGATGGGGGACGTGACCGCCGTTCGAAGCGGCGACATCGCGGATCTGACTGGTTGCTCGGTCGTTCTCCTCACTGCCGGCGTCAACGAAAAGGCCGGAGGCGCAACCGATCGGAGCGACAAGGAAGGCCGGCTGAAGCTCCTCACCGCCAACGCCAAGATTTACCGGGAACTCGTTCCCGCCATCGTCGCTGCTGCGCAGGACGCGGTGATCATCGTCGTGACCGATCCACCTGACCCGCTCACCGATATCGCCCGCGCTGCTGCCGGGCATGAGCGCGTGTTTGGCACCGGGACGTTCCTTGACAGCCTGCGCTTCCGGACGCATCTCGCCCGTCACTTCGGCGTTGCTCCGACCGCCGTAGATGCCTTGGTGCTTGGCGAACATGGCACTTCAAGCGTCTTTCTCTGGTCCTCCGCGCGAATTGCCGGCAGTCCAGTCGAAGCACTTCTCGATCGGCCGGCGGAGACGAAAGAGCAGATTGAACGGGATGTCCGGCAGGCCAACATCACGATCATCGAGGGCATCGGTGCCAGCCAGTACGGGATCGGAATCGTATCCGCGCGGATCGCCGAGGCGGTTCTGCGGGATGAGAAGGTTATTCTTCCGGTATCGAGTCCCCAAAAAGCATTTGGGGTCAGCCTCTCCCTACCCTCGGTGATCGGAGCAGCCGGCGTCGAGCGCGTTCTCACGCCGCAGATGAGCCAGCAGGAAGAGGCAGCGCTACACGCAAGCGCCCGGCGCATCGCGGACGCGTCCACTCGTTTGAAGCAGTAGGACGATCGCTTCCGGCCGCGCGTTCGTTCGGACAAACCTGCGTGCGGATCGGAAATACAGGCCACCGCCACACGTTTACCGCAATAGCGGTGCCTTGCGAATGCCGAAGGGACGGCCGACCGCCCGCAAGGTCGTGCCTCGCCTCCTCGCGAGGACGAAGTTGCCCTGAATCCACCTTCTTTGGAATATCTGCTCAGCGCAACGGCAAAGGCATATCGGATGCGCGCCACGTCATTCGCGGCCTTGTTACTCCTGTTGCCTACGCTGTCGGCGACTGCGGCTTCGACCGTCAGCGAAGATACCAGCTTCGGACCACCGCCGGCGCTGGAGCCAGGCAAGGCGCCCCCACTGCCCCAACCGGGGCCGCTGGCGGAGCCCCGCTCCTCAAATCAGGTCGGCTTTCCCGCGGCGCTGACGGCATCGGCAATCCCACCAGCCAGCCCGCTTACGCCTGCCGCGGTTGCGTTGGGTGAGAAACTGTTCTTCGACGCCCGCCTGTCGGATGACGGCACCGTCGCCTGCGCCACATGTCACGATCCGGCACGCGCCTTCACCGATGGACGGCCTGTATCGATCGGGATCGATGGCCGCGCCGGTCAACGCAATGCGCCAACGATTCTGAATGCGCTCTATAACAAGACGCAGTTTTGGGATGGCCGGGTCGATACGCTGGAGCAGCAGGCGGCCCTGCCGATCACCAACCCGTTCGAGATGGGTTCGTCCAGTATCTCCGCTGCCGTATCCCGGATCGCCGGCGATAAGGACTATCAGGTGCAGTTCATGCGGGCCTTCGGCCGGGACGTGAACGAACAGGATATGCTGCGCGCAATCGCGACCTATGAACGGACATTGGCGTCTTTCGATTCTCCCTTCGACCACTTCATCACCGGAGACGCCGGCGCGATCAGTGACTCTGCCAAACGCGGCTGGGAATTGTTCAATACCAAAGCCCGCTGTAACCTCTGCCACGCCTTGGCGGACGATAGACGCGATGTGACTGTTTTCACCGATAACGATTTTCATAACATCGGCATCGGAATCCTCCGGCACCGCGTTGGCCCCCTGGCGCAGCAGGCGGAACGCGAGCTTGCACAAGGACGCCTGCCGGATGTCGACACCGCCGCGATCGCGAGCGATATGTCTGTCCTTGGGCGTTTTCTGATCACGAAACGGCAGAACGACATCGCCGCATTCAAGACACCTGACTTGCGCAATATCCTGGTGACGGGACCTTACTTCCACGACGGATCGATGCAAACGTTGTGGGACGTCGTCGATCACTACAATAAGGGTGACGGCCTCACCGATCCCTGGCTCGACGAAGACATCCAGCCGTTGGCCATGACGGAGGCAGAGATTGATGATCTGGTCGCATTTCTTGCTTCACTGACAAGTTCTCCCTACAAGGAGGCCGGCGACCACGAGTACGCGCGGCAACTCGCGTTATCCAGGGTTGATCGCCCACAGCGGGACACTGCGCGGGCTTTCGGCCCGAAGCCGTCGCAGCCGAAGCCGCCACCATTTTGATGGGATCGCAAGTTTAGCGTACCAGGATTGATCAGCGCATTGTGTCGAAAGAGGCCCTGTGACAAACCCTGCCCTATCGAACGATCCCGGCGAGGCGGCAGCGTTCGCGCACGCGCCCGGCCAAGGCGAGAACCGTCCCAAGCCAGGGATCGCGATGCTCGAGACCAGGCATTTGTCGCGGAGCGTCGGACAGCGGCTGCTCGTCAATGATGTCAGTGTGCAGGTCTCGGCTGGTGAGATTCTCGCCGTCGTCGGCGCGAGCGGAGCCGGGAAGTCGTCCTTCCTGCGGCTGCTCAACCGGCTGGACGAACCCACGGCCGGCACGGTTCTGCTGGCGTCCACCGACTACCGGTCAATTGCGCCGCAAGAGTTGCGGCGGCGGGTCGGCATGGTCATGCAGACGGCCTTTCTATTTCCCGGCACAATCGCTGCGAACATCGCTTTCGGACCGCGCCAGCGCGGGGAAGTCATGGCTCCGACGCAGATCGCAACGCTGCTCGAGCGGGTCGGCTTATCCGGATTCGCTGACCGTGACGTCGGCAACCTTTCCGGCGGCGAGGCCCAGCGCGTGGCACTGGCTCGAACGCTGGCAAATGCTCCTGAGATTCTGCTGCTCGACGAGCCGACCTCCGCGCTCGATGAGACGTCCGTGCGCGGGGTCGAGGAGCTCATTCTCGGTATCATCCGAGAACGGCGAATGGCCTGCGTGATCGTCACGCACAACCGTGAGCAGGCCATCCGTCTCGCAGACAGAACCACGATCATGGAAGCAGGCCGACTTGTCGCGATCGGCGCAACCAGGGAGGTGCTGCATGCTGACTGAGCTGGAGAGCAGCATAGGAAGCGACGTTCTGATGGGCCTTGCCCAGGCCGCCGGCGCCATCGCGCTATGCGCAGCCGTGGTGGCGCTTTGCCGGTGGCACGCCGTCCGCGTCGAGCGCGAGGCTGCCGTGTCGATGGCGCGTGGCCTCGTGCAGATGGTTCTCGTTGGGATGGTGCTGGCGGTGTTGCTGCATGGCAACTTGCTGATCGGCACGCTGATCTTGTTGATGATGACGGTCGCCGCGGCATTCACGGCTGCTCGCCGCCTCCAGGGATTAGAAGGCGCGCTGTTGCTGTGCTTCTGGGCAATCACCGCCGGCGCCGGAACCGTGATCGCGGCGATGCTTGCGACCCGGAGTCTTCGGGCCGACATTGCGATCCTCGTCCCTGTCGGCAGCATGATCATCGCCAATGCGATGAATGCATGCGCGCAAGCCGCAGAGCGCTTCCGGGCCGAGATCGTCGCCCATGTCGGACAGATCGAGGCAGGCCTCTCGCTGGGCGCGGAGCCCCCCGTTACGGTTACGCCTTATCTTCAGAGCGCCGTCTATGCGAGCCTTCTGCCTCGACTCGATATGCTGAAGTCTCTCGGTTTGGTGTGGATCCCCGGAGTCATGGCCGGCATGATGGTCTCCGGCGCGAGTCCGGTCTATGCCGCCATCTACCAATTCGTGGTCGTAGCCATGATCCTGGCTGCGTCTGGGATTACCGGTCTCACGGCTACCCTCCTCATGCGGTCACGCGTGTTCACCTCGGCAGCGCAGTTGGCGCTTCGGCCTGCGGAAGCGTCAACGTCGGGCCCGGCGGCGACGCGGGCTCATCCATAAGTCGGACAGGCTCGGTCATCACACCCTGCGCAAACCCGTTCGGACTCGTCGGCGCGAGCTGGTCGAACTGCTCGACTAGATCAACTCATGCTGCCAGGCATGAAGCATCGCGGTTTCGGATGACCATCTTGATAATAGGGCCACACCATGGTCCGACCCGAGAGGTTCGGCCCATCTACGACAGCTTCCCTGGGAACGTCGACCCATTCGCCGTCGATGCGCACCCGATAGTGACCATCCTTGCTTTCCCAATCGGCGTCATCGACGCGCTTGGCATCTGTGCCATCACAGCATGGGCCCTTGCCGCTGTGCAGGCTCTCATACCAACGGTTCAACTCGGGGTGCCCAGAATCGTGAGCGCGGGCGGACCCGAATGTAAAAATTGACAGCACGACAGCAAGAATAAGAAGCGCTGGCCGCCTGCAATCCGTACTCATTCCAAGACTAATCCGTGCTGTGATCATATCCGATACCCAACTCCAGTATGCTGGTCGCGAGGCTCGCAAATCACGTGCCACCAGGTCACTGGTGCAGCACTAATTTTGATCTCCGCGATGATTATTTTGCGGGCAGGCTGATCGCATTCAGAGTCTCCTCGTTGCGATCGAAAACAATCGCTGCGCAACGATCGGTGACGAACGTTGCGAGCGCCTCCCTATGCCAGCCACATCATTGTTCTGCTCTTCGTGGAGATATGACCGACGTTGTCTACGTCAATTATATGATTTCTCTCATACCATCACGTTGCCGAGAGAAGTTACACTCATCGCGCCTGACTTCGCTGGGTTGTCAGCGGATACGGCGATGTTCGTAGTCGCTCGCGATCGATTGATCGTTCGGGTCCGACATCATCACGCCTGTGTCACCGCGAGAACGAACTTCTCGAAATAAATGTGCCGTCGACCAGCCAAACGTAGCGACATGCCTGCGACCGCGATCAACCGTTTCGGATGGCCTGCACACATAACGGTCGACGTCGCCATTTTTCGGTGCGTCGGAAAATAGATGTCCTGGATAGAGTCCCGCGTGCCGCGCGGCCTACGAAGGGCCAGCGCCCTCTTCGCCTACATTCCCAGTCCCGCCGCGGCGGACGATTTCCGGGAAGCACGCTTGGCGCCTTGCGGCAAGTCTGACACCGAGCGTCCCGGCCAAAAGTTCCGTGGCGATGACATCGATGGCAACTTCAGATCGAGAAGGCGACGCATTCGCGGTATGCAGACCTGCTCTGCGTCATAGTGATCGATAACGAAGCGGCGGGCGGCCTGTCTCATTGACGAGAACTTGGCGGGTTCCTGCAACGCCTCAATCACGCGCTCGGAAAGTTCATCGACCGCAAAAAAAGGAACCAGCAGCCCGTTCTCGCCGGAACTGATGACCTCGCGCACTGGCGGCGTATCAGACCCAATCACCAAGCAACCGGCGCTCATCGCTTCCAGCGCCGACCAGGACAGCACGAAGGGATAAGTCAAATAGACATGTGCCGATGATACCTGGAGCGCGGAAATGAACGTCTGATATGGGACGCCACCCATGAAATGAACACGTGATAGATCCAACTGATCGCGGACCTCATCGAGGAAGATCGACTTCCAGGTCTTGCCAGCCGGCGGAGGAAGTCCATACGACAATCCATCCCTGCCGATGACGACGATCTGCGCGTTGGGTCGCCGCCTGAGGATTTCGGGGAGAGCACGCATAAAGACGTGATAGCCTCTGAGCGGTTCGAGATTGCGTACGACAAACGTTACAATCTCGTCCGACGATCCCACTTCCCGGCCGTTCGGCAGCATGAGGCGCGTCTGCGGATTCGGTCGCACCCGCGATGTATCAATTCCTTCATGAATCACTTCGATCTTGCTTTGATAATGCGAGGGAAAGGTCGATTGCTGCCAAGTGGTAGGCGAGATTCCAAGGTCGCAATCTGCCAGCGCTAGCAATGTCGTCGCATTCTTCAACTGCAGTCCGATATGACCATCCAATCCGGACATCGGAAATTCCGGATCGAATCCGATGTCCCGCCCCTCGGCCCCGTAAAAGAACTCGCAATAGACCAACAATCTTGCCTTGGGGAACATCGTGCGCAGTGGCAGGGTCTCTCCCCATCCCGGATGGGCCAGAATCAAGTCGGGCGCGAAGCCCGACGCCGCCAAGGTCGAAAGACTGTAAAGCACTTGCTCAGCGCGGCGGCACTCAAGGTCGAATCGCCTGGCGAAGGGATGGGTTCCGGAAACATCTGCTTCGGGGAGCATATATTTAATCAACTTAACCGAAGGCATCGGCTGCGCGCTCGATGCACCGACAGCAACGAGCTCGAAGCCGGGTTCGTTAGCCAACGCGGCCGCCAGATTGCGGTACTGTGCCGGGAAGTTATTGTGAACGAATAAAATCTTCATCGACGATGCTGTGGCCTGTCTGCTTCAAGCTGTACGATCAATGTAGAACGAACTGAAGCTTGCGCGTCGTGGTTATAGCAAGAATTTTCTGTAGCGAAGGCATCAATCGCTAATCGCCGAACGATAGTTCGGCATTCGCACTATGTAATGACAAAGTTCCCTATGATTAGAATGCTGCAATTCTGCATCAGCAAAAAGCTTTCGTTCGATCTGACATCTTCCTGCCCCAAAATTCGTCGATTAGTCGCAACTCCATGCAACTTTTGGTTTTGCTTTGGGCATCCAAATGTTGAAACTCAGTGTAGTCTCAGGAATGCAAGGGCAAGCGTGTGGGCAACGCTATGAAATTCAAACGACCTCCTTCCGACTGCCAACCGCAAATCCAGCATCTCGATCTGAGCAGCGCTGAGAACATCGCCGACTCCATCGCACTGCTGAGAGATGAAAACGACAGGCTCCGGCGGATGGTGGCATTATTGAGTGCAGAGACTGAGTATATCCGTCGCTCTCTCTCGTCATCAGTATCCACTCATTGGCGCTCGTCCTCACGCTTGAGGGCACTTCCTTGACTTGCCGTTCCTGACGGAGCAGGTGTCTTGCTGTGGATAACCAGCTTCGCGCTTCCGCAAAGTCGAGTTGGCAGTCACATCATTCTCGCCTCAAGCGTCTTGGATGGCTCTCTCCGCTGCGTTTCGGCGCGCCGGAGCACGTCCGGCTGCAACACCCAAGATTGAAACGCGAAAAGACATGAATTGCGATCTGTGGTTGCATGGCCTGCTTAGCCATTTGCCCGAAGTTTGTTGAGCTCGCGATATCAAACATGTCTAACTTTTGGGCGACGACATATGATATGCTCGCTAACAGAAGTAGATTACAATTGTTACGATTTGTTCGGGGGTGTTGATGAGCGACGCTGAGCAGCAAAAAGTGGTGAACCTCGACCGCGGACTGTTCTTCGTGAATTACAGGAGTGCGGAAGACTCCCTCTCTCCACCTCATGTTACGGTCGCACCGGCGCCGGGCCACGAAAGACGGATGGAGATCATCCTGCATCCTGACGCGACCGAGCCAACCCTTTGGGAGCCGAATTCCGGCTTGGTTGTCCGAGTCAACACGCCCGGCACTTTGCAGGTCCAAGTCCAGCCCGTGCGACTTGGAGGATCGCAAGCCGCCGTGGTTCGCATCGAACCGATCCAATCCGGCCGAGCCCGCGTCGTCACGGCGCAAAGCGAAAGCCTGGGCTTGCATGCCAATGCCACGACGGAAGGCCTGAAGGTGCTTGGCCATGTGGCGGGTCGCGGCGACGTCACTGTCGGACCCAACGCATGGATTGCAGGTCCAACGGCACCGTCCCGCGTGGAAGGGGTGGCCCTGGAATGGCCGGAGAAGCCGGTCGGTCTTGATATCCGCTATGCGGTTCAGTTCGCCAACGGTCAGGCCGGGAGCGGCAGAATGGTCCCGCTCGGCGCCTACGCCGGTACACGCGGGCGGGCCCTGCCCATTACGGGCGTGGTCCTGGAAATGAGCGGCACCGACGAATTGGAGTTCGTCGCGGAGGCAGGGTTCCTGAACGCACCGACCTTGCGCGCAGTCGGCAAACGCGTGGTGCTGTCGGGTCCGACCAATCGCGAACCTCTGGTTGGCATTCGCATTGGCATCGAACGGATTGCAGCCGCGGAACAGGTCGCGGCGCCTGTGAAGCCGCGAAAGCCTGCCGGTTCGGGGCGGGTCCGTGTGTTCCGCAGCCGGCCGCGCCAAGAGAGTCCGGTTACCTGAAGCGATCCGGACACTCAGACTTCGGAGCGCCGGCAAGCGACCGCAATCGGTCAGGGCACGGTTAAATGGTTCTCGGCACCATCATTGGCGCCCCAGCGCTCGTCGGACCTCGCTCACATATCGCGCTCGAGCGCCTGGCGGCGCAGGCGCTAACCGCTCAGGACTTTATCGCAGCATTCAAATATGCGGATCGACGCTGCCGTATTGAACCGCCGCCGGCCGCCCATTGCTTCATTCTCCGCGCGGAGGCGAACTGGAAGCTGGGACGCGGCGAAGCGGCGCTTGCCGACCTCACCGAAGCGCTTCTTGTCGATCCTTCCGACGTCGGCGCCAACCGTCGAATGCTTGCCTGGGCCACTGACGATCGGCGGCGGGTCGCGGCTGCCAGTCTGATAAGCCGTGACGGCAATCCGGCGATCCTGCGAGCTGCCATCGCCGAGCTTCGGCGTGCCGGGAATCGGCACTGGGCCGCCTGTTCGGTGTTTGACAATCATGTGACAGGTTGGATCGCCTGGACCAAGGCGGCCACGATCGAAGCGAGCCTTGCGACCGAAGACGGCACGTTAACGAGCCTTCTCGAGCCCAATTCATTTCATCCCTTGGCCAGCAGGGACGTTCAGGCGACCGCCTTTCTCGTTAGGCGGCCACCATCCAGGACCCCTCAGACGCTGACATTGAAATTCGACGGCGAGATCTTCCAGATCCGGCGGCTCGCCCCCAACCAGTCTCCGCAGGCGCGGGTCCGAGCACACGCGCGTCCCTCCGCTCCGCCAAGGCCACGCACCTCCGCCCCCACCGTCATCGTTCCTGTCTATCGGGACGTCCAAGCAACGATCGACTGCTTTGAAAGCCTCGTTAAGGCAAGAGCTTCGCCTGCGTCGAGAAAAGAGCCGTTCCGCATTCTGGCCGTCGATGATGCCAGCCCCGAGGTGGAGTTGCGACGCTATCTCCAAGAGCTTGCTGCGGCCAACACGATCGACCTCGTTGTGAACGCGGTAAACCTTGGCTTCGTCGGAGCGATCAATCGTGCGCTGGAGCAGCTGCCGACGGGCGACGTCGTGTTGCTGAACTCCGACACCGTCGTAGCACCCGGCTTTGTTGATCGATTGGCGGCGGTGGCGCGTTCGGCACCGAATATCGGGACGGTCACGCCGCTTTCCAATAATGGCGATATCTTTTCGTTCCCGATGCCGAATGACGTCAATCCGATGCCGAGCTATGAGCAAATACTCGAGATCGATCGCATCGCGGGCATTACCGGCGCCGGCGATGCAATCGACGTCCCAAGCGGCATCGGGTTTTGTCTCTATATCACGCGCGCCTGTCTCGATGCCGTAGGCGGGCTGTCGGAAACGTTTGAGCGCGGCTATCTCGAAGATGTCGATCTCTGCCTTCGCGCGCGCGCCAACGGCTTTCGCAACGTTTGCGCGCCGTCGGTCTATGTCGGGCATCACGGCTCTAAATCCTTCCAGCACGAGAAGCGAAGCCTGGTGCTTCGCAACCTGGGCGTTCTGGACCAGCGATTCCCGAACCATCGGAACGAAAGCCGCGCGTTTGAGAGCGCCGATCCGCTACGACCAGCGCGCGCAGCACTCGAGCGCGCGCTGCCCTGGTCGTCAGAACCGTCCGTGCTGATCGTCGGCAATCAACGCTCCTGCGCAGCCATAGCTGAGGAGCGAGCGCGCCACCTCCGGCAGCATGGCGAGCGCGTGCTTCTGCTCTTGCGAGAGCGCGATGTCTTCCATCTCAAGGCCGCGGACGGCACGAGCCCGCAATCGATTCATTTGAGGCTCGGCACGGAAACGGACATCGCCGACGCCGCCGAGCTCTTTAGACGGCTGCATGCAAAACGCGTCGACATCGTCGAGCCGAATCCGTTGCTGGAACTGATCGATCTGATGCGGGCACTCAACCTTCCGCTCAATTTCTGGTTGGTGAGAGGAAACCTTGGCGAAGCGGCCGTCTCGCTTCCCGGCGGGACGCCCCTCCTCGTTCCCAGCAAAGCGGCCAAGGCTTTTGCCCAGGCTCGGTGGCCCAAACGCAACATTGTCCTCCAGGATTGGCCAACTCCCTCGCTCGACCTGCCGCCGTTTTCCGGCTCGCGAAAATCGCTTGTGATCGTTCCCTCTGCGCCCTCGCCCGTATCCTTGCGCATCATGCGGAGCCTGGCGGATTGCCTGCATCGGCGGAAACCATCCCGATCGATCGTTATCGCTGGCACGACCTATGACGACGATCGGCTGATGTCGTATCCAAATGTCTTCATAACCGGCGCGGTTGCAGCCGGCGAGCTTGGCGATGTTCTGGCACCGCATGATCCGGGCTGGCTGCTCACCGATTTCGAAGAACCAATATTCGGCCATCCGCTGATTGAGACTGCAAAGCAAGCTTTAAGACCTGTCGCATATCGCGACTGGTCGGGCGGATCGCCCAGCCCGCGCAAAGGTGACCTTGCCCTTCCTGCCAATGTAGACGAGGCAGGACTTGTCGATGCGGTAGTCGATTGGGTCGAACACTCATGAGCATCGCGCGCGTCATCCACACCGCACCGGCGGCCAAACCGAAACTGATCAGCCGGCTCGCGCTCGCTCACGACAGTACTGTGTCGGGCTTCGTTTTCGATCCCGAGGCTCCCGAGCGCCGCTTCACCGTCGATATCCTGCTCGATGGTCTGGTCCTGAGAACGGCCTACGCCGATTCCCTCGTCCCGGAGCTCTTTGAGCAAGGACTGGATGGCGCTTACGGATTCGCGGTGACACTCGAACCGGACCTGCTGCGCGCCGCGAGCGTCCTTGAGGCACGCCTCGCCAATCTTGGAACTTCCATCGGCCATCCCATCGACCTGGAGAATGACAGCGCACTTGTCGATCTTCGACCGACCAGCGAATTGCGCTGGCTGGGTGGTTTGCATTTCGAAGGCTGGATCGACAGCGAAATCGTCGCCACCCTTGAAGCGATCGTCGATGGAGAAACCGTCGCACAGGTCCGCGCGACGGCCTGGACGCACATCGGCGACAATGCCAATGGGCAAGGATCCCGCAACGCCCGCGCTTTCGATTTCCATGTCCCGCAGCGCTTCGCCGACGGACGTGTCCATAGGATTGGATTGCGCAAAGAGGACGGCGAGCAGGTTCCGGCAACGGCAGTCTTTGTCGCGTTTCCCGATGGCCTTGCCAGAATGATTGACGCGATCGGAGGGCACGGCGCCGAGCGCCTCCGCGGCAAATTATACGATCAGCTGATTCCGGCCTCGCTTCCCCTCGCCGACTATGCGAATTGGCGCGATCGCTTCCCGTTGCCGGAACCGCAGACGAGCCGGCTTCAACTGGCTGTCGTCATCGCCGGCACCGACGGAACTCAGCAAACGCTCTCCACCCTGGAAACGCAGAGCCACGAAAACTGGACCGCAGGCGTGATCGACGGTCAGCCGCTTTGCATCGACAGTGACGCCCTCCTGGAGTTTCTCGAAGACGCCGCATCCGATGCGCAACACGTCGTCGTCACCATGGCGGGCATGTCGCTCGAACCGAACACGCTGGCTCGCATCGCAGCCGCATTCGACGCCTATCCGGATGCTACGGCCGTGTACGGCGATCTTGACTTCCTCGCCGGCGATGGCCGGCTGTGGCCGCTTGCGTTTCCGGCGTTCGACTACGAGAGGATGCTCGAGCAAGGGTATTGTGCGCACCTGTTCGCGGTCCGACGAGAAGCGCTGCTTGCCGGGCTTGAGGCTCGTCCCGACAATCTCTATCGACTTTTCAACTGCCTGCTCGACCATACCGATCCACCACAGGCGAACATCCTGCACTTGCCGGGAGCCTTGGCGACGCTACCGAAATTCAATCGGGTGAATGCCGCCTCTCGGCTTTCCGCCGCGAGCCACATGCATCTGCGCGCGCGCGGCATCGGGGCGGAGGTGAGCCAGCAGCCAGGCAATCTCTTCCCCGCGGTCCGAATCAAACGGCCGATCGCGCACGAGCGGGCGACCGTGATCATCCCGACCCGCGACCGCCTCTCGTTGTTGCGCACCTGCCTTGATAGCATTGCGCCGGCGGTCGAGCGCTGCCGTGCCGATATCCTCGTCGTCGATAATGATAGCGCCGACCCGGAGACGATCGACTATTTCGCAGATCTGCGCCGACGCGGTATCCGGACTTTGCGGATTGAGGGACCGTTCAACTTCGCACGGCTCAACAATCAAGCTGCCACGATGCTCGACAGTGACGTCTTATGTCTGCTCAACAACGATATCGAGGCAAGCTCGGACGACTGGCTTGAGGAGATGCTGACGCGGCTGGCCGAACCGAACGTCGGTGCCGTCGGCGCGCTCTTAACCTGGCCCGGCGGCGTTGTGCAGCATGGCGGCGTCGTCTTGGGAATGAACTTCGCGGCGACCCACGCATACACCGACAGATTTGGCGATGATCCCGGTTTTGTTGATCAGCTACTCGTCGCGCACGAATGCAGTGCGCTAACCGCGGCCTGCCTCGTGACCCGACGAAACGACTATCTTGCCGTCGGCGGAATGGACGAAGCTCGCTTCGCGGTCGCATTCAACGATGTCGACTATTGTCTCCGCCTGCGCCAGACCGGAAAGCGCATTGTCTTCACGCCGCACGCGAAGCTGGTCCACGCGGAATCCGCCAGCCGAGGCAAGGACGATCGGGCGGACCGCCGAGACCGGTTCGAGCGTGAGCTCAGTCTGCTTCGCGCGCGCTGGGGCGAGTTGCTCAATGACGACCCGACCTACAATCCGCAGCTCTCGCGCGATGGAATCCCCTATAGCGGCCTGGCTTGGCCCCCGGGACCGCGCGACCCCAGGTTCAACAATCTTCCTCCTGCACGCGACATACCGCCAGGATTTTAGCGGCATCGCAGGCCACAGCATCAAGTTCGCCCTAGAGCGCGATGACTTTTCTTATCGTCATCCCGCTCTAGCTCTTGGTTTGAGCGTGATCTTTTCGGAAAACCGGTCTCCACTTTTCCGGATCACGCTCTAACCGCCGCCCCGACGACGTCGGCGAAAGGATATCGCCCTTTGCACGGACGGGTCGGACGGCGGCCGTCTTGTCTCGATCAACGTTGAGGCTTCAACAAATCCTACGCCACCTCGACGGCAGTTTGGCTGGCGCCGATCGCTTGCACCCGGGCGGCAAGCATAATGCGCGTCCGAACGGGCACCTGACGCTGCGACTTCGCGCGCGGGTATGGCAACTCCCTGACCGATTTACCGTTTGGATAAAGAGCTTCGTGCTCGGCCCAATTGTCGAAATGCAACCGCTCGATGTTGTCGACGAACGTCTCGGCCGGCGTGCTCTCGGCGAGAATCAACGAGTGATCCTCGACCTCCACATGATAATAGGCGAAGGTCGTCGGTACATTGTGCTCTCGGACGATGGACGTGCCGTTGACTAGCGCGCTCGCCTGAATCAGAGCACCATCGACGAGGACCGCATGGTCCGGCGAAATCAGGAGATCTCGGGAGGGCACGCCCTCAGCCAGTGCGCCGGCCTTGATGCGGATCGGCAGGACGCGCATCTTGTCGGCGAACCTCGTCGAAACCGTCTGAATACCGAGCCAGTCGACTGTCGCGACTCCACCATCCTGAGTTAAGACCTGGTCACCGCGCGTCAAAGTCTCGACAAGTACTTCGCCTGCCGGCGTGCCAATCAGAGTACCGGCCATGAAGCAGATGGTCGTACTGCCGCTGGTAATGGTCACATCACCGTTATGCCCGTTCAGCTTGCCCGAATACTGGGTGTCGGTCAAAAAAAACGAACGTCCATCGCCGTCCAGGATGATAATCCCGCTGATCGTGTTGCCGTGATCCTGAACGGTCGCTGCGCCAACGAAAGTGTATTTTCCCGTCTCAAGATCACCCAAATCAGCGCCAATCTTCGCGACCTTGATCTTGTCGCCGGCAAAGATCTCACCGCCGTTCGGATCTTTGACCTTCACGCCGCCTGCCACGTAATCCACAAAATCGGTCTTCGGATTGGCATCGTCAATTCGGTAGCTCGCCTTACCGCCGTAGGCCAATGCATAGGCGTAGTGAAACGTCTCGCTAGTCGCCATCGAACCCCTCGCCCTGAATGTTATGGATAAGTTAACATTATAAAGACACGTTAGCGTTCCGATAACCTTTGCGCAATCCGGAAAGGGGCCGCTGAGACGGTTCGGCAAAATATTGCGATAATCTGCAAATTCGCTTATCGATCATCACTGATAATATTAGCTTTGAAAGATAATTGGGAATGATGATTAGATCGTACCGGTGGAAGCCAGCCGGTGATCAGGAAGAAGCGCAGACATGGCTCGCCACCTACCATCCCATTTATGTAAGTAATAAAGTCCCCCTCCTCGGCCCCGGAGGATCGCAAGAGATTTGGGCCGGTCGAATCTTTGTGCTTAGCCAGACTAGCTGCGCGCATGCCGAGCTGGTCCGGGGGGCAACGGCGGTCTCAGGCCGCGCAGTCGATCACTTCGCCCTCCAAGTCGTGATGGGCGGCTTTGTTGAAATGCATCATCATGGAGGCACGGTGACTGCCCGCGCCGGGGATTTGCTTTTGTTGGACCTTCAGGCGCCGGTTCGGCTCATCCGCGGCACCGATAACGGTCCCAGTGCTGACCTGACGCTCTGGATACCACGAGCGAGCCTGCCGGCGAAGTTCGCGGATCTGACCGCCAGACATGGCACGCTGGCCAAGGCAGCCGCCCCGGGCGCCTCCGTGGTCTCCGCAGCCTTGCGGGCCATGCTTGCACAGGTCCACCTGGTCACTGCCGCGGAGATGGATGAAATCGCGTCGGGCATTGCGTTGCTGGCGGTACAGATACTGACCTTGGAGGCGAGACGCAATTCAGCCGTTGAACCTTCGGATTCGCTGCCTCTCGACAGCTTTGTCATCATCAGTCGCTACATTGAGAATCATCTTGCGGCGAAGGACCTGAGCGCCGACAGTCTGGTCAAGACGTTCGGCCTATCCCGAGCCTCTTTATATCGTCTCTTTGAACCAACTGGCGGTGTTGCATCCTACATCCGCGCACGCCGCCTCGCCCGCGTTCAACAGGAGATCACGGCTGGGGGACTCGGCAACAGACGGATAGCCCCGATCGCCTACCGCTACGGATTTCGTAGCATTCCCGCGTTCAATCGGGCCTTTAAGAGCACGTACGGCCAAACGCCCCGCGAGGCGCTCACGGCGAAACGATCAAGCTTACCCTCCCCCGCTGGCTCGTCTCACGCGTTGGGACAACTTGCGCAATGGCTCTTGGACGTTTCGTGACAATCTTGCCGCGATAAATCCGGCCGTTGACAATTCCTCTTTGCGGGACGACGACTGCAGCAATAGCCCGCGCAACCGATGTCGGTTCATCTACGCCAGCGGATAATGAATTGCGTCGCCCTCCACGATTAAGCCGTCTTTTTGAGCTGCTTTTAACAAACGGTCGTTGTTGTTTTAGCCGCCCGATCGTAGGCATGCACCCGTCGTTTAGCTGATTATCTGTCGCTTTTCTGTCATGTTCGATCTTGAAGACCGTTTCGCTTGGCCGATGCGCTCGATCTGTCCAATTCAAACGCTGGAGTCACACCCAGCATGAATGACGGACAGCCGGCAAAAATGCTTATCGAGCAAGGCCGGCGAATTCGAGCGACGGGGGATCGCACAGCTTCACTCGCCGCATTCCTCAGGGCGGCGGAGAGCGACCCTTCCAATGTCATTGCAACCGTTGAAAGCGGCTATGATCACCTGCATCTGACACAGATCCCTCAGGCACGCTCCATGTTCGAGCGCTCGCTCGCGCTGGATCCAGATAACAAGCCGGCCTTGATCGGCCTCGGTCATACCCTGCGACATCTGCGGGAGTTCGAAGGTGCCGCGCAATCGTTCCAGCGAGTCCTGCAACTTGAGCCTGGCCATGCCGGTGCCAACGAAGGACTGGGCTATGCACTGAAATCCTTGGGCAGGAACGAGGATGCGCTCGCAGCATTCCAGGCTGCAGCCCGCGCCAATCCGAGAGACATCAGACCACATATTGAAGTTGCGCACATGCTGCGCGATCTCGGCCAGAACGAGGAGGCCGTCACCGCGCTGCGTGATATAGTCGCGCAAGACCCCAATAACACTGCCCATCTGTTGACGCTTGCGCGTTTGTTGCGGCAAACTGGCGCGGCAGTCGAAGCACTCGACACTTTCCGAAAGCTTGCGGAACTCGATTCCGCCAATCTCGGCTTCAGAATCGAGCTTGGGCATCTTCTTCGTGAAACCGACCTCATCGACGAGGCGCGGGACGTCCTTGAAAAGGTTCTGCAGGAGGCGCCTCTCAATATCAGCGCGCTGAATGCTCTCGGGTGGACGTATCGCAAGGCAAATTCTCTTGAAGCTGCCCAGGTCTGCTTCGAGAAAATTCTTGAGATCGAACCAACCAATGTCGGAGCTTTGCACGCGCTCGGTCTCGTCGAACGGCAGCGCGGCGGCCATGAAAATGCGCTCGTGCTGTTTACTCGCGCGAAGGAAGTCAGCCCAAAGGCCTTCCATATTCGCCTCGAGGTTTGTCACTGCCTTCAGAACTTGAAACGCTTCGGCGATGCCATCGACGAATTCAGAGAGGTTCTGCGCGAGTGGCCCCGAAGCCGCGAAGCTCATCTTGGCCTCGGTTATGCCATGCGCGCTTCCGGCAAGGTCGAGCAGGCACTGGACGCGTTCGACGAAGCCGCCCGCGATGATCCCTCCCACCCAAACGGCTTGATCGAAGCGGGACATACTCTGCTCCGTCTTGGTCGACCAGCGGAGGCCGAGCAGCGGTTTCGCGGCGCGCTCGATCGATCACCAGGCAACGCGGCTGCGTTGGTCGGTCTGAGCTATGCCCTCCGCCGCCTTGGGCGCGCCGGCGAGGCGGAAGAAGCTTTACGTCAAGCTCTTCGCCGGGAGCCTGGCAATCACGGTGCGCGTATCGCGCTGGCGCACCTTTTGGAGGCTGGATACCGCCTCGAAGAAGCCGCCGAACTTTTGCTGGAACTCATCTCCAGACAGCCGGAGCATGCCGACGGTCTCGCCGCGCTGGGCAATATCCGTCGGCGTCAGGGCGATCGCGAGCAGGCTTTGGCGTTTTTCCGCCGAGCTTCGAAGGCGGATCCGACGAATATATCTCGCCTGACCGAGATCGCGATCGAGCTTCGCGACGTCGGGCGGTTTGAAGACGCCGAAATGCTGCTCGATAAAGTCCTCGCCGTCAGTCGGGCCGATGCGCGGGCATTGCTGCAGCGCGGGCAACTGCTGCGTCGCCAGGACCGCCGATCTGAGGCTCTTGCCGCCTTTTCGGAGTTGCTGAGGCTTGACCCAAACAGTGCGCAGGCGATGGTCGAAGCTGCCGCCGAAGAGCGTGCCCTTGGCCGCCCGAATGTGGCCAGGCAATGGCTGGAAAAGGCATTGGATATCGAAGTCGATCACCTCGACGCGCTGCTTGCTCTGGCCGACATCGCCTCGCAGAGTGACGATGCTGATACGGCGCTTGCGCTGTATCGGCGGGCTGGCAAGTCGCATCCGACAAACGTCTGGGCTCGGCTGGGCGAAGCGCGCGTCTGCTTTGAGCTTGGCGAGCGCGATCGGGCGTTCCAGGTCGTGACGGCGGCGCGCGAGTGCCTTGGCCCTCACCCTGAAATTGCGGGCGTCGAGGTTGAGTTTCTCAGGCATATGCGCGACTGGACGAGGGCTCAGGAAGTGCTCGATGAGGCGCTCGCCGAAGCATCGCGGCCGAATTTCTGGTTGTGGTCCCACAAAGTGCAGATTGCAACGCTGACCGGCCAGTACGACGCTGCCGCGCGTCTCCTGCAACAGGCGCCGGCATCGGACACGGTCGCTGAGGCCCGCGTGGCCCTGCTCGGCGGACAGCTTGCCGAGGCGCAGTTCCGCTACGAAGAGGCGATTTCGCTTTACCAGCAGTCGATCCGTTTGAATTCCGGAGATACCTGGTCGCACTTCGAGCTCGCCCGCGCCGCCCTCATGAATCTCGACGTCGATGTCGCCCGTGCCGCGCTCGGCGCCTTCATCCAAGTCAGCCAATCGTCATTGTTGCTGCGCGGGCAGTCGCTCAGCCCATCGCAGAACCATGTCGGCCAGCTGCTCGATGAATTTCTGCTCGATAGTGAGGCTCTGGCGACGCTGCGCCGCATCCGCCTTCGTCCGCCCGATTCGCAATTCGAACCGTTGAGGGAATTGATCAGGCAACATCCGGACTATACGCCCGCAGCGATCATCGCCGCGATCGCGCTGCGCCAGACCGGCCAGTTTCAGCAGGAAGCAACTGTCCAAAGCTCCCTGAAACGTACCATTCCCTCTACGATCGCGCAGTTCTGGGATGTTACGCCCCCGGAGGATGTCCGCGACCTAATGAAGTCATGGCAAGAGCTTCATCCGACGTATCAGTGGACATGTTTTGACGACCAGAAGGCGGTTGCGTTCCTGAACGAACATTACGGACGCGAGATCGTAGACGCCTATTTTCGCGCGCCACTCCCTGCACAAAAGGCGGACATCTTCCGTCTGGCATTCCTGGTTGCTCGTGGCGGAATCTATGCCGACGCGGACGATCGTTGTCTGATGCCGGTCGACAGCTTCATTCGACCCGATGCGACGCTGGTTGTTCATCAGGAAAATTACGGTTCCATCGGCAACAACTTCATCGCGGCAACGCCCGAGCATCCGGTGCTGGCTCGGGCGCTGGAGCTTGCTGCGGCGGCTATACGCCGCGGTGATCGCGACCTCATCTGGCTATCGACCGGTCCCGGACTGTTGACTCGTGCGTTTGCTCAAGAGTGGGCGGCGCAGCGGCCGGTAGGCCTACTCCGAAGAACGCAGGTGATGAACCTCGGAGAGCTGCAGCGCTCGGTCGGAATCCACTGCCCGGTCCGCTATAAGTCGACCGAACTGCACTGGAGCCGATCGGCCTTCGCACAGAAGGCCCTCCGCCGGCGAGGGTAAATCAGTCGTCAGCGGCTCGCCGGTGCTTGTAGCATGACCGCGAACTCCTCGAGCTCCGCTGTCAAGGCATCCTGCCAGGCCGGCGTGGTCACTCCGAACTGATCTTTCAGGCGCGACAGATCGAGCCGAGAATTGCCGGGCCGCTTGGCCTTGGTCGGGAAATCGGCGGTCGCGATCGGAACGATGGTCTCCACGGCGAGCTCCACACCGCGCGACTTCAGGCCAGCGACGATGGCGCTCGCGAAGCCATGCCAACTGGTCTCGCCGGTGCAGACAAGGTTAACCACACCACTGTTGCGCACAAGCAGCCCGTTCAAGTCCAAAAGGTTTGGCAGCACGATGCCGGCGATCGCGTCGGCAATCGCGCTCGCCGACGTCGGGGCGCCGATCTGGTCGGCGACGATGCGCAGCTCTTTGCGCTCGCCGGCCAACCGCGCGATCGTACGCAGGAAGTTGGCTCCCTTGGCGGCATAGACCCAGGACGTGCGCGCGATCAGATGCGGCCCGCCGGCCGACTGGATCGCCGCGTCGCCGGCCAGCTTGCTGGCGCCATAGACCGAGAGCGGGTTCGTGCGGCTGTCCTCGCGCCACGGCTTGTCGCCAGAGCCGTCGAAGACATAGTCGGTGGAGAAATGCACCAGCGGCACGCGATGCTGTGCCGCCCATTTCGCGATCATCTCCGGCGCCTTGGCGTTGACGAGGAAGGCGAGCTCGCGTTCGTCTTCGGCACGATCCACCGCGGTATAGGCGGCAGGGTTGATGATGAGATCTGGTCGGAAATTGTCGAGCCTCTCAGCGAGCCTCTCAGGCTTAGATAGGTCAAACTCCGCGCGGGGCGGCGCGATGGTCGTGCCATGCTTCGCCAGCAGCGGCAGCAATGCGCCGCCCACCTGGCCGTTGGTACCCGTCAACAATATCCGCATCAGATTTGCCCATAGACTGGAAGGTTTTCCACGTCGGCTAACAGCGGTGCCACGGCGTCCTTGGCCGACAAAGACGGCTTTTCGACACCCCAGTTGATGCCGATCGCAGGATCGTCCCAGCGGATCGAGACCTCATCCTTGGGACTGTAAAGATCGTCGCATTTGTAGAAAAAGTCGGCGGTTTCGGAGAGAACGACAAAGCCGTGCGCGAAGCCACGGGGGACCCAGAGCTGTCGCCTGTTCACTTCGCTCAATTCGACGGCAACATGGCGTCCAAAATTCGGGCTGCCGACCCGCACGTCGACGGCGACATCCAGCACCTTGCCGCGTAGCGCGGTGACCAGTTTGCCCTGCGTAACCGGATTCTGCAGATGCAGCCCGCGCAGCACGCCAAAACTCGAGCGTGACATGTTGTCCTGCACGAAAGGCCGCGCGATCCCGCGCTCGGCGTAACGGAAGGACTGATAAGTTTCGACGAAAAAGCCGCGCTGATCGCCGAACAGCTTGGGTTCGATGATGAGGACTTCAGGAAGCTCGGTCTGGATGACATTCATTTTACAACACTTCGAAATTGCTGGCTCACGATGCTATCACTGCATTGATAACAACCTTGTGCACTTCACATTATATGTTATGTTTTGTGATGGCAAAACGTGAGGGGCTATGAAGGGCATTATCCTCGCCGGCGGGACGGGCTCACGCCTTTACCCAGTGACGACGGTCGTATCAAAGCAGCTTCTGCCCGTCTTCGACAAGCCGATGATCTATTATCCGCTGTCGACGCTGATGCTAGGCGGAATTCGGGACATTTTGATCATTTCGACGCCGCAAGACAAGCCGCTGTTTCAGCGGCTGCTCGGTGACGGCGGCGAGATCGGCTTGCGCTTCGCCTATGCCACGCAGGAGACGCCCCGTGGGCTTGCGGACGCATTCATCGTAGGCCGCGACTTCATAGGCTCGGACTCGGTCGCGCTTGTGTTAGGCGATAACATTTTCTACGGGCACGGATTGCCGGAGATGCTGTCTGCCGCTTCGTCCCGCAACCAGGGCGCGACCGTGTTCGGCTATATCGTCAATACGCCCGAGCAATACGGGGTGGTTGAGCTCGATCACACCGGCCGCGCGCTCTCGATCGAAGAGAAGCCGAAACAGCCGAAGTCGAACGTAGCCGTCACTGGGCTATACTTTTATGACAACGACGTCGTCGAGATCGCGGCTCGGATCAAGCCGTCGGCCCGCGGCGAGATCGAGATCACCGACGTGAATAACGCCTATCTCGAGCGCGGTGATCTCTATGTCGAGGTGCTCGGCCGCGGCTTTGCCTGGCTCGATACCGGTACGCATTCCTCGCTGGTCGAGGCCAGCCATTTTGTCCAGATCCTTGAGCAGCGCCAGGGTTTGCGCATCGCCTGCCCCGAAGAGATCGCGCTGCGGCAAGGCTACATCTCGCTTCAAGCGTTCGAGAAGGTGGCCGAGAAGACCGCGAAAAGCAGCTACGGCGAGTATCTGAAGTCCGTTGCCCGCTCGTATCAGGGCTGATTCCACTGCATGGAGGCGATAGATCATGCGCTTTAAGGGCTCGACTATTTTTGTCACCGGCGGCGCCGGCTTCATTGGTTCAGCCGTGGTGCGTCATCTCCTGCGCGACAGTCACGCCCGCGTGGTCAACATCGACAAGCTCACCTATGCCGCCAATCTCGACTCGCTGCCGGCAGCGAAAGAGAACCTGAACTACGCCTTCGAGAAGCAATGCATTTGCGATGGCGCCGGGCTCCGCCGCCTGTTCGAGAAATACCAGCCCGACGCGGTGATGAACCTCGCCGCCGAGAGCCATGTCGACCGCTCGATCGACGGCCCCGGCGAATTCATCCAGACCAACATCGTCGGCACCTTCACCATCCTGCAGGAAGCGCTGCGCCATTGGCGCACGCTCTCGCCTGAGAAGCGTGCGGGCTTCCGCTTCCTCCACATCTCGACTGACGAGGTGTTCGGCTCGCTCGGCGACGACGGCTTCTTCACGGAAACCACGGCCTATTCACCAAACTCGCCCTACTCCGCGAGCAAAGCCTCCTCCGACCATCTGGTGCGCGCCTGGCGCGAGACCTACGATTTACCGACGCTGATCACCAACTGCTCGAACAATTACGGCCCCTATCACTTCCCGGAAAAGCTGATCCCGCACATGATCATCAAAGGCTTGGCCGGCGAGCCCCTGCCCGTCTATGGCGACGGAAAGAACATCCGCGACTGGCTCTATGTCGAGGACCATGCGAAGGCACTGACGCTGGTGCTCGAGCGCGGCGCGGTCGGCGAGACCTACAATGTCGGCGGCCGCAACGAGCACAGCAACCTGCATGTGGTCGAAACCATCTGTGATCTCCTCGACGAGATCGCACCGCGCGCACAAGGTGCCCGCCGCGACCTGATCACCTTCGTCGCCGATCGCCCCGGCCACGACCGCCGCTACGCCATCGATGCCTCAAAGCTGGAACGCGATCTAGGCTGGCGCGCAGAAGAGAATTTCGAGAGCGGCATCGCCAAGACCGTGCACTGGTACATCGACCAGCAACCCTGGTGGCGCGGGATTTTGGAGCGGGGATATCAGGCCAAGCGAGTCGGCTTAAGCCTGTAGGCGGCAGCACACTGGATGGCAGAACTTCATTTGGGCGTGCGGGCGCTCCGGTTTGCCTACGAAAATATTCAAAGACAATAGAGCCCCTCTTCCCGGGTTACATCTAAGCTTGAGGCGATCATGGTACCAAGAATGTCGGAAGAAGAGGCGACCCTGTTTCTGTCGTTCATAAGAAACAGCCACGACTATGTCGAATTCGGAACTGGCGGCAGCACTGTTCTTGCCTCAAAGCACGTCAAGAACTCGATACTGTCCATCGATTCCTCTCGGGAATGGCTGGATAAAGTTGGCGAGGCGTGCGCTTCTTGCCCGACCAAGCCCGAATTGACGCATATTGATATTGGTCCGACGGGGGATTGGGGATTTCCAATCGATGGATCCACCAAATCACGCTGGTCGGACTATCATTCGGAAATTTGGAAATTTGAGCAGAGTGCCGATGCAGATCTTTACCTTGTCGATGGTCGCTTCAGGGTCGCGTGCTTTGCTCAGACTGTCTTGCACTGCAAGCCTACTGCAATCATTGGCATACACGATTTCAGTTCTCGCCCCGCCTATCATTGCGTGAGAGAGATCGCTCGGGAGATTGCGACAGTCGGCGATCTGTCATTTTTCCTTCCACTTTCAAGAAGGTACGCCGCCGAGGCTATCCTTAAGTCGCATTATACAGAGCCGTTCTAGCTCGACATCGATGCTCACGCGCTACCTATTCCACTACGGGGAGAGGCCACGTGAGCCATTTGCAGGGCCCCCACCACGCTCCATGCCATCGCAAGTAATCGCGCTCAGCGACGATCCGAAGGCGGCTTGACCTCCACGTTTGTCTTGACCAGCACGCGGTCTGTTCCGACCTTGCACCCTCCTTGAACCAAATAGAGCGTCGGCGTTCGACCGACCTCATCAAAATTTGGCGACGGAGAGTTTTCGTCGATTAGGCTCGGATAGCTGAATCTTTTTCCCAGTGAGCAATTCGCCGACCAGAACAAGGGAACCTTCTCCAGGACCTGCCGATCACGCCAGTGAACCAGGTCGTCCGAAAAATACACGACAATACTTCCTCCGTCGCTGTCCTCGGCTACGGTGGCAACAAAGAGGTTCGTATTCTCCAATTTGGCGATTGACCCAACAAAGCCCCGCATGCCTGTGACATACGCGCAGCGGATTTTGGAGCCGTCGTTATAAGGATTCTTGTTTGGGCGGACGAAGCCTTCGTTTGTTAAGAGCTCCCACGAGTCTACTGTCACCGGCAATTGAGTGCGGAGCACGCATCTTCCCGAGTCCCCTTTTTCCGGACCAGAGTAGCCAACCAGTGTATACAGATAGTCACCCCATCGCACCAGATTTGTCGGACTTGTGTAGCCCCTCGGGTGGCCTTGGCCTAGTGTGTCAACAAAATCTGGAGCGATAAGTGCATTGTTCGAATCGTGGACTCGATGGAACGTTCGGCCACGGTCTCTGCTCTTGAGGAGGACTATGCTGTTGTACCAGCAAGACGAGTAGTCTTTGAACCGGCAGTGCCCCGCCAACTCGTGGGCTTGATACTCGTTGTGACCGAGAGCGATGACCGATCCATCATCAGCCATCCAGGTAGCGGCAATCCACGTTTTGTAGTTGAAATGTGAGGGATCTGGGTCCAACGAACCTTCGTAAGCAACCGAGCAATTCTTGACCATCCTGCCGAGGCTTGGTCCGACTAGCGCGCGATTGCGATAGTGTGTAGCAAACGCGGTTATCGAACCGTCAGGTGCACGGAACGCACGCAATGGGGCGTCAGGAATGTCCAATGCATCGCACTTCTCGGCGGATACGATGCGAAAGACCTCGTCAGCCTGACCGACCGCTTCGCCCCCCATCAGGAACAACAGCATCATTCCAGCGGCGGCATTCCTGACAACGTGACGCTTCATTTGAACATCTCAGCGATGATTGCAGGTCGATCATCAATGAACTTAGAGAAGGTCGCACGCGCCTCGGCATTTGAGAAGATGACTGCGCCGCCTTCAACTAGCTCGATGAACTCAGTTTCGCTGTTTGGAATTGATCTATCACCTTTCAAATAAGCGATCATCTCGGCGACCTCCTTTTGGAACCGAAGCACGGTTCGATCAGGATGGTTGCTGAAATCCATCGTCGGGATAGCTTCCGGATTGATTGAGTGGTCAATCAAACGTCTGTTGGCCAATTTTCTTACGTTCGCTGCGATCCGTTGCTCTGGGAATTGCGTCAAGTGAAGGAGAAATAGCTTACCCCCGCTGCTCGCCGAGAACCGGCTGCCAGCGTACTGAATGTTATGAATTCCAGATTGAGCAGCTATCAACTCGGGAGGGAGAATAGGTTTTCCCCACTTTAAATTGTTCGAAAATATCCGGCGGCGCTCGGTGTCCAGAAGCGTGAAGCGATTCACGCTTCCGATCGCATTGATGAGCCATGTCGCAGGATAGATCGCTCCGTTTTCTTGTAGATGATCCACGATCTGCCGATCAGCCGCCCAGCTGTCGCGGTCAATCGAAACAAGCCGCTCATCCACGTCGATAAAGGAAAAGAAATCGACCGTCTCTTTCAGACGATTGAATAGTGGCTGGAATCTGGGGTGCCAATGAATGTCATTATGCGACCCAGAAAACTGGAATATCGTGATGTCGTTCGCAACACGACGGTACACGTCCAGCGTAGCGGAATCCGAGGATCCGTTATCAGCGATGATGAGATTTTCCGGCCCGACAATGGCACTATGATGCCGTATCCAATCCTGAACGAACTCGGGTTCGCTCAGCGTCTTACAGCAAATCTTTAACTTGGCCCTGTCTTGCAGGCGGCCGAGAATCTCTAGCTGATCTTTGTCCCACTGCAGGATTGACATCCAAAATCACTCCGCTGGCGTTCCAAGCTATCGCACTCCCCATGTTAGGAATGCGCCTCGGCTGGCCAATCTTCGGCCTTGCCGATGCCTCGCGAACGTCAGGCTAAACTTCGATACAATTGACCGCTCTCTCCGAACCGCTTTGCGTGGCAATTCGTCGAAATTGCGATGATCCCTACTTATCCTGATTCCGCCCAGGGCCACGTTTTAGGAGCGTAGCGCTTTCTTCCATTGAGCCGCATTCTCTTCCTGATCACGATTCGGACTGCGTCCTTCCGCCGCCCCGATCATATGAAAATGATGTTTCGCCGATTTAATCCTTCCTTCCCGAATGGCCGTCGCGACGTCCGGGTATTTCTGCATGTACCAATGTTCGTCGACTTCGGGACCTGCGCCTTGCCGTCCTTCGAAATAGCCGAATCCAATATAGTGCACGTGGGCGCTCTCAATTTCGCCGCTGCCGAGCGCCCTCTCTACATCCGGATTTTCTTTCAAATAGCCATCCTCATCGAAATCGGCTGCGGCCAACGCAATCTGAAGCAGCAACTTGAAAAGGCCAACGGGTATTTCAACCCGCCCTCCTTTCTCAAAGATCCCTTGATCTATTTTCAGCGCGTCGAGCAACGAAACAGCAGGCGGTACGAACATCGATAACCCCAACTTGTACTAGTTATTCCCAGAGCCTTACGCTTGTGCACTTACCTTCGCCACCGGCTTCGCCGTGGCTGGCTTCGGCTTTTCTGCCTCCGTCGATGCCCCGAGGAGTTGCGCGATAACCTCGTCGAGATAAACGGCCTGCGATTTGGCTTCGCGGTCCGTGAAGCCAAATCGCTCGCGCGCGACACGGTGCATGCTTTCGATCTCCTCGATATGCTTCTGCGCTTTCAGCGAATGCGTCACGCTCGCTGCGTGGCGACGATGGATATTAAGGGGATCGGCGACGTAGGCGACCTTCGCGCCTCGTGTGCCGAGGGCCTCCAGATAGATGCGCCAGTCGCCGGCCATGCGAAGGTCGCGAAGGTCGCCGCGGCAGGCTTCGAGTGCGCGCAACAATGCCTCGCGACGCCACAGCACCGAACTGACGTTCAGGATGGTGTTTTTGACGCCGAGATAGCGGGTTACGAAATCGCGGCCGTCGAACACCTCGGTCCGCGACAATGCGCCTGGCTCGATAGTGGCGAAATAGGGCTTGTAGCTCGCATAGAGGTGCGCGCCGTCGGCATCGATGGATTTCGAATCGGTGAAGCCGAACGCGATATCGGGGACTCCGTTCATCAATGCGAGCAGGCTTGAGAGAAACGTGGGCTCGGAGAGGTCGTCGGCTTCGGCGATCCAGAGGAACTCGCCTCTCGCCATCTCCGCCGCCTTAGCCCATTGCGCGAAGACGGAACCGGAATTCTGCTCATTGATGACGAGCGTGAGATCGCGCTGGCGTTCGTCCGCGAGCTTCATGATCACGGGGATGCTGTCGTCGGAGGAGCAATCGTCCAGCACGATGATCTCCTCGACCGGATGGTTCTGATCGAAGATGGTATAGAGCCGTTCCGGCAGGCAGTGCGCATAGTTGTAGTTGGGAACCGCGACCGAGATGGTCGGCAGCGAAGGCACCGCAAGCCGGAGCAGATCGCGGACATAGTCCGCAAACGCGAATTTAGTCTGGATGATCTCGGTCATCCGGGCGCGCTCGGCCTCCGACGGCACCCGGCGCAGGAAATTCTCCACGGCTTGTGCCATCGCCGGCACGTCGCAATAGGGCACGACGCGACCGACATTCTCCTTGAGAAGGAAGCCGGGGATGCCGCCGGAGTCCTGAAAGGCAACCACGGGCACGCCAACGCTGAGCGCCTCCAGCGCCACCGTCGGGAATGGATCCTCGCGCGAGGTCAGGGCGTAGATATCGGAAGCGGAATAGAGCGCCTGCATGTCGGAACGAAAGCCGGCGAGATGGAAACGGCCGGTGGCCTCGGCGCGCTTGATTTCAGGCCCCAACCATTCCTGCAGGCCGGGATCGATGCCGCCAGCCCAGCAGAAATGGACGTTCGGATGCTGTTGCCGAACCAAGTTCCAAACCTGCAGGAACAAATCGAACCCTTTGCGCAGGTCGGCATAGCCGACCCCAAGCACCATCTTGTCGGTGGGAGCGATGCCGAGCTCCTTGCGAACGAAGACGGCTTCCGCCGGCGCCGGCTCGATCTGCTTGTAGCTGCCTTGCGCGCGGATCATGAATCGCCCGTCACCGGCGTCGAGCTTGAGCGCTTCCACCAGCCTGTCGCGGACGAATTCGGAGGCGAACACGACGTGCTGTGCGTTGCCGATCGCCATCCGTGCGACGTCCTCCAGATTCTTCTCGCGAAGGATCCGCGGCAGTTCGTGCACCAGTGAAATGGTGCGAAAACCCATCTCGGCGAGGAACTTGGTGGCGCGCCCGCTCGCCGAAGTGTTGGCGATCGCGGCCGTGAATCCCTTCTCCCGGAAGTGCCGCAAGGTCGCCGGGATTTCAGAGGCCTGCTTGAGAACGGTGAGTGGAGCAACCGACGCGTATTCGGCCTCCATCGCGCCGCCCTGCAGCAATAGATACTCGACCTCAATGTTGAAGGCGCTCCGCAACGTCCTGCCGATATTGAGCAACAAATGCTGCGCGCCGCTCGGGAACGCATCGTGCCCGATCAGCAGAATCTTTGGCAGCGAAAGGTCGCGCGTCAGGCCGGTGGCAGCACGAGCGGTGGCGTTCAGGTACGCCGATCCGAAATGCAGGTCCGGCTCGAGATAGGCACCTTCGCACCACTCGTTCCAGGCATTGACGCAGACGAAAGCTTCCCCGAAGAACGTATGCTTCTGTGCCTGCTCGACCAGCGTCGCCAGCCACGCTTCGTATTTCTGTGGCGTCGAGCCCTGGACCACCAGACCCGTGCCCTGGCGGCGCGCGTCATTGTCCCAGCTCGGTACGACCGTCTTGATCAGCGGAAAATTCGGGCGCGGCTCCTCGATGGAATATTTGGCGACGTCGTCGTAGCTGTAGATCTGGCCTGAGTAGGTATCGTCCAGGATCTTGGCTTCGGAATTGACCAGCGGGACATATTTGGTGAGCTTATGCGGCGGAAACTCGATCGCGCCATCCATGCCGTTCGGAGTAGGATCGTAATCATCAAAGCTCTGGCTCATGATGATGATCGGATCTTCGTTGAACTTCTTCGCGAAAATGGAGCGCCAGCGCGCAATCACCTTGGCGGTGTCCGGAATGAGGCGCGGACGATAGATCATCAGGAGCGGCCGGCCCTGGATGCGGACGTAACGCTTGTCCTTGAAGTGCCGGTTGAAGTCCGACAACAAACGCTCGTCGTCGTCGGCGAGATAGTCCTGCGAGATCAGGACCTCGCCTTCCATACCGTCCCAGCGCCGCGTCCAGTTCTCGTTCGCCCACATCAGGCAGAACGGCATGTTGATGTCGCGCGCCTTCAGGAACTGCTCGAGCGGCCGCTCCAGCAAGCGCTTACCATTGAACCAGTAGTAGTAATACACAAAGCCATAGACGCCCGCCGCCTGAGCGAACTTCACCTGCTTGCGCATGGTTTCGATGTCGCCGAGCGAGTAGAAGCCGAGATCGCGCGGAATCCGTGGCTGATAGTGATCCTTGAACCGCGGCACGCCGCGCGCAATGTTCGTCCATTCGGTGAAGCCGGTGCCCCACCATTTATCGTTCTCGGGGAAGGCGTGAAACTGCGTCAGGTAATAGGCCAGGACCTTTGCACGCGGCTTGGCACTTGCGGGCAAGGGACGCAGTTCCTCGAACTGCGCGCTCGGCTTGGTGAAGCGCTTGATCTCGGCCGGGATGGTGGCTTCGTTTTCCGGTGGCGAGGGATAGATTCCGTCCTCATGCCGGTGCTCCAGATAGTGCAGCAGCGGATTCTGGTCGGTCTTACCCTTGAAGTAGCGCTGGATGTAAAACTTGGTATCGAACTCCGCCGACGGATTGCGCCCTTCCTTGTACCCGTGGAAGATGAAGTGTTCGAACGGATCGACGCCGGCGGTCGCGACGTCCTGATAGGCCTGCAGATAGTATTGCGCGTCGAATTCCGGAATCGGGCTGAACGGACCGATACGGTTCTTCAGATAGTGTGCGAGCGGGCTTTCTTTCTCCGGTATGCCGTATTTCTCGCGGTACCAGGCAGGCTGAAAATACGGGCTCGGCCGCCTCCCTTCGGGCTCGCCGATCGATGCATAGTGCAGTAGCGGCTGCACGTCCACGTCCTTCACATCGGGATAGGTGGTGACGTACCAGATCGGATCGAAGATCGGATTGGGCTTGCGGCCTTCTTTGTAGCCATAGAGAAAGAAGTGCTCGAACGGATCGGCGCCAACTGCGATCACATCCGGATAGCTCGTCGCATAGAAGTTTTCATCGAACAGCCCAAGGCCCTTGAGCGTTTGCGCAGCGCTCTTGAGGTCGACCGCTGGTGCAGCCGGCTCGGGCGGAGGCGAAAGCTCTGGTTGCTTGCTCACCGGCTCCTTGGCGGCCGCGCCGTTCGTCTTTGGAGCGCCTGTCTCTCCCTTGGGTTGAGACCTTGCGATCGCACCGCGCCTCATCCGAGGTTCCTTTTGACCGGCGTCGCGCGCGAGCTTCGAAAGAAAATCAGCCATCGTCACACATTCACTTCAGCGTTGAGCACTTTATTTCGCAAGCGCGAGATTAGCGCACTCATCCTGTCTTCGATATGAAAGCAAGCATCAGTTGTGCCTGAATTGTTGCTGTTGCTTGCCTCCTTTTGCATCTTTCCGCTCTGGAACGGACAAGATCATTCTTCATCGCTCAGCGTCCACCAACGTCGGGCCGATCGCCTTGAGGCGACGCACTGCGCCTTCATTGTTCTGTCGCGCTGCCTGTTGATACCAATGCACCGCCATGTCCCTATCCTGAGGAATGCCGGCGCCCGACATCAGTGCGTCTCCCAGCGCTAGTTGCGCTTCCGCCATGCCCTGCTCCGCCGCTTTCTGAAACCATTCGGCCGCTTTCTTCGGATCCGCTTCACGGCCCTGTCCTCTTCCGAGCATCACAGCGAGGTTGTACTGCGCAACCGTGTGGCCCTGCTGCGCGGCGGCCTCGTACCAGGTCACCCCCTGAGCGACATCCTGCGTGACGCCATTGCCCGTGCAATAGATGACAGCAAGCTGGAACTGCGCGGCCGCATTGCCGGCGCGCGCGGCCGCGGTCATCCAAGCCGCCGCGGCTCGCGCATCGCTCACGCCGCTGTTTGGATCGGCGTGCAGGAGCGCAAGGGTGTATTGGGCTTCGACATGGCCGGCTTTAGCCGCGCGCGTAAACCATGGAATAGCGCCTCGAACATCCGCAATCCCGCCGAACTTCCCCATTTGCATCGCGCCGAGTTGGAAGGCCGCCGGCGCGTAGCCGGCTCCGGCAGCTTCGGTCAACAACGACTGCACCTGCGCAAGGCGGTCCTCCGAACCATCGTGATGCAGGAGGAACAGCGCATAGGCGGTCTTGGCGTCAGGATCCCCGCCAACAGCGGCCTTGCTGAGCCATTCTCCCGCGAGCTTTTGATCGCGCGGAACGCCGTTGCCTGCGGAGTAGAGCCTGCCAAGCTGCACCTGGGCGGCGCTGATGCCGCCCTCCGAAGCGCGCTCAAACCACTTGATCGCGGTTTCCACATTGCGCTCGACGCCCGAGCCGTTGAGATAGAAGATCGCGACGTTGAACGCGGCCGTGGCGTGGCCGTTCTCGGCCGCACGCTCGAACCACTTTACGGCTTGACGGATGTTCGGGGAAACGCCGGTTCCAGTCGCATAAAAGCGCCCGATGAAGAACTGCGCCTGCACATCGCCACGCTCGGCGGCCTTCTCGTACCAAGTTGCCGCTTCGCGCAGATCCGGCTCGGCGCCAGCCCCGTGTGAATAGAACTCCGCCAGCGCCTGGATCGCCGGAAGGTAGTCCTTGCGCGCCGCCTTGCGCAAAGCGGTTTCGGCCAGGTCGAGATCTCTAGCGATGCCCTTTCCATTCAAGCGCAACAAACCGATGTTGTAGAGCGCGATCGCATCGTCATGCCTTGCCGCGCTCTGGAACAGGCGCGCGGCCTCGGCGGGCGCTTCCGGCATGCCCGCCCCCTTCAGGTTCATGAACGCGAGTGCAACCTGCGCCCTCACGTGATCCTGTTCGGCAGCCCTGCGATACCAGATCGCGGCCTGCTCGAAATCCACGGGAACGCCTCTGCCCTGATAATAGACATCGCCAAGAGAAAATTCGCCTGGAGCAAACTTCTGGTCTGCTGCGGCCTGATACCACCTAAGCGCGGCGGTGTAATCCTTCTCGCGCCCCTGCCCTTCAGTGTACAGGTTGCCAAGGATGGTCTGGGCCTCGGCCTTACCGGCTTCCGCTGCGGCCGAGATCCAGCGAAAAGCGACATCGACGTCACTGGCAACACTAGTTCCGTGCGGAAATATGAGGTTGTGAACATTCGATGCCGCATCGCCCAGTCGAGCAACAGAGGACTGACGCCACGTCTCTGGCCGGTTCGGTCCGAGACTGGCCTTAGCTCCATACAGGAAGATCAGGCCGAGCTGATACTGCGCCTCGACATGGCCTCGCTGGGCCGCGCGCTCGTACCACACCACCGCGTCGGGAATGCTGCCCGAAACCCCTTGGTTCTTTGCGTAAAGCAATCCGATTCGATAGTCCGCTTCCGCGTCGCCGTCTTGCGACGCCAGCTTCCAAAGCTTCAGCGCCTCCAGATAGTGACCACGTTCGAAGGCGGCCTCGCCGCGCTCAAACTGTTTTCCGCGCGATTCCGAAAAAGCAGGCCGGATCCACTGAAAAAGCGATCGCGCCGACAGTGTCATGGTTCACGCATAGCCTCGCGAATGCCCTTGAGCATCCCACCAAGCAGATACATTCCGACTGATCGGGTGCCGACATTGATGTCTCCCGAAAGCGTCATGCCGGGGATCAGACGGAAATTATGCGGCACATCCTTGAAATTGCTCGAGTCCACCGAACACCGTGCCTTGTAGTAAGCGAAATCGACCGGCTTTCCATCGTCGTCCGTCGTAAACGCGCCCTCGCTGATCCAGCGCACCCTGCCCTCGGCCGTGCCGTGCTCTGCGGCGTTGAACGCGTCGATCTTCATCGTGCAGGGATCTCCGGCGCGGATGAACCCGATATCCCGCGAAGCGATCCTGATTTCCGCCTCGAGCTTGGTGTCGATCGGCATTAGCGTGATGAAGGGATCGCCAGGCTTGAGGACCGATCCAACCGAAAGCCTCGCCATGGTAAGCACCACGGAGGGTTCGGCAGCAGTCCAGCGGACGAGATCCTGGTGCTTCTCCGCCTTGTCATAGGCAGATCTCGCGTCGTCGAGCTTGTTGCGCGTCGTCACCAGATCCTGGCTCAATTGCGCAAACCATTGTTGCTTGAAAGCGTCACGATCGGCGATCAATGATCCCAACGTATTTTGAGCTTCGATCAGGCTGTTGTGCGTGTTCTCCAACGTCCGCAGCAATTCCAGCCGAGTGTCCTGGGAGATGTACATGTTGAGCTGCGAGCCGGTTCCGTGCTCGGCAAGCGTCGTGCGCATTGTTTCGATCTTCTGCAGAACCTCATCGCGCTGCCGATACCTGGCATCATCGCCGCGAAGCTTTTCAATCGTCGCCTGGGTCTGCTTGATCTTCGATTCAAAACTGTTGAGCTGGGCGGTATATTGCGCCATCCGCTGATCGTAGAGCGCCTTCTGCAGCGCTGCGTATTTCTGGAAGTCAGGGTCCGACTTGTCCGCGAATATGAGCGGCTGCTGCTTCAGCTCCGCCTCATCGCGCGCCACTTGCGTTTCGAGGCTCGCGATCTGCAATCTCGCTTGGGTCAGATCGGCCGACGTGAACGTCGCATCGAGCGTGGCGAGCAACTGCCCCGGCTGCACCTGCTCTCCTTCCCGCACATCGATCGTCTTGATGATCGAGGGATCCAGCGCCTGTAGAACGCTGACCTGACCGGCCGGCACAATCTTGCCGTTCAAACTGGTGATGACGCGATCGATTCGCGTCAGGCCCAGGATCGCGACGATCGCGACCAGGAACGCAGAAAGTACAAACAGCGTGGCCCGCGCGGCCAGCGGCTCGGCTTCCTCCCGGATCGCATCGGTCTCCGATTGGAATTGGCGAACGGTAGCGAGCGAGGCTTGATTAGGAGACAAGGGTCGGACTCCGGAAATTCGGCCTGTCGTTCCGGTTCGCGGGCACCAAATGCGTGTTCTGCTGGTACCAAAGCGAACTGTAGATGTCGTTGCGCTCCAACAGCTCCTCATGGCGCCCGATGTCGTCGACCACGCCGCGATTGAGCACCAGAATGGCATCGGCCGTCGTTAGCGAGGACAGCCGGTGCGAGATGATGATCAGCGTCCGGCCATGCGCGATCCGCGATATGTTGGCGTTCACGATCGCCTCGCTGTCGGCGTCGAGCGCGCTGGTCGCTTCGTCGAGAATCAGGATCGGCGGGTTGACGATGAGCGCACGCGCGATCGCGAGCCGCTGCCGCTGCCCTCCCGAGAGATTGGGCGAACCTTCATAGATCTGCGTTTCGTAGCCGCGGGGCAGCTTGTCGATAAACTCTTCCGCGCCCGCGAGTCTGGCCGCCTTGACGATGTCGTCAAAGGTCGCATCCGGCTTGGCCGCGCAGATGTTTTCCCGGATCGTGCCGCTGAACAGGAAGTTCTCCTGCAACACGACGCCGACGTTACGGCGCAGATGGTCGACGTCGTACTCGCGAACGTCGATGCCATCGATCTTGATCAATCCGTCATAGTCCGAATGGAGCCGCTGCAACAAGCGCGTGAGCGTGGTCTTGCCGGAACCGCTTTTGCCCATCACGCCAAGCGTGGTCCCCTGAGGCACTTCAAGGGAGATGCGGTTCAGCGTCGGCGAGACCGCGCCCTTGTATTTGAAGGTGACGCCGGAAAACTCCACTCTGCCCACAAGCGGCGAGCGGACGCCCTGTCCGGAGCGTCCCTCTTCCGCAGGCTGGTTGACCAGGTTGGCGACGGTAGCGACCGCGCTTCGCGCTTCGTCATACTGATTGATCAGCTGCGCCATCTGCATCAGCGGACCCGACACGCGCTGCGACAGCATCAGAAAGGCAAACAGCGCTCCAATGAAGACGGGATCGTTGCTGACAAGCGCGAGATAGACGCCAAGCGCATATGAACCGCTTACTGCCAGCCGCTCCACCGGACGTACGACAGCCTGGATCGCGTTTCCGGTCATGCCTTCCGCAAGCCGGGCCCTGGCGACGCGAGCGACCAGCACGTCCCACATATGGCGCTGCCGCGCATCGAGCGCGAGCGACTTCACCGTCCGGATGCCGTTGAGCGTCTGAACCAGAAAGGCGCCCTGCGCACCTTCCGCCGCAAGGACAGCGGCCGACGCCTTGCGGTAGGTCGGCAACATCAAGATAAGCCATGCGACGATCAATCCCGACGCTGCCAGGACCACCAAGGTCATGACCGGACTGAAGAAGAACATCACGGGCAGGAAGAAGAAAAGTGTCGTGGAATCCAGAATCGTGCCGAACAACTGTCCCATCAGGAAGGAGCGAATGCGGAACACTTCGCGGATGTCGCGCGCCACCAGACCCACAGCGGTCTGCTCGAAATAGTCGATGGGAAGGTTGAGAACCTTTTCGAAGACGTAGGTGGATAGCTTCACGTCAAGCCTGGTCGTCAGGCGATGAACCAGAAACTGCCTCAAGAACGAGAATGCCGCCTCGAAGGCGATGATCACCAGCATCGCGAGGCATAGCACGTAGAAGGTGTTGTATGCCTTGTAGAAGATCACCTTGTCCGACAGCAGCCGCCAGAACATGATCGGCGCCAGACCAAGAAATCCGAGGATCAGCGCGGAGATTGCGACGTCCCGAACCATGCGACGCTCACGGAACAGCAACGCGGCCACGAGGCCGAAACTGAACGGCTGCGATTCGTCGGAGATCTCATAGTTGCGCTTGACCAGGACGACATCCCCGGACCAGATGTCCTCGAAGCGCGGCCGGTCGATCACAAGAAGCGCATCTTCCGCTGCATTCGGATCCCTCAGGATAATGCGCGTATTGTTGGCATCTCCATCGACACGCAACAGCACCATGTGACTTCCGTTGCGCAGCCGAACGATGGCGGGGAGCGCCTTTTTCAGATGCGAAAGCCCATCCCAATCAAGCTTGACGAGCTTCGCCCGCATTCCCGCCTTTTCCGCGCAGCGGACGAGCTGATCGGGCGTCACTTCCTGATCGGTCAGCAGGTTGTCTTTGATAAGCTGCGTTGAGGTGAGATGAAGCCCGTGCTGTCGAGCGACGATGATCAGACACCCGAGCGCGGACGGAGCCACTGGATCCGCATCAGTATTCTCGGCGACCGCTTGGATGATCATGAAAGCTCAGTCCATGTATCTGTTATGAGCGTCCGTTACGATCCGCTACGGACACACCGCTGCGCGACCTTCTTAGCACTAACATATATACAACAAAAACGACAGGAACACTAACATTTCGCGTGATGGCGAATACTCGCAGCGATCGACTGTAGGTTGCACTGCCAGCCGAACCGAAACCATGATGAGCGTCTAGGCCGACGCCTCCTGAAAATTGAAGCCCGTTTCTAACAAAGTCCTCTGGATGCCCTCGCTATCGGCCTCGGGCATCAGCGCGAGCGCGCAAACTTCAAAATTTTCCGTTGTTATCGATACGGTCGGAAAGCCTGCCATCAACAGCAGGTTGCCAAGGCGCTCGGCCGTAAATCCGGTACGATGGGCCATATAGACATGCCCCTCCTCGATGGCGCGCGAATGGCCGTAGAGCATGTCAAGCGGTCTGATCGGACCCGCCGGCGAATTGTAGGCGACGGCGGCAATCCCGTGCTCGACAATGAATTGAGCGACTGATTCGATATCCGGGCTTGTGATCAAGGCAAACCCGTCGGGTTTCAAGACCCGATGGAACTGACGCAGCGTTGGAAAGACCTCGTGCGCATAGAGATGCTCGAGCACATGCGACGACCAGACAGCATCGAATAATTGCGGCTCGAAGGAACCGCCGAGATCAAGGATTGAGCCGAGAACGTCCGGCTTGACTTCCGGATCGATGTCGAAGCGCACTTCCTCCCAACCTTGCTCGCCAACCATTCGAGCAATTCGGCGGGCAGGTCCGGGGCCGGAGCCCGCATTGAGCAAGCGCTTCATACTGGCGGACAAGGCTGGTTCCTGACGCAATCGGACGAGGGTGAGAACAATACGAAATCAAGTGTAAACGACATCATCTGATCGATGTGGCCTGACAAAGGCGTAAATCGCACCTGGACTCATCTTCTGATCACAAAAGCAAAAGCCCCGCGGAAGCGGGGCCTTCACCAGCATAACCTTCAGCAGCCGAGTTAGAGTTTCGGCAGAGTGACGACCTGGTCGTTGAAGTGAAGATCTTCAACTCCGCTGACCGCAACCGTCTGGTTGTCACTGAAGTGGAGCGTATAAGTTGACGTGCTCGCATCAACGTCAATCTTGGTGACATCAAAGAAGGAACGATCCGCAAAGTCGACGGTATCGTTGCCGTTGCCACCAATGATCGTATCGTTCCCGGAGTGCGACTGGATGTGGAAGGTATCGTTGCCGTCTCCGCCCTGCAGCGTCGAGTTCACACCCGCAGCGCCACCATAGAGCCAGATCTGATCGTTACCGCTGCCACCCTCGAAAACATCGCCCTGCACGCCGACCAAGGTGTCATTGCCGCTGCCGCCCGAAAGCGTGCTGTGCCCGGACGTGAGATCCCTGATCAGATCGTTGCCATCGCCGCCAACCAGCGACTGGGCACCGGTGCCAGCCAACAGGTAGTCGTTGCCGCTACCGCCATCCAGCGTGTCGTTGCCGGTGCCGCCATAGATGCTGTCGTTGCCGGCACCGCCAAACAGCGAGCTGTTGCCGTGTCCGCCGGTGATCAGGTCGTTACCGCCACCGCCATAGACCGTATCATCGCCACTATCGTGCAGGTGCACGGTGTCGGAGCCCTTCCCCATTGCAACGAATACGTCGTTGTCGGCACCGGTCACGTTAAGCGTTTTGCCGCCGGCGTCATCGAGGATGATCGCCTTCAGATTGGGGGTCGTGTCGACTGTCGTGGAGGTTTTAACATCCAGCACCTGAATGGTGGGAGCGACCGGCCCACCGGCAAATGGTCCGGATTGAAACCATCCCCTGGTGCCATCCTCTCCCCCATCGTTGAACACACCGCTCTGCTCTAGCGAATCGATCAATGCCGATCTGACACTCGATTCGATGTTGTTGCCGCTGTGGTGGAGAAATTGACCCAACTCAGTCTTCGTCAAGTAGGTAACGGCCATGGTACCCTCTGGCAAGATTCCAAGATTTTTCACCGATCAGCTGACACGCCGGTCAGCGCCAATGTGCTGCAAGTTGAAGGTGCTACAACTACAACGAGAGTGAAGAGGCCTAACTTAACCCGACACAACCATGTTCAATGTTAAGGTGCATCGCGTCGTTTGTTAAGCCATTGTTAGTCGCGCTGCACAATCGAAGTCAAGGATTAAATTCACGCGCGATTAACTCAGATTTGAGCTCAATGTCACGCCATTGTTAATCGCCGGGTCAGCGATCCGAGTCCGCCCTCGAAGGGCGCTTTTTCGGGTAATTTCGGCATAATCCGCGACTACAACCATACGGAATCTGCAGATGAGGTATGCGTGAAGATCAGACAGGCCATGATCGAACATCCCGGGAGATGCAATGAAGAAGCCAATTGTCGAAATGCGTTAGGTAGTGATAGTGTAACTGGCTGATTTTGCTTTGAAATGTGAAGATTCGTTAGTGTGGCGCCGCATGACCTCTCCCATACCAATGCGGAGGACCATTACTGTTACCCAGCGAAAAGGCGGGGTTGGCAAGACCACGATTGCGGTCTGTATCGCGGCCGAGCTGGCGCGCCGCGGTCACGACGTCGCGCTGGTCGACAGCGATCCGCAGCGCTCCGCCTCGCAGTGGGCCGAGCCGGGCAATCTGGAATTCCCCGTTTACGAAATGGCTCTGGAAGGCACCACCGTATCCGCCTGGGCCCAGGAGGTGCGAAATATCCAGGCCGGTCTCGTGGTGATCGACACCGCCCCGAACGCGCGCGAAATGGGTGCGTCGATCGCCCTGGCAAACCTGATCCTGGTCCCCTGCACCCCCTCCGGACTTGATCTCGACGCGACCGCACAGACGCTCGCCATCATCGATGCGGCACGCGAGCGCCGGCGCGATGCGATTAAGGTCATTCTGGTTCCTAACCGTCTCGATCGCCGCACCCTGGAGGGCCGACAACTGGTCGAGGAGTTGAACGAGTTCGGTGAGATCGTCGCGCCTCCCATCGCCAGTCGCTCCGCATTCGTCCGCTCCTTTACAAGCGGTCAATCGGTCGCGAGCTTCATGCCCGGAGACGCGGCGGATCAGGAGATCCAACAGCTCGCAGACGCAGTAGAATGGGCGGTTGGACAGCACTAGCGCGATTTCCACCACTCCCGCCGAAGCCGACGATCGCGCGCGATGTCTACGAAAAGCGTCCGCGACATATGTACCGGCCGCTCGGAGCGAGTTTGTACACGGTCAATCAAGCGTTCGGATCATTGCAACATCCGACACCCGTTCCCGCAACAACGCTCAGCCGTGCCGGCAAGCCCTTTGGCTGCCGGAAGCCCCGCCATGGTGTTTGCGATTGTCGCCCCAGTGGAAGATCAGCTAGCTGCGGTCACGAGGGCTCAACAAGGATTGATCAGGCCTTGCGCGCCTGGCTAACGGGAAAGGCCTCGGCCGAAGCTTCTTCGAGCCGCATCTTCTCCAGCAGGAGATCCGTGACGATCTTCCGCAGCCGCTGGTTCTCGAGCGTGAGTTCCTCCAGCACACGGCGCATTTCATCAATCGTTGGCGAGTTGGCCGGCACCTTCCCTTCACCCGCAGGTTCGGACGGAACGACCGCATCAGTCCCGCGCAGAGGCAGTTTCCGCCAACGATGAAGCGTCATCACGCTTACCCCGAGCGCCTTGCAAATCTCCACTTGGGAATTGCCCGCTCGCGCAAGCTCGTCTGCTCGAACGAGCTTCAACAATATCTCCTCGTGAGAGTGCTTCTTCATCTTCCCGCCTAAACGCGCTCGGGCCGGCAGCTAGCGGCCGGATCCGCCACCCGACATAGCCGAAGACTCGGCTCGAGCAGCATCACAATTATCATAAATACCCACAGTCAGAAACGAGAGGCGAAACACCGAAAGGGTCGCTAACGCCCTTGCTCCAGGTAGAATGTTAGTCATTATCCGCGCAAGCTAGCCGTGCGTGTTAGATGCGGTGCAACGTGATTTTCATAGCGGTAACCGCGTATCAATTTGACCTCGTTCGCCGGTCGTGTCGCGTTAAACCAACCTTCCGCTACCAGGATCATCGCGATCCGAGCCCGCTTCCTTGATCGCTATTGGACACCCATCGGCGCTCCACGGCAGAGCGCCGCAACAACGTTGTTTCGATCGCATCGCCACTTAACAGTCGAACCGCTCATATCCGATTGCACTGCGAGGTCAATTGAGCGAAGCGCACATTCAAGCGATTTCTTCCGAAGGCACCAAACAAATGGTTTCCTCCGAAGGGTCTCGAAGATCAGAATACCGCTGCACCAGGCCCAGAACTATCTCGGCCCATGACCCCTGCATGGAATTTTCGGCTCACTTAATTCGAGAAGTATGAGCTGTTTTAACTATATGATATCCTAGTGAGGGCGGAACCGCGGGTCAACCACCAATGGATTCCCACCTCAAAATAAAGACTACTGCGAGCATCGCCTTCTCGCATTGTTCCTCTAGCATGCCCGTAATCATCGCTCTGAACACTGCTATGTGATGGCCCTTGTTAACAAAGCTCCGCAATCCTTTTTGATCTTTCTACCTGAGCGAGACGCTGGACTCTCACACGCGCTTGAGCTGGCCCTTCGATCTTAAGACCAGCCTTTAGAGTGCGCAGGCGGAGCCCGGCGGCACTCCAGCTTTCCGATTCCGCGCTCGCATCACCACCACGGGAGCGGAAAACACAATCGCCCCGCCGACCGAGCTGCCGCGCGGCCTTGACGCGTGTCGGACGGTGCGCAATGTCGAACATTGCGCGCTCAACCGTCACCATGCGGTAAGCACCGCCACACGATGCCGGCTGCTCGGGGCTCAATTTCAATTCAGGCTGTACGGGCGGCCCGCCAAGTACCCATTATTCTCTTTTAAATCTTCCCATATTTAAATATATTTAATTTTGTTGGAGCTGGCTACCATGCTGCGAGCGGCCGCTGCTATTTAAGGAGGTGCAGCCTGGGCGACGGTGCAACGCAGCTAAAACATCGGAGAAGAACAGTGTCGCAGCGCAGCATCTGCAATCTGCGGGGTGGCGTTACGGCCAAGATTTGGGCATGGAGAGAAATGATGCCGCCAGGCTCGATCGAACTTCCGAAGCCTCCGCGCGATGACTCGACGACTGGAACCGCCGGCAAAGGTGAGGTCAAGACATTCAACGCCTCTTCGGGCATGGATCCCGGCCCGTCCGGCTTCGACTGGCCCCATGATTAGAGTGGTGGAAACAACCGCACCGACACCGCACCCGACGCGCGAGGCGGATGCACATATTGCATCCTTGCAGTCCGTCCCCGTCGATTTCAGCGCAACCGCGACACTGAGGAAATGGCCTTCGATTGAGAATGAGCGCGCAAAGAGACCTTGCTGGCCTGAACCATACCTTTTGTTCGAGGGCTCTTTGGACGCATGTATTGCGGCATTCTTGGCCAAGCCTGCGCACCAACGCCATCTCTACGAGATAGGTACTGAACCGCAAACGCAGCTTGTGACAGCCGCTTTGTCCGCCGAACAGATCATCGAAATCGCTCGCCTCCGGGATTTTCTTTAAGGGCCAATGCCCCTCATGCCTCAGAAACTCGCCGCGATCGCTGCTTGGGCGCTCCTGTGCTTTCTTGCCTATGCTTCAGTGTCGCCAATCGGCGCGCGGCCGACGCTCCCGGCCCCAACCAGCCTGGAACATATTGCCGCATTTGCGACCGTCGGGTTCCTCTTCCACCTGGCCTACCCGCGCCACGTCATGTTCGTGTGGTTCGTCGTCATTGGTAGTGCTGCGCTCCTTGAACTCATGCAACTTGTGACCGTAGATCGCCATGCGCGACTGGTGGACGCCATTGAAAAGATGGCGGGCGGCAGCGCCGGCATATTCTTTGGCCGCGCGATGCTCTATTTCGAGCAAGCGCTACGCCGTCGGCAGACCTAATCGACAGAACCGGCAGAAGCGCGAGAAGGGTTAGCGCCGCAGCCCACGTCCCCAGCGGGTGACTCCGCAGCCTCTCGCATACGGGCCGGGCATCCGAATACCTTGGCACCCGCCGGCACGTCCCGATTGACCAGGGAGTTCGCACCAATGATGGCTTTGTCGCCAACAGTCACGCCCATCTGAACGATGGAATTCGGCCCGATATAGACACCGCTTCCAATCTTGGTCGGAGCGTAGTCGACCGGCTTCTCTCCGAGCGAGATAGAGCGATTGACGGTGTGATGCGTATAGATTTGAACGCCAGCGGAGATCGAGCACCAATCGCCGATCTGCAAACCTCCCCCCGAACCGTCCAGGATACAACCGGGTCCGATCCACGTATGCCGGCCGACCCGGACGTCTCCAAGTACGAGCACATTGTCGTACATCGTGGTACCCTCGCCGAAGCCATAGGCGGCCGCGTTATCCCCTCGCTCCGTGAGGAGATCGCCGATAGACACCCTTCGGGAGAACTGAAGTTTCTTGCGCGCGGCGAGAATCTGCAGAAAACGGCGAATGAGCCCGAGCCATTCATCGACGCGCTGTTCGGACATTCCGGAATTGAAGTCTGGCGACATCAAAGCCCCCCTTGTTCAGCCGAACCCTGGGCGGGCTACATTGTATCACCATCATGCGTCGAATGAGGACGCAACGGGAACTGCTAGCTCGCGTTGTCCGTTGCCCGCGGCCGCTCGATGACCGCAGGTGAACAGTCGAATATCCCTACGACGGCAGCAGGATTTAATCAATCGATTTGAGTATTTAAATCTGGAGTCCCGTTAACGCTCCGTGAATGCGCACCCCGGCCTGGTCGCACCAATATGCGCATCAAGGGCTGGGTGGGGCGCGCCGATCAGACGACCAAGGTCAAAGGCATGTTCGTGCGGCCCGAACAGATCGCCGAGATCGGCAAACGCCATCCAGAGCTCGCGCGGCTGCGCCTGGTCGTGACACGTTCCGACCAGACCGACGTGATGACGTTGAAGGCAGAAACAGCCGCGGCGAGCGCAGCCCTTCAGAGCGAGCTCGCGGCGACCTTGCGGACGGAACGCCGCTGTAATAATTCTGAGCGGTCTCCAACGCATTTTTCGAGATTTTCACCGTATTGAGGAGCCAACAACATGGCCAACGATTGCACCATCGCACTTTCGATCAGTGCGGCCTGACTGCGTTTTCGCTCTTCCCAGACCTTATCTGTCAAGTCTTGAACCCTAATCCTATCAAAAATGCTCTTGCGATCCATTTCGCGCTCAATAGCGGCGCGCAACCTCTCGTAATCGCGGGCATCTTCGCTCTTCAAAAGTGCCTTCGATGAAGAGTCGCAACTGTTTGTCTCCCCTGCCGCACTCGGGCGCCGCCAGCGAAAGTCGGATTTCCGCCGAATCGTAGGGAATTTGAGCCATCTTCTGAAACTCGAGCACAAGCACGGCGACCTTCAGGAAAAGCCTGCCGGGATGAGTGATCTCGAATTTCGGATGCTCAAGGAGGCGACCGATTCGCTAAACTATGATTTTCTGCTTGCGGCGAGCGGCGTGCCAGAACCAATATTCAATGATGATGGCTGGTTAGACGTCGTTGCGATGTCGAAGAAACCTGTTCGAAAAGCTTCCGTTGCGGGCGGCATATACTACCGAGACAAATCGGGTGCCCTCAAAATGAATGCAAGATCCAAAAAGCGCCTGGGCATATTCTGACGCTTTTTCCCACGCGAATCCTTAGGCCGACCGATCGGTAAGGACCAATCCGCCATTTCCTTGCGGTTTTGCCGTCGTCGGACCGCCGGGGACGGACACTCGCCCCCACCGTTTTCGTCGAGGGATACCCTCCTGGACCAAGACGCCCTTGATGAGCGCCAGGATTTCAGGATCACCGGTCCTAAAACCGAGATCGGCAAAGCACGCGCCTCTCAAAATGCCCTGCGCCATGGATGACGGCTGAGACCGTGATCAGGTGCTTGGATCCTCCTCAGCTACGACCAACTCCTCACGGCAAACTTTTTCGATTTCCGCCAGATCGTCCTGTGCAAGCTTCCAAAGCATATCTGGCGCGACGTGATCGTAAGCATGACGAAGAACATTGCCAATCCCTGCTACTTTTTGGCCACGGAATTTCGGTTCGTCGCTCCTTTTATGTCGTCCGTGAGATGACGACTCGCTTCGGAGATGATTTCAATTCCGCGTTCAACCAGCCGGCGCTTTTCCCAATTCTGTTCGAAAGCTTCAAGAGACACGCCATCCAATACTGTAGATGCCTGAGTAATTCTCCCCAGAAGTGCCGTTTGAAAAATCCCCAGTTGATCGTGCCGCCCATCCTCAGGG